>JACVRW010000045.1 GCA_014534235.1 Thermoleophilaceae bacterium | reverse complement strand
CCCCGCCATCGGTGGGCGCCGGCGGCTTCGCCGCGGGCGCCCTTCGCCGCCCGGCGCGCTCCAGCGACCGCCTCGCGGCGCCGGCGCGCGTCGTACCGCCCCCGGCGGCCGCCGCGGCGAGCGCGGGCTCCTCGGCGATCGTCCCGGTGGCGAACGCGGGCACCAGGCCGCCGTGCTCCTCCATCACGAGGCGGCGCCGCCTCATGTAGGTCTGCTCGCGCTCCTTCCACTCCACAAGGACCGGCGTGGCGATGAAGATCGACGAGTAGGCGCCGGAGAGCACGCCGACCAGCAGCGCGAAGGCGAAGTCTTGAAGCGTCTCGCCACCGAAGAGGAGCAGCGCCCCGATCGGCATCAGCGTCGAGAAGCTCGTAGCGAGCGAGCGCGTGAGCACCTCAGACATCGAGCGGTTCGCGATCTGGGAGAACGTGGCCCGCGGCATGCGCGGCACGTTTTCGCGTATTCGGTCGAACACGATGATCGTGTCGTACAGCGAGTAGCCCATGATCGTGAGCAACGCGGCGACGGTGGCGCTCGTCAGCTCGCGATCGGCCAGCGCGTACACGCCGGCGGTGATAAGCAGGTCGTGTGCGAGCGCGATCAGGACGGGCACCGCGAACTTCCACTCGAAGCGGAAGCCGATGTAGATCGCGATCAGCAGCAGCGAGGCGATGACCGCGATCACCGCGGTGCGCACTATCTGCTCGCCGAATGTTGGCCCGACAGAGGTCGAGGAAAACTCGTCGCCCGCCACGCCGAAGTCCTCGTCGAGCGCGCGCTCGACCTCGGTGACCTGATCGGGCTCGAGCTGCGGGACCGCGATCTGGACGACGTTCCGCCCGAGCTCAGGGTCGTCGACTTCCTGGATCTGAGCGTCGCCGTAGCCCAGGGGCTCGAGTGCGCCGCGGACGTCCTCGACGCTCGCGGCCCGCTCGAGCGGCGTGGTGATCCGGGTGCCCGACTCGAAGTCGATGCCGAAGTTGATCCCGAGGGTGGCGATCGCGATCGCCCCGGCCGCGATGATCGCGCCCGAGGCGGAGAAGAACCAGCGCGAGGAGCCCATGAAGTCGAAGCTCCAGCCAGCCTGCCGCTTGCCCACACCGAGGGCGCTCGGGCGCCGCAGTAGCCGCGACCGCGCCATCGTGCCGAGGATGGCCGAGGTGGCGAGCACCGCGGTGAAGAGCGACACGAGCGTGCCGATCCCGAGCGTGAACGCGAAGCCCTTTACGCCGGCCGTGGCCAGCGTGAAGAGGATGAACGCAACGCCGATCGTGACGACGTTCGCGTCGATGATCGTCTTGAGGGCCTTCGTATAGCCCGCCGAGATCGCGGCCGGTATCGACCTCCCGGCGCGCGCCTCCTCCTTTATTCGCTCGTACATGACGATGTTGGCGTCGGCCGCCACCGCCAGCGTGAGCACCAGGCCCGCGATGCCGGGCAGCGTCAGCGTGATCGGGATCAGCTTCACGAGCGCGAACAGCAGCACCGCGTAGATCAGGAGCGCGACCGTCGCGACCAAGCCGAGCACGCGGTAGAAGACGAGCAGGAAGAGGATCGTGAGCGCAAGCCCGGCCGCGCCGGCGAGCAGGCCCTGGTCGAGTGCCTGCTGGCCGAGCGTCGCCGAAACCTGGGTCTCCGAGATCAGCTTGAGCTCGACCGGAAGCGCGCCGATGCGGAGGCTCTGAGCGAGGTCGTTCGTCGCTTCGAAGTCGCCGATGTTCTCGATCTGCGCCCCGGTGCTGCCGTCGATCCCCTCCGGGTTCTGGATGAAGTCGATCGTGGCGAGCGAGACGATGCGGTCGTCGAGCGTGATTGCGAATCGCTGGAACGCCTGCTCGCGGTCGGAGCCCGGCGGCAGGATGATCTTCGAGCCCCGCTCCGCGATCCGCTTCGTCACCCGCGCAAAGGCCTCCCGGCCCTTGTCGGTGAACTCCATGGTGACGACGGGCTCGTTCGTCTGCGGGTCGGTGTTGGCCTCGGGGTTCTTGATGTCGGTGCCGGAGAGCTCCGAGTCGTCCTCCAGCACGAAGTACCGCTGCACCCTTTCGGACTGGCCCTCGACCGGCTCAGCCTCGACGACCACGATGCCCTTCGGAACCTTGAACACCCTCGAGCCGTCGGGCGGTCCGCCCGGACCGAGCGCCTCCAGCTGCTTCTTGCACTCGGTCCCCTCCGGGTACTCGTTGGGCGGCCCGGGCTCCCGCTCGAAGTCGGCGAGGAGCTCCTCGCAGCTGCCCGACGGCTGGTAGCGCTCGAAACGGAGCGGCTCGCCGTCGGGCCCGATCGGGAAGTGGTCGGCGCCGAACAGGTAGTACTGGTCGCCCGCGTTCGTGTCGTTCTGCTCGTCGGCCTGCTTCGCTGAGAGATCCGAGCCGGGCGGCACGTCCGTTCGCTCGACCTTCGGCTTCTGCTTCGAGGCCGCCTCGACGGCGTCGTAGAGCGCCTTCGAGCCCGCGAACGGCGAGTCGGGGTCGCGAACGAGCACGTTCGGCTCCCAGTCGTAGAACTGGAGCTGCGCGGTCGTGCCGACCTGCTCCCGGGCCCGATCGACGTTCTGTACGTCCGGCAGGCCCACGGAGATCTGGTCTCTCCCCGAGCGCTGGATCTCCGGCTCGGCTACGCCGAACGCGTCGACCCGCTCCCGCATCGTCTCGATGGCGTCGTCGATGGCCTGGGGCGTGACCTCCGGCACCTGCGGAGTCGGCCGTGCCTCGTAGACCAGCTCGATGCCGCCCTGCAGGTCGAGACCGAGCTTCGTCTCCTTCGAGGCGATGACGAGCCCGGCCGCCACGAGCAGGGCGATCACGAGCCCGAGGATCGTGAAGTTCCGCGTGCGGCTGGTCATTGGGGGGTCAGCACGAGCAGCAGCCCACCGTCGTCGTCATAGGCCGGGAAGATGTCCGCCTTCGCCGGCTCCGGACGATCGCCCTCGGCGTGTACTACGACCGGCTTGTCGAGCACCCGTACCCCCCACTCGAGCGCCGTCGAAATGTGGTCGTCACCGGTCTCGAACTGGAGGTTCAGCACGTCCTGCACCGGCCGTCCGATCACGTCGAGGTCGCCGAGCCCGGTCAGCTCGCGGGCGCCGCGACCGGTGCCGATGAGGCGGGCCTGCTGGTCGAGGATGAAGAAAGCCGCGTTGGGCGCCGGGTAGTAGTCATCGAGGAGCTCGAAGAGGAACCCGAACCCACACTTCTTGCATGCCCGGGCGCGGCTCTGAAACCCCGCGGTCCGCTCGGTGGACACGCTGCGGTCGCCGCAGTTCGGGCAGATGAAGATCGGCATGGACGTCTCAGGTTAGCCGTCCGCCTTCCAGGTTAGCGGCAGGCCGTCACCGGAAGTGCCCGGCGCGGTGAGGTCGTACGAGACGCCGGCGTCGAGCGACGTGCTCTACGACGACATCGCTGCCGTCGGCTAGACGCTCGGGAGTCGGTGATTTAGGATCCCCGACCGCGGATTGCCCCTTCGATATGGCGGGCTGGTACCAAACGGCTAACTCCGGGCGTCCATTCGGTTACGTGGGCGTGGACGAGCCCTCCCACACGCAAACGAGGGGCCTCAATGGACCACGCGCGGTTCCCCGCGCGGACGACGAAGGGAGGAGAACGATGCGGAGACGATGCGCCGCCCTGGTGCTCGCCGCATTCACCTTCCTCGCCGTCGCGATGCTGCCTGCGACGGCGAGCGGCCAGATGCACGGTCCGGGCTTCCTGGCAGGCCCCGGCCCATTTGGCGAAAAACCACTGAACCTGCTCGGTACAACTCAAGTCACGAGCAGGGAGACCAAGCCGGACCTGGTGGCCGACGTAGCCGTCGACCCGGACGGCGAAGTGGCCTACCTGGCCAACTGGGGTGAGCCCGACTGCGCGGCGAACGCCGAGTCCGGCCTCCCCGACGCGGGCGTCTGGGTGATCGACATCTCGAACGTCGAAAGCCTCCCGGAGGTGGACACCGTCGAAGAGGCCTTCGACTTCCCGATCATCACGTTCATCCCGCACTCCCAGGACAGCCGTCCCGGCGAGGGCATGCAGGTGGTGGACATCGACACCAAGTGGTTCACGGGCGAGATGCTCGTGATGAACAACGAGCAGTGCGGGAAGAACGGCAAGGGCGGCGTCTCGCTCTATGACGTAACCGACCCGGCGAAGCCGAGGAAGCTCTCGGAGCACTTCGGCGATCGCAATCCGGGCGACGTGAACGACATCCACAGCGCGTTCGCATGGCAGGACCCGGCCACGGGCCGCGCCTACGTCGTCATGACGGACAACGCCGAGGCTACCGACGTCGACATCCTCGACATCACGAACCCGCACCGGCCGCGGCTGATCGCAGACCTCAACCTCAACCAGTACTGCGGGCCGGCGATCGGGGAGGAGGACGGGCGGATCGATCAGCCCGAGATCGGCGTGACCGAGTCGTCGCTGCACGACATGATCGTCAAGCAGATAGGCGGCAACTGGATCATGCTGCTGTCGTACTGGGACGGCGGCTTCGTCACGCTGAACGTGAACGACCCGGCGAACCCGGTCTGCCTGGACGACACGGAGTACACCAATCCCGATCCGGAGCTGCTCGAGTCGACGGGGATCTCGCTGCCGCCCGAGGGCAACGCCCACCAGGCGGAGTACACGGTCGACAACCGGTTCTTCATCGGCACCGATGAGGACTTCTCGCCGTACCGGGCGATCTTCACGATCGATACCGGCGGCCCGGGCGTGGCCGGCGAGTACCCGGCGGGCGAGTTCGGCTGGACCGAGCCAATCGTTGAGCAGCCCGGCAGGCAGGTCAGCGGCTTGACGGTGTACGGCGGATACGGCTGTCCGCAGT
Source organism: Thermoleophilaceae bacterium (assembly GCA_014534235.1). Lineage (GTDB taxonomy): Bacteria > Actinomycetota > Thermoleophilia > Solirubrobacterales > Thermoleophilaceae > JACVRW01. The sequence goes on along the minus strand of JACVRW010000045.1, from coordinate 15,286 downwards.
CGACCGAGGACGTTCCGACGGCCGACGAGGTTCGCGCTCGGGCCGACGTTCCGGACGATGCGACGCTGATCCTGGTGCTACAGCGCGGGCCGGTCGAGGATCCGTCGGCGAACTACGAGGCCTGCTTCTTCTCGGAGAAGGTCGAGTTCGCGCAGAACCTCGGCTACGACGCGGCGATCGTGGCTAACCACCACGTCGGCGCGCAGGCCGGTGATGCGCCAGATGCGCAGTTCTGCGGTAGCCAGGGCCACGAGTTCACGCCGACGATTCCGGCGGTGTGCATCGGCCACCGGGCGATGCACCTGTTGTTCGGCGATGAGCCGGACTACAGCGTGCCCTACTCGGGGACCGAACCGGCGATCGGCACGGTCGGCCAGCAGGTCACGATGAGGGCCGCCTTCGACGGCTGGGGGTATGTCCACCTCTTCGACGCGGCGACGGGCGAGGAGCTCGACACCTACGCGATCGATGAGGCGCACGACGAGGAGATGGCGTTCGGCCACGGCGAGTTCACGGTGCACGAGGTCGCCACCGATCCGCAGAACGCGAGCCTCGCGTACATCTCGTACTACTCGGGAGGCATGCGCGTCGTCCAGATCCAGTGCGGCGGCGTGCCATACGACCCGGCCAACCCGCCCGCCGATACGAGCACATGCGAGCTCGTGGAAGTCGGCGGATATCTGGACCCGATGGGCAACGACTTCTGGGGCGTGGAGGCCTTCGTCGGCGACGACGGCCGGACGTACGTCCTCGGAAGCGACATGGACTATGGCCTCTGGGTCTTCGTCGACCCGTAGGTCATTGATGTGCGAGGGGGCGGGCGCCGCCCGCCCCCTGCGCATACCGTCGAGGGACGTAGGCGTGCGATGAGGTCGCTCCCGATCCTGCTCGCCGCCTGCATCGCCTTTGTCGCGCTGGCGAGCGCGCCCACGGCGGGAGCCGGCACGAGGCGGGCAACCGACAGCGAGGCCCGCATCCGGTTTACGCTGGACGACCGGTTGCTGACCGTGCGTGTGCTTCCGGGCGCGCCCCGTCGCGTACGCCGCCAGCTCTACGGCAACCGCATCCGGGCGACGTGCGGCACGAGCTTCGTCTTCATCAGCGGCGTTAAGGTCGACCGCACCCGCCTGTGGCCGCGGGGCCGCCGACGGGTTCGATTCCGGTTCCGTCGCAACATCTCGCGCCGCGCCAAGTGGTGCCTTCTCGAGCGGCGGGGAAGGGACGTGGCACTCGCGGGCTTCACTTCCCGGTAGGGGCGGGTCGGGACGCCCGCCCCGCGTCGGATCAGAACAGCCTCTGCGACGACTCGCGCGGTGCCTCGAGTCCAAGGTGCCCGAACGCCGCCTCGGTGGCCACCCGCCCCCGCGGCGTCCGCATCAGGAACCCCTGCTGGAGCAGGTACGGCTCGTACACGTCCTCGATCGTGTCCGCTTCCTCGCCGACCGCGACCGCGAGCGTCGACAGACCCACGGGCCCGCCGCCGAACTTGGCGCAGATCGCGCGCAGGATGTCGCGATCCAGGCGGTCGAGGCCGGCGGCGTCGACCTCGAGCAGGTCGAGCGCCTCCCGCGCCACCGCGGCGTCGATGTGGCCGGCGCCGCGCACCTCCGCGTAGTCGCGGACGCGCCTCAGCAGGCGGTTCGCCACCCGCGGCGTTCCGCGCGCGCGGGCGGCGATCGTCTCCGCGCCGCGATCGTCGATCTCCACCTCGAGGATGCCGGCGGAGCGGCGGACTATGCGCCCGAGCTCGGCGGGCGAGTAAAGCTCCAGCCGGTGCGTCACACCGAAGCGGTCGCGCAGCGGCGTGGTGAGCAGCCCCGCGCGGGTCGTGGCGCCGATGAGCGTGAACTCGGGCAGGTCGAGCGTCACCACGCGCGCGCCCGCCCCCTGGCCCACCGTGATCGGCAGCCTGCGGTCCTCCATCGCCGGATAGAACGTCTCCTCGAGCGCGCGCGGCAACCGGTGGATCTCGTCGACGAAGAACACGCTTCGCGGCTCGAGCGCGGTCAGGTAGCTCGCCACGTCTCCCTTGCGCTCGAGCGCCGGCCCGGCCGTGGGCACGAACTCCACGCCGAGCTCGTTCGCCACGATCTGGGCGAGCGAGGTCTTGCCGAGGCCGGGCGGGCCCGCCAGGAGCACGTGGTCGAGCGCCTCCCCCCGAGCGCGGGCGGCCTCGATGAAGACGGCGAGCTGCTCCTTCACCCGGTCCTGGCCGATGAAGTCCTCGAGCCGCTTCGGACGCAGCGAGCGGTCGAGGTCCTCCTCGGCTGGCAGCGCGACCGGATCGTGGACCCGCTCGACGCCCGGTGTCTTGATCCCGCCGGTCACCGGGCCGCCCTCAGGGCCTCGGAGATCAGGTCCTGGGGCGTGTCGCCGCGGACCTTGTCGAGCAGGGCGTCCGCCTCCTGCGGGCTGAAGCCGAGCCCGTGTAGCCCTTCGCGCGCCAGGGTGCGCGGATCATCGGCCCGCGTGCGGCGCACCACGATCTCGTCGCTCACAGTGCCCGCCACCTTCTCGCGCAGCTCGACGATGATTCGCTCGGCGGTGCGCTTGCCGATGCCGGGCACGGCCTGGAAGCGGGCCGAGTCGCCCGACGCGATCGCGTTCAGCAGCTCGCGGGGCGTCCCGCCCGAGAGAACCGCCAACGCGACCTTGGGGCCGACCGACTGCACGCCGATCAGCATCACGAATAGCTCCCGCTCGGACCCGGTGGAGAACCCGTACAGCTGCATGCCGTCGTCGCGAACGACGAGGTGTGCAAGGAGCCGGCCCTCCCGGCCGACCGCCGGCACGCCCCGCAGCGTCTCCGTGGAGACGGCCAGCCGGTAGCCGACGCCGGCGGCCTCGAGCACGACCTCGCCCGGGCGGCGGGACACGACCTCGCCGCGCACGGAGGCGATCACCCGAACCGCCCCTTCACGGGATCGCCTCCCTGAGCGGCGCACCGTTTGCGTGGCAGATCGCCACGGCCAGGGCGTCGGCTGCGTGGTCCGGCGCCGGCGCCTGCGGCAGCGACAGCAGGGCGCCGACCATGCGCTGGACCTGCTCCTTCTCCGCGCCGCCGGCGCCGCAGACCGCGTGCTTCACGGCTTGCGGCGTGTACGAGAAGCATGGGACGCCGTGCAAGCCCGCGGACAGCAGGATGACGCCGCGGGCCTGCCCCACCGCGAACGCGGTGTGGGCGTTGCGTCCAAAGTAGAGCTCCTCGACGGCCACCGCCTCGGGGGCGTGCTGCCGGATCAGGTCGCTCACCTTCGAGTGGATCGCGGCGAGCCGGCGCTCGAGCGGCGCACCCGGCCCCGTCTCGATCACGCCACCGTCCAGGGCCGCCAGCGTCCGCCCGCGCGAAAGCACCACGCCATAGCCGGTGTGCGCGGTGCCGGGATCGATGCCGAGGACGATCACCACCCGCTTGATTCTGCGGGCGGCGCCGGACGCCTCCCCCCACCGTCCCGGGCAGCTGTTGCAGGACAACAGCAAAGCAGGACGCTTGGGCGCCGCTTAGGCCGCGGCGACCCGCTCCAGCACGTCGGCGTCCACGTCGAAGTTCGCGTGGACCGCCTGCACGTCGTCGTGGTCCTCGAGCGCCTCGATGAGACGCATCAGCGCGCCCACTCGGTCGTCGCCCACCGGCGTCCGGGTGGTCGGACGCTGCACGAGCTGGGCCGACTCGATCTCGACCCCCGCCTGCTCGAGGGACTCGCGCACCGCGGCCAGCTCTCCCGGCCCGGTCACGATCTCCCAGACGTCGCCGTCCATCGCCACGTCTTCCGCGCCGGCGTCGATCGCCGGGAGCAGATCGTCCTCCGAGTAGCGTCCGCCGTCCACGACCACCTCGCCCTTCTTCTCGAAGGTCCACGCCACCGACCCCGGCTCGCCGAGGCTGCCCCCTTGCTTCGTAAACAGGTGCCTGATCTCGGAGCTCGTGCGGTTGCGGTTGTCGGTCAGGGCCTCGACCATGATCGCGACTCCACCCGGGCCGTAGCCCTCGTACACGACCCCCTCGTACGCATCGGCATCGGAGTCGGCCCCGGTGCCTCGTGCGATCGCCCGCTCGATGTTGTCCTTCGGCATCGAGGCGTCGCGTGCCTTCTGAACCGCGAGCGCGAGGGCCGGGTTGCCGTCCGGGTCACCGCCGCCCTCGCGGGCGGCGACGGTGATCGCGCGGGACAGCTTCGTGAAGAGCTGCCCCCGCTTCGCGTCGACCGCCTTCTTGCGGTGCTTGATCGACGCCCATTTGGAGTGACCGGCCATAGGCTGAGTCTACGCCCGGCCCGGCGGTCGCTAGACGACGAACCGCCCGTCGTGCTGGAGCTCCAACGCGTCGACGGTGATCGAGCCGCCCTCGCGTAGGTCGCAGACCATGTCCCAGTGGACGGCGGAGCTGTTCTCGCCGCCCGTCTCGGGATAGCTCATCCCGATCGCGAGGTGGACCGTCCCGCCGATCTTCTCGTCCAGCAGGATCTCCTTGGTGCCGGTCTCTATGCCGTAGTTCGTGCCGATCCCGAGCTCTCCGAGGCGGCGGGCGCCCGCGTCCGTGTCGAGCATCTCGTGGAGGAACTCCTCGCCCTGCTCCGCGGAGGCGTCCACCACCTTCCCCCCCTCGAACCGCATCCGGACGCCGGAGACGGTCCGGCCGCCGTAGCTCGCGGGGAACGAGAACGCGATCTCGCCGTTCACGGAGTCCTCGATCGGGCCGGTGAAGAACTCGCCGTCGGGCATGTTGTGCTCGCCAACGCAGGGGATCCAGCGCCGCCCGCCCACGCCCAGGGTTATGTCGGTGCCATCGGCGACGATCCGCACCTCCTCCCTGCCCTCGGTCCAGTCGGCGAGGCGCCGGACGCGATCGGACTGGCGCTCCCAGGCCGTCACCGGGTCGCCGTCGGTGGCGAGGCACGCCGCGTAGTAGAAGTCCTCATAGTCCCGCAGCGACATCTCCGCCTCGCCGGCGTAGGCGTTCGTGGGGAAGAGGGTCAGCGCCCAGCGGTGCTCGCCCGCGGCGGACCGCCTCATCGACGTCTCCATCAGTTGCTTCCGAGCCTTCTGCGCCCGCGCCTGCTTCTTCGGGTCGGCGTTCGAGAGCTCGCGCGTGTTGAGGTCGGCCAGGATCGCGATCCGCACGTCGGCCTTCTCGGCTGCCCATGTGGCGGGGGGCGGAATCCAGTCGAGCTGATCGTCGCTCGCGAGGTCGTAGAAGGCCGCCTGCGCGCCGGAGGTCGTGAGCTGCATGACGGCCAGCCCGCCGGCGCGGAGCACCTCCTCGTAGACCGCCTGGACGAGCGGCTCGGCGGCCGTAGTCGACTGGATCACGCACACGTCGCCCGTCCGCACCCTGGTCGAGTACCGCACGAGGATCCGAGCGAGCGCCTCGGCGCGCTGGTCCTTCACGAGGCCACCCCCGCGTGGGCGAGCAGCCACTGGTGCAGCGTGCGGTTGTCCGTGAGCTCCGGGTGGAAGGCCACGGCGAGGATGTTGCCCTGCCGCACCGCCACGGGATGGCCGTCCACGTCGGCCAGCACCTCCACGTCGCCGCCGGCCTCCTCCACCCACGGCGCGCGGATGAAGACCGCGCGAAGCGGCCCGAGGCCGTCCAGGTCGAGGTCCGTCTCGAAGCTGTGAAGCTGGCGCCCGAAGGCGTTGCGGCGAGCGGTCACGTCCAGCAGTCCCAGGTGCTCGCGGTCGAGCATGATGAGACCGGCGCACGTGCCGAGGACCGGGCGGCCGCTTCGAGCGAGCTCGCGCAGGGGCTCGGCGAGCCCCTCGCGCTCGATCCCGAGCGTCATCGTGCTCGACTCACCGCCGGGGATGACGAGCCCGTCCAGGCCGTCGAGGTCCTCGGGGGTGCGCACGATCCGCGGTTCGCCGCCGACGTCACGGAGCGCGCGGGCATGCGCCTCGAAGTCGCCCTGGATGGCGAGCACGCCGACGACGGGAGGGCTCACCAGCCGCGGTTTTGCAGCAGGCCGCCGTCCGCCTGCAGCGTGCCGATCTCGATGCCCGGCATGGCTTCGCCCAGCTCGCGCGAGGCGGCCGCCACCCGCTCGGGATCGTCGTAGTGGGTCGTGGCCTCGACGATGGCCCGCGCCCGCCGCGCCGGGTCGGAGGACTTGAAGATGCCCGAGCCGACGAAGTTGCCCTCCGCGCCGAGCTGCATCATGAGCGCCGCGTCCGCGGGCGTGGCGATGCCGCCGGCGCAGAAGAGGACCACCGGCAGGCGGCCGCTCTCGGCGACGTCACGGACGAGCTCGGGCGGGGCCTGCAGCTCCTTGGCGGCGGTCGGCAGCTCCATCGGGCTCAGAGACCCAAGGCGGCGGATCTCGCCGGTGATGAGGCGGATGTGGCGGACGGCCTCCACCACGTTCCCGGTCCCGGCCTCGCCCTTGGAGCGGATCATCGCCGCCCCTTCGGCGATCCGGCGGAGCGCCTCGCCCAGGTTGGTGGCGCCGCAGACGAACGGCACCTTGAAGGCCCACTTGTCGATGTGGTGGGCTTCGTCGGCGGGCGTCAGGACCTCCGACTCGTCGATGTAGTCGACCTCGAGCGCCTCGAGCACCTGCGCCTCGACGAAGTGCCCGATGCGCGCCTTGGCCATGACCGGGATCGTCACCGACCCCTGGATGTCGGCGATCTTGGTCGGGTCCGCCATCCGCGCCACGCCGCCGGCGGCGCGGATGTCGGCAGGCACGCGCTCGAGCGCCATCACCGCGGCGGCGCCCGCGTCCTCGGCGATCTTCGCCTGCTCGGCGGTGACCACGTCCATGATCACCCCGCCCTTGAGCATCTCGGCGAGTCCGGCCTTGACTCTGAAGGTGCCCGTCTCCATCGGCCTACTCAGGATAGCCCGAGCGCGCGGCGGTCCCGGGTGGCACCGCCAGGTTCGGTCCCCCCGGCTAAGCGGGCGCCGCCGATTCGGCCGGAGCGGAGAAGCCGGCTGGGTACGCGGGTGGCTCCACCGGATCGGCCGCGCGGCCGGCCGTCTTTGGTCGCTGTGTCATCCAGCGGTCCGTACCCGACCCCTCGATGACACGGCGCCGCGAGCAAGTGGCCGCACGCGGCTCCCGACACGGTGGCGCGCGGGCAAGCCGCCGCACCCGGCTCCGCTCCGGGCACGACGGCGCTCCTCCCCCTCACCGCCGCGGGCGCCCGCGGCGGCGTCGTTCACCAGCTCTCGGGTCGCCCGGGCTGGTAGAGCCAAGCGTCGAAGAAGGCGTCCAGCTGCTGGCCGCTTTCCCGCTCCGCGAGAGCGATGAAGTCGGCCGTCGTCACGTTGCGGTAGCGGTTCTTGCGGTACCAGTCGCGCAGCAGCTCGAAGAACACCGCGTCACCGACCTTCTGGCGCAGCGCCTGGAGCGTCATCGCGCCGCGGTCGTAGACGGGCGTGTGGAAGAGCGCCTCCGGACCGGGCAGCGCGGCCGGCGCGGGGAACCAGAGGTCCTGCCCCTCCTCGCTGTCCTCCGGGATCGCGTACAGCTCGTCGAACGTCTCCTGAGCGGTCGGCCCGCCGTGGCGCTCGTCGTAGATCCACTCGGACCAGGTGGCGAACCCCTCGTTCAGCCAGATGTCCGGCCAGTAGGCGAGCGTGACGGCGTTGCCGAACCACTGGTGGGCGATCTCGTGGACGACCGTCGACGGCCCGACGATGCGCCAGTAGTTCGCCTTCGTCTGGGACTCCAGCGAGTAGCCCACGTTCGGCGCCCAGTCGACGATCCCGCCGACGCTCTCGAACGGGTACCGGCCGTACAGGTCAGAGAAGAAGTCCACGATCTCGGGCTGCGGCTCGAGCCGCTCCCATGCCAGGGCGGGGTTGGACGGGGACTCAGCGTTCACGCGCGTCGTGGGATCGACGGCGTTGTACTCCGGCAGCCCGCTCTCGAGCCGGCGGAACCGCGTCTCGAACACGCCGTTGGTGGCGGTCGCCAGGTACGGCGCCATCGGATAGCGCTCGACCCAGTGCCATGTGGTCTTGCCGCCCCGCTCCCGGCGCGAGAGCAGGATCCCGTTGGAAATCGCGACGCGCCCAGCGGGCACCGTCACCTCGATGTCGTAGGTCGCCTTGTCGCGCGGCGTGTCGTTGACCGCGTACCAACCGGGCGAGCCCTGGGGCTCGTTCACCACAAAGGCGCCGTCCTCGGTCGGGACCCACCCCTCGATCGACCCGTCGGGATCGACGACCGGTTCGGCCGTGCCGGAGTACTCGACCGAGACCACGAAGAGACGGCCCCGCTTCAGCTTCGGGCGGGGATCGATCGACAGCTCCTGCCCGGAATGCTGGCTGTAGGACGCGCGCCGGCCGTTCACCCTCACGCTCGACACCGTGAGGAACTCCCGCAGGTCGAGGTTGAAGCGGCGCAGGTTCTCCGTCGCCCGGGCGACCAGCACGGTCTTGCCCGTGAGCAGGTCCGAGTCGGGCTCGTACTCGACGTCCAGCGAGTAGTGGCGTACGTTGTACCCGCCGTTTCCTGCGAGCGGGAAGAACGGGTCGCCCGATCCCGGCGACCCCACCACGTAGCGCGTGGCCGCGGCCGGAGCGGCGGCGACCAGGGCGGCGGCGAAGACCAGCGAAATCGCGAGTGACCGGCGGAGCACCAATGACCTCCTTGACGTGAGCACGCGGGCCGGAGTTCTACCATCACGGACCGGTCGACCCCTCCGCACAGCGCGGCTTCGACCCGCATAGCGTCGGTGAGCGCGAGGCGGTGAGCGGACCAGGCGATTTCCCCTCGCATGAAAACGACGCCACCTAACCGTCCAGGCCGGAGCGGCGCGCCGGGTTCGCGACGCGCGGGCTACTTCAGCCGGAAAGCCCTGATGCGGTCGGCGTAGGCCGACTCGTCGAGCGCGTAGACGCCATACGCGAGCGCCTGGATCAGGCTCAGGAGAGCGGTGTGGGAGCGGACGTAGGCGGGGCTGTTCGACGAGTAGTAGAGCCGGTGGTCGGCGAGCTTGGCGACCTCGGAGAGCGTGGCGTCTGCCACCGCGATCGTCGCCGCGCGGCGGTGGCGGGCGAGCTTCATCGCGCGTACGACGAGCGGCTGCGGGCGTCCGGCCGAGAAGCCGATCATCACGGTGGTCTCGTCCACCCTGCCGAGCTTCGCGAGTCCCTCCTGGCTCGGCGAGGCCACGACCTCGGCGCGGAGCTCGAGCAGCATGAGCAGGTGCCGTAGGTAGCTCGCGAAGAACGCCATCTGGTCGGTGCCGCAGAGAACCGTTCGGCTAGCACGGGAGATGAGGTCGACAACGGCCGCAACCTCGTCACGGTCGACCTTGTGGGCGGTCTCGACGAGGTTCGCGTGGTCCGCCGCGAGCGCCGCCTCGAACTCCGTCTGGTCGATCGGGAAGAGCGGTGGCGCCGCGATGTCGGCCGCCGCGGCGCCGTTCTCACGGGCGCGCCGGTACTCGTCGCGCGCGGCGGCCTGGAGCTCCGGGAAGCCCTCGAAGCCGAGCGCCTGGGCGAACCGCACGACCGTCGAGCTCGACGTGTTCGCCCGCCGCGCGAGCTCCTCGGCGGTGTGGAAGGCGGCCTCCTCCAGGTGGTCGACGATGTACTGCCCGACGTCCTTCTGGGAGCGACTGAACTCGTCGAAGCGCTGCCGGATCTCCTCGGAGAGCGTGAGTGCCGTCGTCCCGGTGCGCGTCACGGACGCGGTTTTCGCCGGTGGGCGGGGAGTTCCTCCCGGCGGAGGCCGTCACGGCCGGTGCACGATCTCTGTGCGCCGCGCGCGAGGCGACACCCGCCCGGCCGTGGGAACCCGGATGGACCACGAGACAGCGATGCTCGGCCAGATCGACTCGGGGATGAACCTCTTGAGCATCGGGCATACGATCAGATCCGGCCGGTGTCGCCGGACCGCCGCGTCCATCTCCGGCGGCGAGTCCACCACCGCAACCTCGACGTCGTGTCCCAGCTCGGTGACCGCGTCTAGGCGCGGCTGGCTCAGGCGGTTGGGGGCCGAGGCGAGGAAGAGGATGCGGAGCGGGCGGCGGGCGGAGGACGTGTCTGATGAACCCCCTGTGCCCGCCTCTTATTCCTGAAGACCGGCCTACTTCCGGAGCTGCAATCTGCTCACCACTCCGCCGTGGTCCGAAGGCCACAGCCCCGAAGGGGTTCTCTCGTCCGGATCGTCCCCGGTCACGTACGCCCTCTTCGCCTCGAGGCCCGGCTTGGTGAGGACGTGGTCGACGGTGTGGTCAAAGACGGCGTTCGGGTCGAAGAGGTCGTCGTAGCAGCAACTCTGGACGGCGCCGTTGTCCTTCATCCCGAACGCTGCCAGCGCCCTGAACGCCAGGTCGTCACCGGGCCTCTCCGGCTCGTTGTGCCGAGCGATGCCGGAGTTGAGGTCGCCGACCAGGATCACCTGCTTGCGCGTGCGAAGCGGCCCGGCGATGAGCTCCTTGGCCTGCGCCTCACGGATGGTTGGATCGCCGAAGGCCTCTAGGTGGGTGCCGACGAAGCGAAACCGGCTCGTCCGGGCCCTTGCGCCTCGGGCGCCTTGGCCGCGGATCCTGGCCTCGACCGAAACCCAGCCGCGGTCGACCGGTATGGTGATCCCGCCCACGTTTGGCTCGTACCTGGTCTCGTAGCGACCCTTACGCGTCCTGCCGAGGCTCACCTTGCTCCCCTTGCGCGCCAGGATGACGTCGCGCATGGTCAGGCGGGCGTCGAAGTCGGCGCCCAGGCCCGCCAGCGGCCCGCTGCCGGTCGCGTCCGACCGGTCGGCGTCCACCGGGAGCTCGCCGTCGAACTCCTCTTGGACCACGACGACCCTGTACTTCGCGCCGATCCTCCTCAGCGCTCGCCGGAGGATGGCGAGGAAGTCCTGCTCCACCACGGTGGCCGGAGTCGCCCCCGGGAGAGGGCTCACCGGTGGCGCGCCGCCGTCCGAGGGCGCCTGCTTGCGCCACAGCGCGACCTCCTGCAACCCCACGAGGTCGGCCTTCGACCTCTTGATCTCACGTGCGAGCGGCACGGCGCGCTCCGGGAACCTCGTGCGCTGGAACTCGTTCCAGATCACACCCGCGCCGTCGATGGCCTGCGGAATCCCCGACGCCTCGATCGCGGGCGCAAGATCGGCCCCGAGGAAAAGGTTGCGGGTCATGACCGTGAGCTTCGGAGCGCCCTTGCCCCGCCCATCTGTGTCAGCTGCAGCCGGTGACGCCAGCGCGAGCAGCGCCAGGGCGGCCGCAAGGAGGGCGGGCTTCCTACCCGCGCGCGTGAACCACAGCTCCGACCCGACATCCATACCTGAAGCTCCCCTTCAAAGGCCGCCGAGCAAGCCGCGGCCTGACGTACGCCCTCGCGCGACGCTACCCCACACGACCCGAGATCGCCACCGCCGGGGCGCATGCTAGGTACGGGTGGTGTTTCGTCGACCGCTCGACGCGTATCGCGGCACCGGCGCCGACCCGCCCTTCTGCGATCCGGCGCGGGCGCACGACACCGCCATGGAGGGCTACTACTGGCGCGTCGTGGACGCCGAGGGTGGATCGGTGGTCGTGGTGCTCTGCGGGGTGTGCCGGGACGCCGCGGGGCCGTGGGCAACCGTCGCCCTGGCCGCGCACCCAGGCGTTTTTACGCGGCACGCGCTGGTGACACCGGCGGCGGCTTCGCGCGACTCCTTCGGCGCGCGGGCCGCCGACCTCCTGCGGGGCTCGGCCGACGACCTGCGTGTTCATCTTGGGGAGGACGCCTGGGTCGACCTGCGGCTGCGTTCCGTGCTGCGCTGGCCGGGGAGGGTCTTCGGGGCGCTCGGCCCCGCTCACGCGGTGCCCGGCCTCGGGCAGTACTGGCATCCCGTGGTGCTGACGGCCAGCGCGCACGGCGAGGCGTGCCTCGGAGGCGTGCCGCGGCGCCTCGACGGCGCGGCGGCGTACGCCGAAAAGAACTGGGGCCCCGGCTTCCCTGCACGTTGGTGGTGGGGGCACGCCGACTCGTTTCCTGGCGGCGACGCGACGGTGGCGTTCGCCGGCGGTCGCCTCGGACTGGCCGGCCATGTCCTCTCGCCAACGGCGGTCGTCGTGCGGCTCGGCACCCGGGTCCTGCGCTTCGTGCCGCCCCTGGCGCGGTTACGCGCGGCGGCCACCCCGCGCACCTGGCAAGTCCGGGGGCGGTCGCTGGGTCACGCGGTCGAGATCGAGGGCGAGGCCTCCAAGGGCGAGCCGCATCTGCTCCCCGTGCCGGACGTCGCGGCTCGGCGGGTGGACATGCGGTCGAGGCAGTACCTGGCGGGCGTCGTGCGGCTCCGGGTGTGTCGCGATGGCCGGGTTCTGTTCGAGGGCGAGTCACCACTCGCGGGGCTGGAGCTTGGCGCGCCGGCCATAAACCCCTCAGGTCATGCGTCCGTATGGTGAGGACAAGAGGCGATCGCGCGATGCGGTTCATCCAGCACAAGAAGGAGGCCTACTGGTTCTACAGGGCGCTGTCCCCGCTGTACGACCGCTGGGTCAACCCGCTGTTCTGGACGCCGGCGATGCGTTCGGCCGCGCTCGCGCTCGCGCACCTCGACGACCGCCGCCTGCGCACCGTGGACGTCGGGGCGGGCACGGGCTTCTCCACCGAGGGCGTCGTCGAGCATGTCGAACCGTCGTGGGTGACGTTGCTCGACCAAAGCCCCGACCAGCTGCGCCGCGCCAGGCGAAAGCCCGGCCTGGCCGCTTGCAGGTTCGTCCTGGGCGACGCCGAGCGGCTGCCGTTCGAGGACGACACCTTGGATCGCTATGTCTCCTGCGGGAGCATCGAATACTGGCCGGATCCGCAGCGTGCGATCGCCGAGGCCTACCGCGTCCTGCGGCCGGGTGGCGTGGCCCTGCTGGCCGGCCCGCTTCCGCCCGGCGGGCGGCTTGCCCGGCGGCTTGCCGACGCCTGGATGCTCTTCCCCACCGAAGGGCAGTATCGGGAGTGGTTCACGAACGCTGGGTTCGCGTCGCTCGAGACCGCCTACCTCGATGCGCCCTGGGGGCGCGACGGTGGCGCGCCCTATGGCCTCGCGATCGCAGGGCGTAAGCCGGCGTCGGGCCCCTCCCCGGCCGCGCGGCGGACGCCGGCCGAGGATCTCCGGGAGCCGCTCACGGCAGGCCGCCGCGTGCGCTTCGTCGTGCGGTTCGTCCTGGGCTCGCTCGCGGGCGCGGCGTTCGTGCCGATCGGCGTGGCGCTGAACCTGCGCGCGCGGCGTGCGCGACGGAGCGCCTGACGTGGGAGCCGCCGCCCGTAGCCTGGCCGTGCGCGCGGCCGGCGCGCCGCTCGCCGCCACGTCCGTGCTGTGGCGCTTTTCGCGCCCACACACGCTGATCGGCACGACGGCGAGCATCCTGGGGATCTACGCCATCGCCGCCTCCGAGCTGCCGGGGATGGCGCTCGGCGACGGGCTCGGTGACCTCGCGCTTACCCTGCTCGCCGGCGCCCTCGTGAACGTGTACATCGTCGGCCTGAACCAAATCGAGGACGTCGATCTCGACCGGATCAACAAGCCACAGCTCCCCATCGCGGCCGGCGAGCTGAGCCTCCGCGCGGCGCGCCGGATCGTCGCCGTCAGCGCCGCGGCCGCGATCATCCTCGCCTGGACACAGGGCTGGGTGGAGCCGGTCGCGGTCGGTGCGGCGATGGCGATCGGCACGGCCTACTCGTCGCCGCCGCTGCGGCTGAAGCGCTTCCCCGCGCTCGCGGCGGCGAGCATCTCCATCGTGCGCGCCGTGGTGGTGAACGTGGGCGTCTACGAGCACTTTGCCGCCTCGCTCGGCGGCCGTCCCGAGCTGAGCGGCGTCCCGGGGCCGATTGTGGCGCTCACGCTGTTCGTGCTGCCGTTCTCCTTCGCGATCGCGGTGCTCAAGGATGTGCCCGATGCGAGGGGCGACCGGCTCTTCCATATCGCGACATTCACCGTCCGGCTCGGCCCCCGGCGCGCGCTGTGGATGGGCCTCGCGGCCCTGTCGGCGGGGTACGTCGGCATGGCGGTGCTGGGACCAATCGCGCTGCCCGCCGCGCAGCCGTGGGTGCTCGCCGGCGGACACTTGTTGGCGCTTGGGTTTCTGTGGCGCTGGGCGCTTCGAGTCGATCCGAGCGACCACGATGCCGTCAGGCGCTTCTACATGCGCGTCTGGCTCCTGTTCTTCCTGGAGTACGCCTTGATGCCGGCCGCGGTGCTGGCGGGCTGAGGGCCCGGCGGTCAGGACCCAAGCGCCCCCGGCGGCTCCTCCCGCGAGGCGATGTCGCGCTTGTGGTTGGTGTGGGTCAGGTGCGTCTCGACGGTGCGCACGGTGACGAAGAGGCCTGGCGCGGTCGAAGCGCTCTGTCACGGCCAGCGAGTGCGTGGCGGCGTAGAAGCGTGCCGGCAGGCGCCTGGCCGAGATCGGCGCCAGCGGGGGCGCGGTCGCGGTGAATCGGGGTGGCGCCGAGCAGGGCACCATCGAGAAGCCGATCGTGCTCGTCACGGCGGCCGGCCTTGCGGATGTCTGCTTGAACGCCGCGCGAGCGCATCCTGGGTGCGGCCGGAGTTCATCAGCGTGCGGCCGAGCGCCAGCGTGCCGCGAGCCGCTCCGGGCTCTCCGGCGCTCAGCTCGACGCCCTGCCGGAGGTGCTCCGCGGCCTCGGGCGGACCGGCGTACGACTTGCGCACCGGAGCTCGAGCAAGAGCCGGGAGCGCGCCTCCCGGGAGGCGGCGCGGCGAGCGCGCTACGAAGATACGCCGCGGCCGAGTCTGGCGCGCCGGGGCGAAGGGCGGAGTGTGCGGCCGCTCGCAGCGTCTCGGCACGGCCGGTCGCCAGTGGGCTCGGTGGCGAATCCGGCACACGATCCGGGCGCCGGCGCAGGTTTCGCCGGTATGACCCCGCTGGCGGGCCTCACGCGGGCCGGTCTGCCGGACGCCTCGAGCTCGACGGCCCGGCCAGGGAGCGACCGTGCCTGCTGGCGCTCGGGCTGGCGATCGAGCGGGAGCTGGATCGCTCCCCGCTCCCAGGCCTTGAGCATGACGCGGCCGCACCGCAGCCGCGGACGGGCTACCGCACGCGCAGCGTCATCCGCATGCGCGGTGCGTGGACCGTGCAGACGATCCTGTAGGTCCCACGGCGGGTCATCCTCTTCCTGTAGCGCCCGGACGTCTTGGTGGCAGACCGGAACCGCACCGGACCCCGCGTGACGGTCACGTTGTGCGGGTTACGACCCTCCCACTCCCAGACGACGACGTCGTTGCGGCGCACCCTCACCGTCGGGGGCGCGCCCTCGCGAACGAAGTAGTTGTCGTCAACCTCAACGACCCTTCGCTTCGACGCGGCGGGTCCCACCGCTATGAGGCTG
>JACVRW010000164.1 GCA_014534235.1 Thermoleophilaceae bacterium | reverse complement strand
TCGCGAACTACGTGTACATCGACATGGACGATTGCATGAGGCAGGCGCTCGACGCCTCCGAGGAGGTACTAGGCGCTGTGCGCGCCGCCACGCGATGAGCGCGGTCGCGGAGCTGCGAGCGCGGCTGGCGGCCACGGTCGTCGACGCGTACCGGGACTGGCGGTATGAGCGCCGCCACGGGTTCCCGCCGCCACCCCGCTGGGCCACGCTCCAGTCCTACGAGCACATCCTCGGCACGATCGAGAGCGAGCGGCTCTGGGCGCTCCGCGGCGATTTCGCCGAGATCGGCGTCTTCCTCGCTGCTGGGTCGTTCGCCCACATCCACGGCAACCACGAGCCGAATTACGTTCGGGGCGACTTCAAGCTCGTCTGGCGGCGGGCCCTGCCGGGCGCGGTCGTCGCCTTCGACGACTATGGCGAGGACCTGCCCGGGGTCCCGGATGCGGTCGATGCCTTACGTCGCGCACACAGCGCCGAGATCGACGCCTTCCGGACCGACGGGCCGAAGACCGCGTTCTTGCGGCGGCGGGCGGCATAGCCCGGCGGGCGTGGGCCTTGGCATCGCCACGACGGAGTTCCTCGTCGAGGCCGTGGCGCGTGGAGCGCGGCTCGACCGCACAGCGACAATAGGCAAGCAGGCGGTGTTCGTGGGGCCGGGCCGCCTCATCCGGCTGTTGAAGCGCCACGAACGCTGGCCCGATGGCGCGTCGCAGCGCGCGTTCTTCCGAAGCTTCCGAGCCGAGCCCTGGGTGCTCGACCCGCTACTTCGCACCCTGGGCGCCGACTCCATCGACTCGATCGACGCGTCGGACTACGAGGGGGCGACGATCGTCCACGATCTCAACCAGCCGATCGGCGCCGACCTCACGGAGCGGTTCAGCTTCGTCCTCGACGGGGGCTCGCTCGAGCACATTTTCAACGTGCCCGTCGCCCTGCGCAGCTACATGGAGATGGTCGAGGTCGGCGGCCACCTGATGATCCACACCATGGCGAACAACTACCTCGGCCATGGCTTCTACCAGTTCTCGCCGGAGCTCTTCTTCCGAACGCTTGTGCCCGACAACGGCTACGAGGTGGAGCGTGTGGTGTTGGTGGAGAACGACATCGCATGGCGGAGCGTGCTCGGCGTGACGGTTCCGTTCGAGATGGCTCGCGGCTGGTACGAGGTGCGCGACCCGGCCGCGATCCGTGGCCGCGTGCTTCTTCAGAGCAAGCGCCCGGTCGTGATCCAGGTGCTGGCCCGGCGTACCAACCGAGCGCCGATCTTCGAGGCCACGCCCCAGCAGAGCGACTACGTCGCGATGTGGAGCGAGGAGGGCGACGGGGCGGGTCACGACGGCGAGCGCCTGATCCGGCGTATCGGACGCTCCATCCCGCCGGAGCTTCAGATGGAGATTGCGCTCGATGCGATCCCGAGCGTCCTGCGGCCACTCAACCCCATCCGCTTCCTGCGTGAGGCTCGCGGGCGGTCGCTGCGCAATCGAGCCTGGTATCGACGAGTGCGGCGCTAGTCTCGTGGGTGGCGCACCGGATCGCTCTGCCGGCGTTTGGGCGGTGGTGCTCGGGGCGCCGGCGCCGGGCGTTGCCAAGGTGCTGGGCGCCGTGGGTCGCCAGACGGCCGGTCCCGACGGAGTGGTGGCGGTCTGCCGTGCCGAGGAAGCCGAGATCGCGCGCGCGAACGGTGCGATCGTCGCTCCGCTCCCACCGGGAGGGCGCACGGCGGCGGGTTTCGACGCGGGGGTGCGCGCGGCGCTCTCGCAGGCGCCGGCGTGGTTCTGGCTGCTCGACGGCACCGCGACGCCAAGGGCGAACGCGCTCGAGCGTCTGCTGGAGTGGTCGCGGGCCGATGGACCGCTGCCGCTTCCCGCCCTGCTTGCGAGCCGCGTGACGCTACCGGACGGGACGCTCGACGACGCCGCGGCCCCGTGGCCGAGCGTCTCCGACGTAGGACTGGCGATCGACGCATACGAGCACGGCTGCGTGTTGATCCGCACGGCGCGTCACGGCTCGCTGCTCGTCGCGCGGGCGGCGATCGAGAGGCATGGGCTGCCGCGCCTCGACTACGCCGCCGCGGGCGACGACCTCGAGTGGACCGCGCGCCTGTTGCACCGCGACCCCGGCCTCTACGTCCCGGCGAGCGAGGTCGTGCGCGAGCCGGCGGCCCGTGACTCCGGCTGGCTCGGCGACGGACGGCTCGAGCTGCGCAACCGTGCCGCGATGCTCGTCAGAGGCCCCTTCGAGCCCCGCGAGCGGCTGTGGCTGGGTCTCGAGCTCGGCGATCGGGCGCTAGCCCAGGCCCGCGACGGCGCTCCGCTGCGCGTGCTGTTCGCGCTCGCGAAAGGGGTAGCGGGTGGACTCCGGGGGCAGCCGCCGCAGCCCGTCGCGAAGGCCGCGGGCGATGAAGGGCAGCGCCCGTAGCCGGGCCGAGCTGCCGCTCAGGTACACCGCGATCGAGGAGACGAGGACCCACGCCAAGAGAATCGCCTCCTTTGGATATCCGCGCGCGCTCCGCAGCATGTAGAGCGTGTTGCGGACGTGGAAGTAGAACCGCTCGGGCGGCGCGGTCATCGCGGTGTGCGGCGACCTCGTCCTGTGCTCGACAACGCTCGTCGGGACGAGGAAGCCGGTGTCCTCGCGTAGAACGCGGTTGGTGTATTCGATGTCGTCACTCCAGAGGAAGAAGTGCTTGGCCGGCAGGCCGTACCGCTCGATGGCCTCACGCCGGACGAGGAGCGACACGAAGGTCGCGCACGTCACCGGCATGACACCGTGCTCCGCCCCGCCAACGATCCGGGCCAGCCTCTCGCGTTCGAAGCCCGGCACGTTCATCGGATGGAGGTGACCATCCATCCAGACCGCCTTGCTCGCAAGAACCAGTGGATGTAGCTCAGTCGCACGCTCGGCGGC
Organism: Thermoleophilaceae bacterium; assembly: GCA_014534235.1. Classification (GTDB taxonomy): domain Bacteria; phylum Actinomycetota; class Thermoleophilia; order Solirubrobacterales; family Thermoleophilaceae; genus JACVRW01. The sequence continues at coordinate 2,512 of JACVRW010000164.1, read as the reverse complement.
GGCGAGCAGCTCTTCCAGCGTGTCCGGGCGAGAAATGGTGTCGTCGTCCATCAGCCATAACCATTCGGCCCCGCCCAGGTAGGCGCGATTCATCCCCTCGTGGAAGCCGCCCGCTCCACCCTGATTCGTAGGTAGCGCCAGCAGCTCCACGTCGGCGTACTCGTCCCGCACCATTGCCGCGGTCCCGTCGGTGCTCGCATTGTCTACGACGAACACCCGGTCGATGGCCCGTGACTGCACCGCGAGCGCCGCGAGACATTCTCGCAGCAGCTCGCGACGGTTGTACGTCACTACGATCGCCCAAATCCCGCCGCCCATGAACGATGAAGCAAACCACACCTCCGGCGGGACGCCCTCCGCCGTCGCCGCCCCGCGGCGCCGCCGCAGTCTGGCCGCCCTCGTGGCACTGAACACGACGCTGCTTACCGCCGGCCGCTTGCTCACCTCGCTCGTGGGACTTGTTGGCGTGGCGATCGCCACGCGCTATCTCGGCCGCGACGCCTTCGGTCAGCTGACCGTCGCGCTCGGGTTCGTGGCGCTCTTCCAGTCGCTCCCGGACCTCGGACTCTGGACGATCACCGCACGGGAGATCGCTCGCCAGCCCGACCATCGGGACCGCCTGCTCTCCAACGCCTTCACGATCGGCGCGCTGCTGTCGCTCCTAACCTTTGGGGTGACCCTCGGCCTGATGGCGCTGATCTACGGCGACGCCGACGATGAGCTCTTGCGGCGGGGCGTGCTGATTCTGTCGGTGCAGTTGCTCTTCTCTGCACCCGCGGGGGCGGCGTCCGCTGTTCTCACCGCCGAGCAAAGGGCGGCACCAATCGCCGTCGCGGGCGTCGTGGCGAGCCTCACTTTCCTGGCGATCATCCCGCTGGTCCTGGCGTTGGACTGGGGCTTCACGGGGATCGCGGCCGACTACGCCGCGGCTGGAATTGTGAACGCCATCCTACCGCTGCTCGCGGTTCGGCGCGGCGGAGGGCTCCGCATGGCACGCGACAGCGCCCTGTGGGGGCAACTGATGCGGTGGGCGCTCCCCCAGGGTGCCGTACTCGTGCTCTCGCTCCTCTACTTCCGAATCGACACCGTGTTGCTCTCCCTCCTGAGCACGGACGCGGAGGTCGCCCTGTACGGCGTGGGCTACAAGCTGAACGAAGTGCTGGTTTTTCTGCCCCTCTACTTCATGGTGACGCTGTTTCCGGAGCTGGCCCGAGCGCAGGATGCCTCGGGGCGGATAGCGGCGCTGGGCCAGGCCGCGGTCTCGTCGCTTACGCTCGCTGCCCTCGCGGTGATGGTGCTGTGCGTGCCGCTCGCCCCCGAGATCGTCGCCGTGATCGGCGGCAGCGAGGAGTTCGACGGTGCGGTCCCGGTCGTGCGGCTACTGGCCGTAGCTGTGGCGCTCGTGTTCGTAACGACCTACTTCTTTCACGCGCTCGTGGCCCTCAACCGTCAGCGCGAGCTCGTGATACTGATTCTGGCCGTGCTGGCGGTGAACGTCGCCCTGAACGCTGCTTTGATCCCCTCGCTCGGGGCGGAAGGGGCGGCGCTGGCGCTCATCCTGAGCGAGCTAGCCAGCCTAGTGATGGTGGCGGTGGCTTACGCGCGCCTCGCCCCGCTCCCGCGCCTCACCAAACCAACGCGGCTGGTCGCGGCGGCGCTTCTTGGCGCCGGGGCCGCGTGGGCGGCGGCGGCGATCCCCGGACCGGACTGGCTCGTACTGCTCATCGCGGGAGTCACCGCCTGTGTGGTCTATGTCGCGGGCCTGCGGCTCCTGTCCGCCGTGCCGCTGGAGCTCGAGCGCTCGCTTGCCACGCTTGGCGGCGCCCTGCGAAGCAGGACCACGAAATGAGGGTCCTCCACGTCGGCTACGGGTTCCGGCCGTACCGGCACGGCGGGTTGATTTTCTACGCGGAAGACCTGATGGACGGCCAGGTTCGCCGCGGCCATCAGGTTGGCTACTTCTTCTCCGGCCGGCACTACCCGGCTGGGCCGCGTGACCGTCTCAAGCTGTGGGAGCGCCACGGTGTGCGGATGTACGAGATGCAGAGCCCCTCGCTCACCTTTGGCGGCGACTCGGGCACCCTCACTCCACAGGACGACGCGAACCACCCGCCCACCGAGAACCTCTTCCGAAGCGTCCTCCGGGAGTTCCATCCCGACCTCGTCCACATCCAGGAGCTGATCGGGCTCCCGAGCTCGCTCATCGACATCGCCCGGGCGCACGGGGTCCCGGTGGTCGCAACGCTGCAGGACTACCTCCCGCTATGTCCGGTGCTCAAGCTCTTCGATAGCGAGAACCGGCTCTGTCAGCGGCGCGACGTGGGCGAGCAGTGCGCTCGCTGCTCGGCGCACGCGCCGGCCGGCCGCGCGCACTTCCTGAACATGACCGTCGCCTACGAACTGCGGACAAAGGTTCCGAGTCCATGGGACGGTCGCATACTGCTCACGGCGCAGCGCGGAATGGAGCTGGCGCGCCGTCTTCGCCGCGGAAACGCGCCGGCGACCGCGGCTT
>JACVRW010000048.1 GCA_014534235.1 Thermoleophilaceae bacterium | reverse complement strand
CGCTTCCGCGCGTGGTGGGCCGGCTGCTCGCAAGGCAGCCTGACCTATTCGTGCACTGGCGGACAGTCCGCGCGTACTACGGCTGATCAGAAGAGCCGGGAGACTGTCACGCCGGGATCTGGGGGAGCCGGGGGCTGCGACGCCCCCGGCCAGTCGACACGTGGTAAGAGCAGCATCGCGTCCTCTGGCTGCATTGAGAGCGGCCGGGGTGGCTGCGGAGTACGCTGGCGCTGGGCCATGTGCCGCGTGCTTGCCTACTTGGGGCGTCCGGTTCTGATCGACGATTTGCTCTACGGGCCGGACAGCTCGCTTGTTTCCCAGGTCTACGATGCGGAGCTATACGCGTATCTGAATCTCGGTGGCTTCGGGCTTGCGGCCTGGGGTGCGGGATTTGCTGGCCCGGACGCGCCGCTGCACTACCGGACGCCCTCGCTGCCGACGTTCGACAGGAACCTGCGCAGCCTGTCCCGGAAGCTCACCGTGAGTGCGGTCGTCGCGCACATACGCGGGGTGCCCTACGACGAGAGCCAGACTCTGAGCGTGCATAACGTGCATCCCTTCCGCTTCGAGGGCACATCCGTGGTGCTCGCGATGAACGGGACTCTGTCGCGCTTCGGGGAGATGCGGTACGACCTGCTCGGGCACATCAGACCGGACATCGCGCGCCGCATCGAGGGCACGACCGACAGCGAGTGGGTCTACGCGCTGCTCCTCTCGCAGCTCTCTGATCCGGCCGCGCCCTCGACTCCGGAGCAGCTGGAACGGGCGACCGAGACCGCCCTACGGATCCTCCGTGAGGTCAGGGGCCGGCACGGCGTCAACACGGAGTCGGACGTGAATCTCGTGGTTGCAGACGGCAGAACCATCATCGCGACCCGGTTCGCGTACGACTATGGGTGGTATCCCGAGGAGGAGACCTACTACTCGAAGCGGCGGCGCTACGACTTCACCTCGCTCTGGTGTACAGCGGGCCGCGACTACGTGTGTAGGGAGGGGGAATGGGTCATGCGTAATGGTGGTCGCCTCGAGTCGGTAATCGTCGCCTCTGAGCCGATCACCAAGGATTCGTCCACCTGGGTGGAGGTACCCGAGTACGCGATGATGACGGCCTCGCTGGGCGACGGGATTGTGCGGATCACGGCGCGCGAGCTGGTGGTGTGAGCGCGGCGAGCGCTGATGAGCTACTGGCGACCGCTCCGCTGTTCGCCGGACTCGGCTCAGAGGAGCTCGCCGACCTGGCCCGGGTCGCGCAGCCGTTTCGGCGGCTCGCGGGCGAACTGCTCTTCCAGCAAGGCGAGCCCGCCGACGGCCTCTACGTGGTCGAATCCGGGCGGTTGGAGAGCGTAGCCCGGCTGCCGGCCGAACGGGAGCTGTCGCTGGCGGCGATCGGACCGGGGGAGGTGATCGGCGAGCTCGCTCTGCTGAGCGGGGGAACGCGCACGGCGACGGTGCGCGCCCTGGAGGCAACGGCCGGAGTGGTGATTGAGCGCCGCGCCTTCGACAGCTTGCGCGCCTCTCTCAGGCCGGGCGCCCGGGCAATGATGCGGCGCCTGTGCGGCGTCGTCTGCGACCGCCTACGACGCCGTTACGCCACGATCGGGCGGCGGCTCGGCGAGGATGAGGAGCGAGCGCGACCGCCGCCGGTCCGCCCCGAGATGGACGCAGTGACCGAGACGGAACGACGCTACGCGTCGCGCCTGCCGTTCTTCTCCAGGTTCCCAGCAGGCGACGTGGAGCGGCTGCTGACCGAGCTGGGGCGACTCGAGCTCGCGCGTGGCGATCTGCTTGTCCGCGCCGGCGATCGGCCGGATGCCCTCTATCTCACGCTGCGCGGCGGGGTCGAAGCGACGATCGAGCGACGCGACCGCAAGCAGCGCGTCCGTCTCGCCGGCCCGGGGACCGCGTGCGCCTACCTGGGCCTGATCGACGAGGGGCCCGGCCCGGTCGACTGCCGTGCGCGCGAGCGCGCCGTCTTGCTCGCGTCGCCGCGCGCCCGCGTCCGCGAGCTCCTGGTGGCAAACGACCCCCTAGCCCACCGGTTCCTGGATGCCGTTCAGCAGGACCTCGTGCAGGCCCTGCGTGATGCCGAGCGCCGTCAGGCGACGTTAATCTCAGCGCCGCTCAGCTGCTCGGTCGCGGCCGCAGACGCTCAACGCAAGGCGTTTGCGCCATAGTCAGGTGGACCGCCTTCGGGCCCGGGCAAACTGTCGCCGAAGAGCGGCCCGGTACAACCCCGCCGGCAATCGCTGAGGCTGGTCACGGGTCAACGCTTGATGCCTTCGCACCTTGACGCGGCTCGCCCCCGGTGATCGAATCGGCTGTGTCGAGCCGGATGCGGAAGCGGCTGGCGGAGTCGGCTCAGGCGTTCTCGGCGACCGCGCGGAACCGCAGCCTGCTGCGCGCGCAGCTGGCGTTCGGCGCTGCCTGGACGGCCGAGTGGGCGTTCACCGTGGCGCTCGGCGTGGTGGCGTTTCGCGACGGCGGCGCGACGGCGGTCGGCGTGGTGGCCTTCGTGCGCATGGCTCCGTCGGCCTTTCTGGCGCCGCTGGGCACCGCCCTGGCCGACCGCCTACCACGCGATCAAGTGCTGCTGTGGTCGTGCCTCATCCGCGCGGTCGCGACCGCCGCCGCCGCCCTGGTGCTGGCGGCCGGCGCGTCGATGGCCATCGTCTACACGCTGGCGATGCTCGCCACCGCCGCCTTCACGGTGTTCCGTCCGGCCCATTCGGCGTTGCTGCCCGTGCTCTGCACGACGCCGCTCCAGCTGACGAGCGCCAACGTGGTCCGCGGGCTCCTCGATTCGCTTAGCACGCTGGTCGGCCCACTGGCGGCGGCGTTGGTCCTCGGCGTTGGCAGCCCGGCCGCGGTGTTCGCGGCCACCGCGGCCCTGTCGCTGGGTTCCGGCATCCTCCTGCTTGGGCTGTCGTACGAGGCGCCGCCGCGCGGCGGGCTGCAGCCGCTGCGGCGGATCGCACGCGAGACGCTGGAGGGGTTTCGCGCCCTGGCCGTCTACCGGGACGCCGGGCTCCTGATAGGACTGGCGCTCGCACAGACGCTGACGCGCGGCTTTCTCAACGTCTTTTTGGTTGTCCTCGCGCTCGAGCTGCTCCGTACCGGCGAGCCGGGTGTCGGCGTGCTGACCGCCGCCGTGGGCGCGGGCGCGGTTGCAGGATCGCTCGGCGCCTCAATGCTCGTCAGTGGTCGGCGGCTCGCGGCGGTGGTGGGCGGCGGCGTGGCCCTATGGGGGCTTCCGCTCGCCTTGAGTGGCGCGCTCCCGTACGAGCCGACGGTGCTGGCGTTCATGTGCGTGATCGGCATCGGCAACGCGCTCCTTGACATCGGCGTTTTCACCCTTGTCCCACGGCTCGTGCCCGAGACGCTGCTCGCGCGTGTATTCGGCGCGCTGGAGAGCCTGGCCGCGTTGTCGGTGGCGATCGGCTCGCTTGTCACCCCGTTCGCCATCGAGCTGCTCGGGATCCGTGGCGCCCTGGCCGTGCTCGGGCTTCTTGCTCCAGTGGTCGTCGCGCTTGCCTGGCGCCGGCTGGGTGCAATCGACGCTTCCATCGCGCATCGCGACCGGGAGATCGAGGTGCTCAGCAAGGTCGCCATGTTCCGGCCCCTGCCGATGCCGGCCATCGACATGCTCGCGCTCGACGTAGGCCACGCTCGGTTTGCGGCGGGCCAGGAGGTCTTCCACCAAGGCGATCACGGTGATCGCTTCTACGTAATCGAGGACGGCGACGCCGACGTGATCGGCGACGGCCGCCTGATCCGCACGATCGGGCCCGGCGACGGCTTCGGCGAGATCGCGCTGCTCCACGACACCGTGCGCACGACCACCGTGCGGGCGCGCACACCGCTCCAGCTTTATACGCTGGACCGGCGCCACTTCGTCTCCGCGGTCAGCGGGTACCAGACGAGTGCGCGCGAGGCGGACACGCTGATGCGCGAGCGGCTGACCACGTTCGACCCGCGCGGCAAGGAGACACCAAGGTGATCGGCCGCTTGGCCGGCGAGACCTCGGCCCTGTCGCTGATCTGGGCCGTGCTCGAACGGCAGGCCCTTCCGGGCCGCTAGGCTGTGCAGACAGCGTCCCGGGAGAGTGCGGTGGCCCAGACGGGCCGGATCAAAGTGCAGGGCGAGCGGCACCCCGACGGGGCGCTCCTAAGCGAGGGGAGCCTGCGGGCATTCATCGAACAGAGCCCGCTGACCATCTACGTCAACCGGCTCGACGAGGCCAGGTCGAACGTGTACACGAGCCCGCAGCTGGAGGCGATCCTCGGCTATTCGGCAGAGGAGTGGGCCGAGGACGAGGACCTCTTGTTCAAGGTCATCCATCCGGACGACCGCGGCCGGGTGATCGCCGAGCACCTCCGGACGAGAGATAGGCGTGAGCCGTTTCGCGTGGAGTACCGGATGATCACACGCGACGGACGGGTGCGCTGGTTCCTCGACGAGGCCCGGTTCATCGCCGAGCACGAGGACGGCCCCGGATATCACTACGGCTACCTCCTCGATATCACCGAGCGCAAGGAGCTCGAGGAAGCCGCCAGCCAAGCCGAAAAGCGGTATCGCGAACTGGTCGAGCACCTGCCGATCGCCATTTACATCGACCGCCTCGACGAGTTCAGTTCGAACATCTACACGAGCCCCCAGATCGAGCGGATGCTCGGCACCTCGGCCGAGCAGTGGCAGAACGAACCAGATCTGTTCGTGAGGCTTCTCCACCCCGACGATCGCGAGCGCGTGCTCGCCGAGCACCGACGCACGCACGAGACAGGGCAACCGCTACGAACCGAGTACCGCCTGGTCTCCGACCACGGGCGCCTGGTCTGGATCCGCGACGAGGCCGTGGTCGTGAAAGGCGATGCCGGCGATCCGCTCTTCCTCCAGGGCTTTCTCCTCGACATCACGGAGCGAAAGGCCACCGAGCAGGCTCTGCTCGACAGCCAAGCCGCGCTCCGCCGCCAGAAGGCCTACTACCAGCAGCTTCACGAGCTGAGCCCGGTGGCTATCGTCACCCTGGACCTCGAGCAGCGGGTGACGTCCTGGAATCCGACCGCCGAGAGGCTCTTCGGCTACGCGCAGGCGGAGGCGGTTGGTCGGGCGCTGGAGGACCTCCTGTTCCCGACCGAGGCCCTCCTCCGGGAAGGCAGGGAGGTCAGCCGGCAAGCCGATGAGGAGGGTCTCGCGCACAGCATCGCCCGGCGCGCCCGCAAGGACGGGTCGCTCGTGGACGTCGAGATCCTGATGGTTCCGCTGGTCGTCGATGGCGAGCGCACCGGCTACCTGGTGCTCTACCACGACATCACCGAGATCCAGCGGGCGCGTGAGGAGGCCGAGGTGGCGACTCACGCGAAGAGCTCGTTCCTGGCGACGATGAGCCATGAGATCCGGACGCCGATGAACGCGGTGATCGGCATGGGCGGGCTGCTGATGGACACCGAGCTGACCGATGAGCAGCGCTACTACGCGGGGGTGATCCGGACGAGCGGCGAGGCGCTGCTTCGGATCATCGACGACATCCTGGACCTCTCGAAGATCGAGGCGGGCAAGCTCGAGCTCGAGGAGCAGCCTCTCGACGTGCGTGAGTGCGCGGAGAGCGCGCTCGACCTCGTCGCCGTACCCGCGGCCGAGAAGAGGATCGAGCTCGGCTGCCTACTGGACGAGGAGGTGCCGGCCGCGATCCTCGGCGACCCGACACGGCTGTGGCAGGCGCTCGGCAATCTGCTTGCGAATGCCGTCAAGTTCACGGAGGTTGGCGAGGTCGTCGTGGCCGTCACCGCCCTCGAGCGCAGCGGCGGCCGAGCGAGGCTGCGCTTCTCGGTCCGAGATACCGGGATCGGCATACCGGCGGAGCGGATGCACCGTCTCTTCGAGTCGTTCAGCCAGGCGGACGCGTCGACAACACGCCACTACGGCGGCACGGGGCTCGGCCTGGCGATCTCGAAGCGGCTCGCGGAGCTCATGGGCGGCACGCTGTGGGCCGAGAGCGAGGAGGGCAAGGGGTCCACTTTCCACTTCGAGATCCTCGCGCGCGAGGTGGCCGCGCTAGCTCGCGACGATAGCGTCGGTGAGCCTCGAATCGCGGGCAAGCGCCTGCTGGTTGTCGACGACAGCCCTACGAACCGGGAGATCCTGAGGCGACAGGCGCAGTCCTGGGGGATGCGCGTCGAGGCGGTCGAGTTCCCCTCGGACGCGCTCGTGCGAATCCGGCGCGGCGATCGGTTCGACGCGGCCGTGCTCGACATGCACATGCCGGAGATGGATGGTCTCGCGCTTGCCCGCGAAATTCGCCGTTACCGGGATGAGAGGGCTCTGCCGCTCCTCCTGCTGACCTCGATCGGGCGGCTGGCGGAGGCGCGTGCAGCGCCCGAGTTCTCGGTGCAGCTGACCAAGCCGGTCAAGGCCTCGTCGTTGTACGAGGCGCTGCTTCGGGTGTTCGCCGCTGAGGCGGCGCCCGAGTCGAAGTCCGGCGACAGGGTCGACGACTCGAGGTCGGGCACGGCGGCGCTGCGCCTGCTGGTGGCCGAGGACAATACGGTCAACCGACGGCTCGCGCTCGCGCTGCTCGGCAAGCTCGGCTACCGCGCCGACGTGGTGGAGAACGGTCGCGAGGCGCTCGACGCGCTCGAGCGCCAGCCCTACGACGTAGTCCTCATGGACGTGCAGATGCCCGAGCTCGACGGCCTCGAGGCGACGCGTCAGATCCGCACGCGGTTCGCACCGGGGGAGGGGCCGACGATCATCGCCACCACGGCGAACGCCATGGAGGCGGATCGCGAGGAATGTTTCGCGGCCGGGATGGACGACCACCTCTCGAAGCCGATTCGCGTCGACGAGCTCTCCCGAGCGTTGGCGCGCTGCCGTCCGGTCGCCCACGCCTGGAAGGGGACCGCGACGGACGATTCGGCGGCACCCTCGGGGGACGCACTCGACGGGGTGGCGCTCGAGGCTCTCGCCTCGTCGCTCGGCGGCGGCGATGAGGGCTGGGCGGCCGTGGGAGAGCTGATCGACGCGTTTCTCGAGGAGGCGGCCACGGAGATTGCGACGCTTCGCAGCGCCGTCGAGCGAGGTGATGCCGAGGAGGCACGACGGGTCGCGCACACCCTGAAGTCAAACGGCGCCACCTTCGGGGCGCAGGCATTCTCAGAGCTCTGCAGGGAGCTCGAGGCCCTGGCCGAGCGGCCTGCGCCGGATGGGGCACCTGTGCTGCTCGAGCAAGCCGAGGCGGAGTGCGAACGCCTGAGGGAGGCGCTCAAAGCCGTTCGCGCAGGGCGGGCGCCTCGATGACCGGCGGCGCGGGACACGTCCTCGTCGTCGACGACGACCGGGTGAACCGCCTGCTCCTGACGCGCAGCCTCGAGCGAGAAGGTCACCGCGTGAGTTCCGCCGAGAACGGCAGGACGGCGCTCCGGCTCCTGCGCGAGGACCCGCCAGATGCGGTTCTGCTCGACATCGTCATGCCGGAGCTCGACGGCGTCGCCGTGCTCGAGCGAATCAAGGGCGACTCCGCGCTCCAGCACTTGCCGGTCATCATGATCTCGGCCGTCGACGAGATCGACAGCGTCGTCCGCTGCATCGAGATGGGAGCGGAGGACTACCTGCCAAAGCCCTTCGATCCCGTCCTCCTTCGCGCACGCATCAACGCCGGTCTCGCGAAGAAGCGCCTGCACGAGCTCGAGCGGGAGCGAGTGCGGGGCGTCTTCTCGCGGTTCGTCCCCGAGCACGTCGTCGAGGACGTCCTGGCGCGGGCGGACGCCGATCTGCGCCTCGGCGGCAGCCGCGGCGTGGGGACCGTGATGTTCACCGACATCAGAGGGTTTACGACGTTCAGCGAGTCGACCCCGCCGCAGCGCGTGATCGAGCTGCTGAACGAGTACTTCGGTGAGATGACCGACGCGATCTTCGCGCACGGAGGCACGCTCGTCGCCTACCGCGGCGACGGCTTCCTCGCCGTCTTCGGCGCGCCGATCGAGCTCCACGACCACGCCGACCGGGCGGTCGCGGCGGCGCGCGAGATGCTCGAGATACGCCTGCCCCGCTTTAACCGCTGGCTACGCGAGCGCGGCCTTGGCGACGGCTTCGCGATGGGCATCGGGCTCAACAGCGGGCACTTCATGTCCGGAAACGTCGGCTCCGCGCGACGGCTCGAGTACACGGTGAGCGGGGACACCGTGAACACCGCTGCGCGCCTCGAGGAGATGACCAAGTCGGCGCGGCGGCCGATCCTGATCGCCGGGTCGACGCGCAGCTCGCTGGTGTCCCCGCCGGGCGACCTCACCTACGTGGGCGAGTTCAACGTACGCGGGCGCCAGTCGACGATCAGGCTCTGGACGCTCGCCTCGGCCGGCTCCCCGGCAGAGGCGGCCCGGGCACAGTCGGCACCTGACGCGCACACTCCGGGATGGGAGTCCGTCCGGGCGACTGAGCGGGCGGGTGCGAGCAGCGTAGGCGCGTGAAGCTGTTGACGCAGGACACCAAGGTCGTGGCGGCAAGCGCGCCCCACTCGTCGAAGGCCTCTCCCGCAACGAGCGCGCCCAACTCGCGCGGGTGAGCGAGAATCTCGAGTTCCGCCCGGCAAGGTGCCGTGCAGGGACGGCGAGTTGGGGGACGAGTTTCCGTGATCGTCGACGGGAAGTGCAGGTCACCTAAAGGGCAAGCGCGTGGTGACGCGCCGCGGCGGCGGGGTCGTCGGGCGAGATCGCGCCGCTCTCGAGGAGACCGCGGATGGCGACCGTCACGGCGAAGACGCTGCGAGTCTTCGTTCTGACGTGCAGGCACTTGCGGCACCTGGTCGACGAGAACGCGAGCGCGGGGCGCACGGTGCTGCGGGCCCGGCACGCCGAGTCGTGGAGCTCTCCGGCGATCCGACCGTCGCCTGGCCCCGCCTGGTGACGCGAGATGCGCGCCTCCGTGGCGGTGCTATTCGAGACGTACGGCGTCGGATTGACCGTCGCGCAGTACTTCTATCGCCCCAACGGCGACCGCGGACGGGGGCGATCAAGAAGGGGCAGGTCGTTGCCGCTGCTCAAGCTGTCGCCGCCGGGGCCCACGGGAACCCCTGGTTGTCGCATTGGCCCGAGACCGTGTCGGCCCGGTCGCCGTCGGCGACCGTGTCGGTGCGCTCCCGCCGCATAAGAGATCGATGCCGGCGTGGACCGGTGAGGGTGGGCGCTCCAGCGTCGACAGCGCCACCGACCTGAGTCCAGCCGAGCGCGATAGGCAGGACGCCAGCATGCCCCAAGCTCGTCCCCACCCGGCCCGCTGTGCCCGGACCGCCCCCGCCCGGCCGCCGGGCGACGGCCGCACGAGATCCCGCCCCTGTCACCGAACCTCGGGGACAGTGCTCGTTCTCGACTAACTTGGGACAGCGGCGCGTCCAGCGATCAGACGATGGCGCACCTCCCTCTCGTCTGGGTCGGTCTGAGCGCGCGGGTGGACACTCTGTCATCGGGCAACCCGGTGCCCGCTGCAAGACGACCCCTCCCCTGTCAACGGCCAGCGCTCGCGTTCGAGCTGCGCCCGGTTCTTCGCGTCGATAGCTTCCGCTGGCGCAGTGTCAGACGCCGAAGGGGGCGGGGAGGGTAATCGTGCCGCGCGGGGTGTCGGGTCTGCGCTCAGCGGGAGCGCCATCAGCGCCTCGTCGGGCACCTCGAAACCCGCCCGGATCCCGAGGCTTGAGGCCGGGACGAAGCCGAACCTGGGGTAGTAGTCGGGGTGGCCCACGACCACGACTAGCTTCTCGCCCATGGAGTGGGCCGCCTCCAGGGCGGCGCGAATGGCGGCCGAGCCTGCCCCGCGCCGCTGGACGCGCGGCAGCACTGCGCACGGGGCGAGCGCTAGGGCCGGTGAGCCGCCGACCTGGCAACGGGTCAGGAGGGCGTACCCCACGACGTTCCCCCCACCGTCCTCAGCCACGATCGACAAACCGTCGATCCAAGCGTCGCTCTCGCGTAGCGCATCAACCAAGTCCGCCTCGGCGGGCACTGGGTGCATCTGCGGCTTTGCCTGAGCTGCGGTCACGTTGGCTCCTGCGACTCCCCGCCCAATCAACACGCCTCGCGACAGGCGGCGACATACGGGCACCCGCTCAATGTCGTCCTTCGAACCCGGCGAGGACTGGTCGTGGTGCTATGCGGACGAGGTCGCCACGGTGATCGATGGCATCCCGCACCTACACCGTCTGCCCTATCCCGACGAGGTGGCATGAGACGGGCGCCCATGGCGCGCGTGACTTCCTCACCCGGACGTTCTGCCGTGCGAGTGCGCTCATGCGCGCCGCGAGTGCGTCACGTCGCGCCGATGCGCGAGCTCATGCCGAGTCTCGCTGAACGCGTCGGCGGCGCGGCCCCGGCCACTGGCGCGACCGACCCGGATGCCAGGCCAGGGTCACGACCAGGGAGTCACGGGCGCGAAGCGCGCACACGATGCGCGATGGTCAGCGCGGACCAGAACCGACAGCAGCCGCCACGGCTGCAGCGAGAGAGGAAGGAGCTATGTCCATCAACAGGAAGTTGCTGGTTGCGGCGCGACGCTGACCATTCTCGGCGGCGTGAGCGCGTCCGCGAACGCGGCTACACCGGAGTGTGGCTCACTATGCGGCTCAGTCTTCAGCCGTGAGCTCGGCAGCTACACGCAGCCCGGCCCGGTCGAGGCCGTGCTTGGGGGGGTGGCACGCGTGGGCCAACCGGTGATCCTGAAGCCGGCCAGCGGCTCAGACCCCTCCCAAGACATCATTCCGCACGGCAGTCCGGTCTCGACGTTCTATGAGGCCGGCATGGTGTCCGCCGACGTCAACAGTCACTACGGCGACCTGCTCGCCGTGCAGCAGGAATACGCGCCCGACGGAATCGGCACTGACCTCTGCGTGGGGCTAGCGAAGGTCGCGTACCAGGATGAAGGGCTCACCCTGCAGCCGTGCAACGTCTCGGCTCGGACGGTCTGGATCATCGACACCCCCGATTCGCCTGCCACCGCGCCCCTGTACTTCCCAATCGTGAACGCCTCGACGAGGAAGTTCGAGCGCCCGTTCGCGATGGACCTCCGGCGGGACGAGGTCGTCAACGACCGTAAGACACTCCAGATCCATGTCCGCCGCCTGAAGTTCCTCACCGACGATAAGACCCTGCCCAACAGCCAGCTGTGGGGCTTTATCCAGGGGTCCTGACCTGAGACGTAGGGTGCTTTGTCAAGCGGCCAGCACTTAGGACCCGCCGGGGTGGCGGGTCCTCTGCTTGATGCTGCCCACCTGGTCGCGTCCCGGACCAGCGTGCTGCTGCGATTGCCGCTGAGCTCACTGGTTTTGGCTCCGGGGCGCCTGACCAGGGGATCCACGGGCGCGATTGCGGCGCGCCGGGCTCAAAGGTTCGGATCGCAACGTCTCCAAGAGGAAGCATGGAGCTCAGGTACGCGATCGAAGCGTCACCGCGGCGAGCATCGGCTGGGGCGCTGCCGCGTTTGTCCCGGCGGCCGGCTTCTGAGCGGTCGCCTTCGCCTTCTCTGGCAGCGGCGTTCTCGACCGCACCGAGCAGCCTGTATGGCATCTACGAGCGGCAAGAGCATCTGTCATCGCTCACCCTCACGATCGTCTACGCAGTCTTCGCGGCGTGACCGTCGTGAGCCTCCTGTTCGCGGGGCACGTTGCCGACTGGTACGGCCGGCGCGACGTCCGCACCAGCCGCCGCGAGGACCTGGGCGGCTTGACTTGGCGCTGCACTCCGCGCTTAGCGCATGAGGGCTCTGGCCTCGCCGAGCCTCAGGAGGACCCAGGTCGGCCCCGCGAACGGCTCAGACGGTTCGCTGGCCGCCGCGCCGTGGCGGAAGATCACAACAACCCCGTAGAGGTGCTGAAGCTCGTTCTCGCTGATGTCGAGAAGGAGCGTGACCGCCTGCGCAAAGCACGCGCCTCCTGGACCGCACGCCTCGGTCCACTACCGGCCTCCGCTGCTGTGGTGACGGGCATCATCGCGGCCAAGGCGGGCGAGGTTGACTGGTGGTGGGCAGCAACTGCCGGCCTGCTGTTCGTGGTGCTCCTGGCAGTGAGCGTGAGATACAGCGGCCTAAAGCCGTACCGGGAGCTTCGCCATGGCCTTCAGGCTGAGTTCGACCCGGGGTGGAGCAAGTGGGGGTTCGGATTCCGGCCAAGCGAGATCAACGTCCGGACATGGCTGGACATGAAGATCAAGCTCGAGCAGCGCATCTGCGGCGCCCCAGGTGAGCGCAGGTCACGCCTTCGGCCCACAACTGAGGTTGAATCGCTCACCCATGCTCTTAACGTCGAGCGCGCCGCGGCCAACATCGTGTACGCGCTCTCCCTCGTGATATTCGTCGTACTTGTCGTGGGCACCGCTCTCAGCTAGGAGCGGCGGGCCGAGCGAAACCGAACTTACGCAGTTCGGACTGGACCGCTGGGGGCGGCCTCGACTACGCAGCGGGCTACGCCAACACGACGGTGTTGCAGCGGCGGGCCGGTCTGCAGCGCGACGGGTGGTCGCGAACCGGGAGCGTGCGGATGGCCAGGACCAGCCGAGCTAGGAACTGTCTGCAGCTGCTGCAGAGTACATGCGAGCGCCGAGGTCATCAGTGCTCCTCCTCGACGCAAGCAGTTGCGTGAGATGCTTGCTCTTCCACGGAAGCAGGTGCGCCGAGCAGGTCGATTCAGCGCTGGCAGGCTGCTGCAATTCGTTGTGGCTGTTGCACAAAGGGGCCGGTTTCGTCCGGGCCGGTTAGGACGATCGGCTCATGGCCCAGAACTTCCTTGCGTGTGACCGTGAGCAGGAGTTGTTGTTGCCGCCGAGTCTGCGGGAGTGGCTGCCCGAGGGGCATCTTGCGTGGTTTGTGATCGACGCGGTGGCGGAGATGGACCTGTCCGCGTTTTACGCGGCTTACCGCGAGGATGGGCACGGCCGGGCGGCGCACGATCCGGCGATGATGGTCGCGTTGCTGCTCTACGCGTACGCCGTTGGGCGGCGTTCGTCGCGGGTGATTGAGCGGGCGTGCGTCGACGATGTCGCGTTCCGCATGATGGCGGCGAACCAGCGGCCCGATCACTGCACGATTGCGCGGTTTCGCCAGCGTCACGAGGCGGCCCTGGCGGGCCTTTTCGGGGACGTGCTGGCGCTCTGTGCGGATGCCGGGTTGGTCGGCGTGTCGGTGCTCGCGGTGGATGGCACGAAGGTGCACGCGAACGCCTCGCAGCACCAGAACCTCGACTACGACCAGATCGCCAGAGCGATCCTGGCGGAGGCGGAAGCGGTCGACCGGGCCGAGGATGAGCGGTTTGGCGACCGGCGCGGCGACGAGCTGCCGCCCGAGCTGTCGACGGCGCAGGGCCGGCGCGGCTGCCTGCGCGATGCCAAGCGTCGCCTGGATGAGCGCCGCGCCGCAGGAGCCAGGCCGGTTCCGAAGTCGCGCCCGGCCACGCTGCGTGAGGGGAAGCGCCGTTTGGAGGAAGAGCACGACGTGCATTGCCGGGCGAACGAGGCCTACGAGGCGTATCGCGCGTGCGGCGTGATGAAGGATGGGCGCCGCTTCGGCAAGCCGCCTACCGCTTACCGGCCGCCGGCAACGCCGGCAGGCAAGGGCAACCTGACCGACCCGGACTGGCGCAACGTCAAGACGCCGCGCGGCTACATGCAGGGTTACAACGCCCAGGCCGTGTGCAACGAGAAGCAGATCGTGGTGGCCCCCGAGGTCAACGCTGACCTCGCCGGACTTCGGCCACCTCGATCCGATGGTCTCGGCCGCCGAGCGCGAGCTCGCCGGCGCCGGCGTCGCCGACGCGCCGGCGGTGGTTGTCGCCGACGCCGGCTATTGGCACCACGACCAAATGGACGCGCTGGCAAGCCGCGGCATTCGGGTCCTGATTCCACCCGACGCGGGCAAGCGCAAAGGTGCCCGACCGGGCTGGGACGGCGGCCGCTACCCGTTCATGCGCCGAGTGCTCGAGACCGACCTCGGCAAGCAGCTCTACGGCAAACGCCAGCAGACAATCGAGCCGGTGTTCGCGAACACGAAGTTCAACCGCCGCATCGACCGCTTCTTACGCCGCGGTAGATCGGCCTGCCGGTCCGAATGGCGGCTGATCACCGCCACCCACAACCTGCTCAAGCTCCACCGCAGCCAGAACGCGCTCGCAACGGTCTGAACAGGCCCGCTCGCGGCCACGCCGCCAGCCGGCGGCCTCCTCAGCGTCAACCCCAGCAGGCTCGGCGCCAATCACCACAACGCCCACCGCGCTTTGAGCAACAGCCACCGTTCTGAGCGACAGTGTGCGTCGATCGACTCCTGCGCTCGCTTTCGCTCCGATTCCGCCGTTCGACCGGAGCGCTCGGGTGGCGGGGCTGACGGCGCCCCCCGGGCCGAATCACCCGGTTGCCACCCGAGCTATAGCGCGCTCCGGACGCGCGATCACGGGCGAGTGTCGGGGTCGCAGGGCGAAGGTCGCCGCCTTACGTAGACAGGCGCTCGGCCGGCCTGGCCCTCGCCGCCCCGCGCCCCACGACGAGGACGCCGCATCAGCGGCGGCGTGGCCGTCAGCCGAGCGCGCGCTCGGCCTCTTCCTCCGCCTCGGCCTCGAGTTCAGCGGCCGCAACCGCCATCAGGGAGAGATTGCGGAAAAGGGGCACGCCCCCGCCGGCGAGTCCTCACGTACCACTCAAGCTGAGCGCGCACAAGCGCGCGCCCGCCCTGCGACGACGAGCTCGCCCGCCGCGCATCGCGGGCGCTCGTGTACCTGGCCGGCGGCAACCAGGCGCCGCAGCGGCTGTGGCGCGAACTTGCCGACCCGGCGTGGCGCAGGCTAACGCCGGGATGCTCGAGCAGCAGCCTTCCAAGCCACCTGACCGCTCCCCGTTCGTACCGTTCGGGCTCCTTCTCGAGCAGCAGCCGACAGATCTCCGTCATCGAGCGGAGGCGGGGCCGGGAGGTTGACGCCCGCTGAGCGCACGCCGATCAGGCTCCCGCGTTCGAGGCCCTGCGAAAGATCGTGTACCGGGAAGCGGTCCGGCTGCTGCGGCCGCCGCCAACATGCTCAGCGGCCTGTCGGACGCCCTCACACGAGCGGATGATTTCCGTGGGCGTGCGCCCGCCTGCCACGTTTCATCATGGCGGCCTCGTCTTCGATCCCCCTGTAGCCGAAGGCGCGAAGAACCAGGTGACCGACGGCAGCGTGGTGGCATGACCGGGTCCCGCCTGTCGTGGCGTGGGAGCCCTTTGACCTGAGGCTCAGACGAACGGTCGTAGAGGCCGCTGAGTAGGTCGCTAACGACGGTCGCCGACTCAGTACATGTAGCATCGGTACCAGTCATATGGGTCCGGATGATTTGGCCAGTCGGTGAAGTCGTCGACTTCCCGCCAGACAGCATCTCGGAAGAAGAGCGGCTTTGCCCAGCCGGCGCGGCTGAGATCGTTGTCGGCGGGCGGCGACCACAGGTTGTCGAACAGCCTGCCCGGCAGGATGCGGACATCAGAGAATATGTTGTTCCCCGGGGCCCACCAGGCGGAATAGCGCGGGTTCATGGAGCCGTCGAAGTGGTCGATCGGGGTCCACGAGGCGTTGTCGGACAGCGGCCCGAACGGCTGCCATGCGGGTCGAGTCTTGTCCCCCCGGTTATTCCGGCACCACATGTCGTTGATCCGCTTGCCAGCAGGCGGCGGTGCCCAGCGTGTGCTATAGAAGGCGCTCGGCAGCAGCCTCAGCCACGCCCACTGCCGACTGGCAAGCCTGAGCTGCCGACCGATCTCCCGTTGCGTTGGGGCGTCCTTCGACCACTGGGAGAGCACGCCGGAGGAAGCGGTGTCCAGCTTGTGGTAGTCGGAGACGAGCAGCGGCTGCAGCAGGGCGAACTGGTCCGCGAGGTCATCGAGGCGGTTGGTCAGCTCCGACGCGGCCTGGTCTCCCGGCACCGTCACCTCGTCGCCCGCGGAGTCGGTCTGGGCGCCGATGCTGAGGAGCGTGGTCAGAACCGTGATGCCCACCTGGACTCCCTCCGCCTCCTCGGGCGCGAACGCGCTCACGACCTCGAGCGCCTGGTTGAGGTACTCGAGGATGGCCACCGGCTGCTTGCCGGACGGCGCCGCGTTGAGCTGGGCCTTGACCGCCTCGCCGATCCCTTTGGTGTCGGGGAAGATGTCCGACTTCTGGTCCTTCAGCGCCGCTTGCAGGCTCTGCGACCCGATCAGCAGGTCGTTGACCCCTTGCACGTCGGAGATCTCGAGAACGAGCTCTGCCTGTACGCTCTCGAAGGCGTCGCGGTCGAAGCCCATGCCGTCCTTGTACTGCACTTGCGCCACAGTCGTCTTGAGCTTGTCGAGGCCGAGCACGTCGCAGTAGAGGGCGCGCACGTCCGGCGCGGCGGGCGTGTAGCACCAGCCGGAGCCGGGCTTCAGCTTCAGTTCGTCGAACACCTGCTTCGCGACCCACGCCAGCGCCTGCCGCTCGCCAGGCGAGTTCCCACCCGGGGACAGCCGGCCCGGCTTTCCGGCCGGCCACCGCCCTGGCACCTCGTAGGCCAGGGGCAGCAGCGAATAGTCGAGGCCGGGTTCCTCCGCCCCCAGGAGCGGCGCGAATCCAAAGAAGGCGTCGCGGGCGAGGACGCCGCTGAGGTGGCCGGCATCCTGGTTCTGCGACAGCGTCGGGCTGCTCTCGACGGCGTGCTCGCAGCCCGAGCATCCGATGAAGGCGTACCTGGAGCCGCCGAGGGTGTTAAAGACGTGGCCCGATCCCCCCAGCTTCTCGATCTGCGCCGCGATCCCTGCCCAATTCGGGGTGGTCGGCCGCGGCCTGCCGATCGACTGGATGATGACGAGACGGTCCAGATCGGCGGCGTCGTTGAGCGCGGTGTTCATCGCTGACTGCTCTGCGGCCTGGACGTCGGGCGAGCTGTTTACTCGGTATGCCCGCGGCGCGGGGCCCACGGGCTCCAGCGTGCCGCGGTCCAGGGTGGCGACGATGAAGCCGGCCTCGTTGCCGCCCACGGAGCCGGTGTAAGTGCGTCGCCTTCCCTCTTCCCAAGCGGATCGACCGGAGGCCACGGTGATGCCCCCGGCGGGCCTGTTGGGATTGCTCTGGTCATCGCTCGTCGCGTAGGAGGGGTAGACGTGCGACACCGGGGTGTAACGATGGGAGATGTCCTTCTGCAGGTAGCCGTACGTAAATCCCGGGGGAAGACCGTCTCCCAGCACGCGGCCGGGGTTTTGGAAGACCGGCCCCTCGCCGACACGAGTGATGAAGCTGAACCCGTCGTTGCGGAACGGGCTGGACATGCCCGCGCAGCACCCGGGGCGACCGACCAGGATGGCGAGGTAGTGTTGTGGTCGGTTGGCGAGGTCACGGCTGATGGCGGTCCACGCAATCCAGCCGGCCTGCCCCGACGGCAGCGGCTGCGGTGGCACGTCGCTCGGTGGCTGGAGGGTCGCGCGGTCGAGCACCAGCATGAAGGGCTTGTCGGGCGGGATCGGGCCGTAGAAGCGCTCCTCGTCCGTGTCGAGGCCGATCCCGATGGCGGTCCCGCCTCCGACTTCCGGCCTGTTGGGCAGCATCGTGGCGAAGCCCGCACCCATCGGCGGAAGGTTCGGAGCGGCGTCGACGATCAGCTCATCTACGGCGGTCTGTCCGCGGCGGCCGCGCTCGGTGACGGTGAGCCGGAGTCGATACCGCCCGGGACGCTTCGGCACCAGACTCGCGCGCCGTCCGGCGGCGCCTCGTAGGCTCTTCATGCTGGCGCCCGGCGCCTGCACCAACCGCCACCTGTAGGCCAGCCGGCCTCCACCTGCGGGGCGCGCGGCGCCCGCGTCGAGCCGCGCCCGCGTCCCCACGCGCAGAACGCGGTCACGACCCGCCGCGGGCAGGGGAGCGCGGCGGTGGACGACGAGCCTTCGCCGCGTCCCGTCCCAGCGTCCGTCCTTCGTCCACGCCACCACCACAAGCCGGTTGCGACCGAAGCGCAGGCCGTCATCGACGGCAAGCGCCGCCGACGCACCCCGGGCCCCGCGCCGGAAGCGAGCGGTGACGTTGCGGCCGCCCAGCCGGACCCTGAGCCCGTCCAGTCCGGTGCTGAAGCGCAGCCGGACGCGCAGCGTTCCGTCCTGGCGGCGCGCCCGCTTGGTCCCCCGGCCGGCGAGCGCGACCCGCACGAGCCGCCGGTCCCGCCGCGCGACGATCAGCTGCATGTGGTCGAAGTCCCGTTCCCCGCCCGCGCGGGTACGCACAGCCAGATCGTTTGCACCCCGTCGCATGAGCCGCCGGGGGAGGAGCGCTACTCGCCGCCCGCGCCCGGCCCGTAGGAACCGCTCGCTGACATCTCTTCGCCCCAGCCAGGCCCGGAACTCAGCGGGCGTACGGCGAAGCCGCACGACAACGCGTGCCGAGCGCCCGCTGACCAGCATCGGCTGCGCCGGGCTGGCGATCCGGGCCACGTCTCCATACGACCCGGTCAGGAGGGGCGACGTGGGGGAGATCCGCTTCTGCGCGGCTGCCGGGCCCGGCGACCAGCCGGAGAGCAGGATCGCAAGCACAGCGGCGCCGATCAGGCGGGGCGCTGCGCCGGCGAACAAGAGGCGGCGAGCCCCGATGCCGACAAGCAAGCCGATCCGGGCGACGGCGTCGACGGTTAACTCGACCACAGCGGCAGGCCGGCGGACGGCAAGAAGAGTCCGCATTGGTAGAGAAGAGCACACCTCCGCCCCGGTGTCCGTCCGCGAGATCCCACACTTCGCCCCCAAACTCATGCCACTACCAGTTGTCCGGCACTGCAGAGCGCTCTCCCATGCGCTGTGGAATCCCGGCGGTCAGCGCAAGTCCCGCGCCGAGCATGCGGCCAAGCCCCGCAGATCGCTAGTAGTCCGTTCTTGATCGCCGATCCCGCTCGTGTCAGGGCCGTGAGGCGGCCGGTCGAAACGTAGCTAATCACGCGGCCCTCTAATCGGCACTAGGGAAACCCCAATGTTTCCCCCAGTCTTTGCCGCAGGTTGGCGTTGGAGCGGTGGGTGACTCGAGGCGACGCGGAGGGGAGGGAGCCGAGGGACAGAGGGAGAGGTGATACGCGTGGCGGGCGGCGCCGAGTAGGGTAGCGCGTCGATGGGGCTCGAGAGGATCTGGGTTTCGGCTCGCGAGGTGTGCGGTGGGCGGCGCGGCTGTTTGCTGGCGCTCGAGATCGTGTCAGTGATGCCGCCGGCTCAGGCGATGCGCCGCCAGTGAGCACTGCATACCTGGGCTCGGCCCGTCGCGCCATGGAGCCGGAGCCCCCGCAGCCCTGCCTCCGGGAGGCGCTCAGGCGACGCGGGGGAGAGACTCGCCGGCCGGCCGCGGCCGGGGTCCTACGCCGCTCGTGGCGTAAAACGGCGACTGCCTGCGCTGGAGTGTCGGCGCCTGGGGGACTACGCGCAAGACGCTCGCTGCGCTCCGGCTCGGCCCCCGCGGGCGCCGCCCTACGCGTGCGCTCGGGCCCGCCCGTTGGCGCCGTTTGCCGCTTCGTCAGTCACAACCCGCCCGCGAAGGGCGAAGGAGGACCCCCATGAACCGCTGGACCTGAACCGCCACCTCACGCGCGACCCGAAGGTCGTCACGACGAGCGGCGCCGCCGTGCGATTCGGCCGCTCGCGCTTGAGCGCGAGCGCCAGCTCGATGATCCGCGCCGGCGTCCGCGGCGTCACCTTCCGCGGCTTCGGGACCAGCGCCTCATAGCCGCCCGCCCGGTAGGCACGGATCCAGTCAT
>JACVRW010000003.1 GCA_014534235.1 Thermoleophilaceae bacterium | reverse complement strand
GCGCGAACGTCAGTTACGGGCTAGACGTTTCGCGACGCGTGGGCGGCAAGCCGTTCGTGATCAGCACCGCCTACAACGGGCGCGGCCCGCTGCATTACCAGCGCTGGATCGGACCGAGGCGGCGGCGAATCAATGTCTGGTGCCACCCCGGCCTCCGCGGCCTTGGCCCGCCGCCGACGACGCTCACCTCCCATCCCAAGGTGGACGCCTACCTGTACATCAACCGCCCGGGCTACTCCGCGGGTGCGTGCAACGGCGGGCCGCGGCGCGTCGGGAGGTGGTGGCCGGCGCGGGCCCTCATGTACACGCGCTACGCGACGGACTGGGAGGCGCCGCCGTCCGGCACGCGCCACGGCCACTACAAGCGCTACACCCTGCAGGAGCTCGGGGCGTTCGACTGAGAGTCCCCGTTCAGGTCTCTTCCGCGCCCGCCCCGCGCTCGCCGTCCGGCGCGGAGAACGGTGGCAGCTCCTTGACCCGTGGAACCCGGATGACGGGCGGCCCCGTGCGCTGCTCGCAGCGGTCGAGGCGGAGGATCCGCACCGTCGGGCCCGGGCGGTGGTACTCGCTCGGGTAGTAGTTGTAGGAGAGGTCGAAGTTGAAGGGGACGGGTCCCTCGCCGGGATCGTAAGGGCTGAACTCGCGCAGCAGACGGGACTCCCGCTCGAGTCGGCGGTAGTAGGCGCGGACGCCCGGCGCGCCCGTCTGGAGCGCGCGCTCGCGCACGACGCCCGTGGTCACGACGAGGCAGTAGCCGTAGAAGCGGTAGTCGTCGATGACCTCCGGCGAGAGCACCATGTGGTACGCCGACGCGCGGATCCCGCGGGCCGGACGTGCGAAGGCGGCAGGCTTGAACCGCACGCACAGCCGCCGCCCACCGTGTCCGACGTATGACCAGCCGGGCTCCCTCCAGCCCGAATGGGCCGGGCACCGGGAGAGCCAGTCGGGCAGCCGCCCCTCGGGGTTCGACCGGAAGTAGCGCCCCGGGACCGCGGGCTCGATCGAGACCCGCAGCTCGGGCGGGAAGCGCTCCGTCAGGAACTCGCGTGCCTGCTCCCGCGTGTCGGCGCGACCGAGCACCAGCGCCGTCCGGACGTCGGCGGCCAGCGGCTGGGCGAGCACGAGCGCCGTGACGGCCGCGAGCACCGCGGCCGGGGCGAGCGCTGGGACTCGACGACGGAGCGTGCCGCCGGCGAGGAGCCCGGGCAGCCCCGGCCGCAGGCCGCTCGCGACGACCCGCCGTCGCCCGCCGCGCAGCCCCGACCGCGCCGGCCGGGGGCCGGGGGGCGCCCGGCCCGGCGCTGGCCGCCCGCGGCCCGCCGCCCGAGACGCGACCCAGCCGGTCGCGACATCGGCCGCACGACTCACGGCCACGGCGGCGAGCATCGCCAGCGCCGGGTAGGCGGGCAAGAGCCAGCGTCCGAAGTAGCGCGACTGGACGCTCAAGTAGGCGAACAGCGCCACCGGCACGGCCACCAGGATCAGACCACGCACGAAGCTCCGCCGGAGCTCGAGCGTCGCCCCGAGCAGCGCGGCCAGCGCCGCGGCCCAGCCGAGCCCCCAGGTGAGGCTGTCGAGGTAGTACGAGACGCCGCCCGACTCCTGACCGGGCTTCGGCAGATCGGCGGCCACCTCCGCCTGGGCGCGCAGGTCGCGCCACCAGACATCGAGAGAGCCGACCACGTACGGGTTCAGTGCCATGAAGACCACGGCCGCGAGGGACGCCCCGAGCGCGAGCCCGCCGGCGGCACGGGGGCCGTCCGCGCGCACGCGGGCAAGCGCCGCGATCGCGAGCGGCAGCAGCGCCAAGCCGGCCGTGTACTTGAACGCGACCGCGAGCCCCGCCCCACCTCCCGCGAGGGCGTAGCTGCGCAGCCGGCCGGTCTCGTACGCCTGCACCGACCACAGCAGGGCGAGCGCCACGCCGGCCAGCGAACCGACGTCGGTCACCGCGACGCGCGAGTAGGCCACCGGTAGGAACGCGAAAGAGACGACCGCGGCCGCGACGAGGCCCTCGCGGACGCCCCACAGCCGGCGCGCGGCGAGGTAGGTTGCCGCGGCGCCCCCGACGCACAGCGCCGCGGCCAGCGTGCGCGCGGCGATCCAGATCTCCGTCGGGTCCTTTGCGAACTGCTCCGTGACGTTCCCGTACGGCAGGTCGAACAGGAACCCGAGGGGGCCGTAGAGCACCCGCAGCAATGCGTACACGAGGTAGGTGTAAGCCGCCGGATTCTGGTAGTAGCTCGGGTCGAGGTCCTGCCAGAACATCCCGACCGCACGGCTGGTGAAGTGGTTCGCCTCGTCGATCGAGTAGACGAAGGGCAGCCCGTAGTCGATGTTCCAGACCCGAAGCGCGAAGCCGGCGGCAAGGATCACGGCGAGCACGAGGCGATGCACGCGCCGCAGGCTAGAAGGCCCGCCGGTCGCGGCCTGCCGTGGTCCGAGGCCGGCGGACCGCCACAAACGGGCGCGGGCGCGCCGAGGCGGGCGTCGCTCAACGCGCCGGCGGCCGGCGGGAATGGGCGCCGGTCGCCACTCCCGCGTCCGTGGAGGCCGGCCGGAAAACCGCTGGTATCGTTGACTCGCGAGTCAATCCGGCTCCGAGAGATCGCTTTCGATGCCCGAGTTCACGTCCGAAGAGCGCGACGCGCGACATCTGCTGCGGGCCATCGAGTTGGCGGCTGAGGCGCGGGGCCGGACCAGCCCGAACCCGATGGTCGGTGCCGTGCTGGTGAAGGGCGACCGCGTGATCGGGGAGGGGATCACGCAGCCGCCGGGAGAGGCGCACGCGGAGCGGATAGCGCTCGCCGCGAGCGAGGAGGATCCCGCCGGGGCGACGCTCTACGTATCGCTCGAGCCTTGCGCCCACCAGGGCCGGACGGCGCCCTGCACCGACGCGATCCTCGAGGCCGGCGTCACCCGCGTGGTGATCGCCTCCGACGACCCCACGCCCAAGGCCGCCGGCCGCGGCCCCGGGATCCTCCGCGACGAGGGAGTCGAGGTGCGGTTCGTCGACGGCGAGATCGCCGAGGCCGCGCGGCTGCTCAACCAGCCGTTCCGCAAGCACGCGCGTACCGGCCGCCCGCTCGTCGTCTTCAAGTCCGCGATGAGCCTCGACGGCAAGGTGGCCACGCGCACCGGCGACTCGCAGTGGATCTCGGGCGCGGCGAGCCGCGCCCGCGCCCACCGCTGGCGCGCCGAGTCGGACGCCGTCGCCGTGGGGATCGGCACCGCGATGCACGACGACCCGCAGCTCACCGCCCGCGTGGAAGGCGTGGCTCGCCAGCCGCGGCGGGTGGTGTTCGATTGCGAGGGCCGCCTGCCCCTGACCAGCCGGCTCGTACGCGGCGCCGCGGACGTGCCGGTCACCGTCATCTGTGGCCGGGCGGCCTCGCGCACGGCGGTGCAGGCGCTCGAGGCGGCCGGGGTGGACGTGATCGTCGCCACCGGGCCGGTCGAGAGCGCCCGTGTGGAGTCCGCGCTCGACCAGCTCGGCGCGCGTGACGTCCAGTCGCTCTTGCTCGAGGGCGGCCCGCACCTCGCGGGGGCCTTCCTCGAGGCGGGCGAGATCGACGAGGTGCGCATCTTCGTCGCGCCGTTGGTAATCGGCGGCCGCGAGGCGAGGACGACGATCGAGGGGCTCGGCGTGGGGGAGATCGCCTCGGCCACCCGTGCGATCGCGGTGGAGGTCGACCGGATCGAGGACGACGTGCTCGTGATCGGGAGGCTCCGCGAGTGGTGACGGGGACGAGCGACCTCGACCGCGTGACCCGTGCGGGCGCCGCGCCCGTCGCGGGCTAGGGGGATGTTCACCGGGCTCGTGGCCGCCACGGGAGAGGTGGAGTCGCTCGAGCGGACAGGCGACGGGGCGCGCCTGCGCATACGGACGGAGCTCGCCGGCGAGCTTGAGCCCGGAGGCTCGGTCGCCGTGAACGGCGTCTGCCTCACCGCCGTCGACCCGGACGGCGACGGCTTCTCGGCCGACGTGATGGCCGAGACCCTCCGCCGTAGCTCGCTCGGACCGCTCGCCCGAGGGGATGAGGTGAACCTCGAGCTGCCGCTCAGGGCGGGCGACCGCCTGGGCGGGCACATCGTCCAGGGCCACGTGGACGCGACCGGCACGGTGCAGGCGGTCCACGAGGATGGCCTTGCACGGCTGGTGCGCATCGGCGCCGCGCCCGAGGTGCTGCGCTACGTCGTGGAGAAGGGCTCGATCGCGGTGGACGGGGTCTCGCTCACGGTGTCCGCCGTGGACGGCGACTGGTTCGAGGTGTCGCTGATCCCGGAAACGCTCGAGCGCACGACGCTGGGCTCGGCGGCGCGGGGCCGGAGCGTGAACCTCGAGGTGGACGTCCTCGCGAAGTACGTGGAGAAGCTGCACGGATGATCGGCGTGCCCTTCAGCACGATCGAGGAGGCCATCGAGGACATCCGGGCCGGCCGGATGGTGGTCGTCTGCGACGCCGAGGAGCGCGAGAACGAGGGCGACCTCACGCTCGCCGCGCAGTTCGCCACGCCAGAGGCGATCAACTTCATGGCCAAGCACGGGCGGGGGCTCGTCTGCCTCGCCCTGACGCCGGAGCGCTGCGACGAGCTCGGACTCGACCTGATGGCCGCGAAGAACGAGTCGCCGTTCCAGACCGCCTTCACCGTATCGATCGAGGCCCGGGAGGGCATCACCACCGGGATCTCGGCGCATGACCGCGCCCACACCATCCAGGTCGCGATCGACCCCAGCACTCGCCCCCAGGACCTCGTCCAGCCGGGGCACATCTTCCCGCTGAAGGCGAAGGCGGGTGGCGTGCTCGAGCGCACGGGGCAGACCGAGGCGGCGGTGGACCTAGCCCGGTTGGCAGGCCTCAACCCCTCCGGTGTCATCTGCGAGGTGATGAACGACGACGGCACGATGGCCCGAGTGCCGGACCTCGTCCGCTACTGCGAGCGCCACCGGCTCCGCATGATCACGGTCGCCGATCTGATCGCCTACCGCCGCCGCCACGACAAGCTGATCGAGCGCGTGGTCGAGACCCGCCTGCCCACGCGCTACGGCGTCTTCCAGGCCGTGGGCTTTCGCTCCCTCGTCGACGACAAGCACCACGTGGCGATGGTGAAGGGCGAGATCGCGGGCGAGGAGGACGTGCTCGTGCGCGTGCACTCCGAGTGCCTCACGGGCGACGTCTTCCATTCCCTTCGCTGCGATTGCGGCCAGCAGCTCGAGGACGCCCTCGCTCGCATCGAGCAGGAGGGCCGCGGGGTGCTCCTCTACCTCGCCCAGGAGGGGCGCGGGATCGGGCTGCTCAACAAGCTGCGGGCGTACAGGCTCCAGGAGCACGGGCGCGACACGGTCGACGCCAACATCGAGCTCGGGCTGCCGGCGGACCTGCGCGACTACGGGATCGGCGCGCAGATCCTGGTCGACCTCGGGCTCAGCTCGATCCGGCTGCTGACGAACAACCCGAAGAAGATCATCGGGCTCGAGGGGTACGGGCTGACCGTGACCGACCAGGTCCCGATCGAGCACCCCCCGGGCAAGGACAACCGGGACTACCTGCGCGCGAAGAAGGAGCGGCTCGGCCACCTCCTGCACCACCAGGGACTCGCGCTTGACGAGGAGATGCTGCACGAGGAGCGCATCCACGACCGCCAGCGCGCGGCCGAGGCGGACCCCTACGGGCAGGGCCCCGCGCCGCGGCGCGGGGCGCGGCGTGGCTGACCTGTACGCGGCCTGCGTCGGCCGCTTCTACAAGGAGCTCGCCGAGCGCCTCGTCGACGGCGCCCAGCGCGTGTTCGAGGCGGCGGGCGCCGAGGTGGACGTGCACGAAGTCCCGGGCGCGTTCGAGCTGCCGCTGGCGGCAAAGTACTGCGCCGAGTCCGGTCGCTACGCGGGCGTCGCCTGCCTGGGCGCGGTGATCCGGGGGGAGACCGACCACTACGAGTACGTCTCCGCGGAGGCGGCGAGCGGGATCGCGCGCGTTGCGCTCGACACCGGCGTGCCGTGCTCTTTCGGGGTCCTGACGGTCGACTCGATGCAGCAGGCGCTCGCGCGGGCCGGCGGCGGCAAGCGCCACCAGGGGGAGGACGCCGCCCGGGCCGTCCTGCACATGGCCGCGCTCCGCCGGTCACTGTCCCCGTGATCAACCTCTACAGCGACACCCAGACCCAGCCCACGGAGGGAATGCGGCGCGCCATCGCGACCGCCGACGTTGCGGACGAGCAGCGCGGCGCCGACCCGACCACGAACCGCCTCCAGGGCCGCGTCGCGGAGCTGCTCGGGCACGAGGCCGCGCTCTTTCTCCCGAGCGGCACCATGTGCAACCAGATCTCGCTTCGCCTCCACGCGCGCCCGGGCGGCGACGAGCTCATCCTCGACCGGACCGCTCATCCCATCATCGCCGAGGCGGGCGGCCCGGCCTGGAACGCCGGCCTGATGATCCACGCGCTCGACGGGGACCGAGGCGTGTTCTCGGCCGACCAGCTGCGCGCCGCCGTCCGTCCCGCGAGCCGCTACTTCCCCCGCTCGCGAGTCGTGTCCGTGGAGCAGACCACGAACATGGGCGGCGGCCGGGTGTGGCCGCTAGAGGCGGTTCGGGCCGTGCTGGCGGCGGCCCGCGCCCACGATTTGCGCACACATCTCGATGGGGCACGGCTGATGAACGCGGTGGTGGCCTCGGGCGTGAGCGCCGCGGAGTACGCGGGTGCGTTCGATACGGCCTGGATCGACTTCACCAAGGGCCTCGGCGCCCCGGTGGGCGCGGTGCTCTGCGCCTCCCGCGAGCTGATCGACGAGGCGTGGCGCTGGAAGCAGCAAATGGGCGGCGCGTTCCGCCAGTCCGGGATCGTGGCGGCCGGGTGCCTGTACGCCCTCGACCACCACGTCGAGCGCCTGGCCGAGGACCACGAGAACGCTCGGGTCCTGGCCCAGGGCCTGGCGGAGCTCGGCTGCGAGGTGGTCGCGCCGGACACGAACATCGTGATCTTCGCGCCGCCGGGCGGCGTGGGGGAGTCGATGGCCGAGACCGCCGCCGGCGGCTTTGTTGAGGCCATGGAACGGCGCGGCGTGGAGCTGTCCGGCACCCCGGACGGCCGCGTCCGCGCGGTCACACACCTCGACGCGGACCGTTCCGCGGTCGAGGACGCGCTCCGGGCGGCCCGGGACGTGCTGCTAGCCTGACCCGCCGTGCCAAAGGTTTGCCACGTGTGCGGAAAGGGACCGGCGTTCGGCCACAGCCGCAGCCACTCGATGGTGGCCACCAAGCGGCGGTTCAACCCGAACCTTCAGAAGGTCCGCATCTCGGTCGGGGGAGCGCCCCGCCGCGAGTACGTCTGCACCCGCTGCCTCAAGGCCGGCAAGGTCGTGAAGGCCGTCTAGGCCCGCGTAACCCCTCCGACCGACGGTGTAAAAAGCAGTCGTGCCAGACGACAGCCTCGTCCGGTTTCGGCGCGTCGTCTCCGCCGCGCTGGCCGAACTCGAGAGTCGCCGCCAGGAGGTCAACGACCTGAACGTGTTTCCGGTCGCCGACGGCGACACCGGGGACAACATGGCGCTGACGATGCGCGCGGTGATGAACGAGCTCGACCGCCTGAACGGCCAGCCCGTCGACGTGATCGGCCGCGATGCGATCGTGTCCGGCGTCGCCCGGGCCGCGCTGCTCGGCGCGCGCGGCAACAGCGGCGTGATCCTCTCCCAGATCGTGCGCGGGGCGGCCGAGGAGCTGGCCAGCCGCCGCGGCGAGCTTGTCGACCCGGTGCTCGTGTCGGCAGCCTTCGCCCGCGCCGCGGACGCCGCCTACGCCTCGGTCCGCGACCCCGCCGAGGGGACCATGCTCTCCGCCATGCGTGCCATGGCGCGCCGCGTCGCGCACGACCTCGCCCACATGGACACGCGCCGGCTGGGGCCCGACGCCAGCGCCGAGCAGCAGGACGAGCTGCTCGCCGAGGTCCTCGGGAACGCACTCCAGGCGGGCAAGGAGGCGGTGGAGCGGGGGCCCGAGCAGCTAGCGATCCTGCGGGAGTCCGGCGTGGTCGACGCCGGCGCCTACGGGCTCACCGTGATCCTCGCCGGCTGCCTGGCGGCGCTGCGGGGAGAGCGGGCGCCCGAGCTCGAGCATCAGTACGCGCCCGCGCCGCTCCACCAGCCGGAGCACGAGTCGTCGAGCTTCCGCTACTGCACGAACTTCGCGGTCACGGGCGAGAGGCTCCACTCGGGCCACTTCACACCGCTGCTCGAGGAGATCGGCGACTCGGTCCTCGTCGTGGGCGACGAGCGCACGCTGCGCGTGCACGTCCACACCGACGAGCCGGCGCGGGCCGTGGAGCTGTTCGAGGCCGTCGGCGAGGTCTCGCGCGTGGACGTTGCCGACATGCGCGAGCAGGCCGCCCACCGCGCCGCCCGGCTCTCGGGCGACCGATCTCCGGCCGGACATGCCACGTGCGGAGTCGTCGCGGTCGCGAGCGGCCACGGCATGGCTCGCCTGTACGAGGAGCTGGGCGCTCTCGTCGTCGACGGCGGCGCGACGATGAACCCGTCGACCTACGAGCTCCTCGCGGGCATCCACTCCGTGCCCGCCGGCGAGGTCATCGTCCTGCCGAACAGCCCCAACGTAGTCCTCGCGGCCGAGAGGGCCGCCGAGCTGTCCGAGAAGCCGGCGCGGGTCGTGGCGACCACCGCTCCGCAGGAGGGGCTCGTGGCGCTGTTCGCCTTGGACCCGGCGCGCGGCGCCGTGGAGAACGCGCACGCGGTGGACGAGGCGCGGGCTGGTCTACGGCTGGGCGGGGTCGCGCCGGCCGCTCGCGACGACCCGCAGGGCCGCTTCAGGGAGGGGGAGGCCGTGGGCTACGTGGACGGCGCGCTGGTCGCCTGGGGCGACCCGGCGCCCACGCTCGCCGCCACCCTCGAGCGGCTGGCCGCCGGCGCCGAGCTCATCACCTGCATCGAGGGCGAGCGGCCACCGCTCAGCCCCGAGGAGCTACGGCGCCGGCTGCCGGACGGCGTGGAACTCGAGCTCCATCAGGGGGGCCAGCCCGCCTGGTGGTGGCTCCTCTGCGCCGAGTAGCACGCTCGCTCGCACCAAGGGACGCCGACCGGCCAGCGATCATTCGCGTGACGATGGCCACGATCTTCGGC
Organism: Thermoleophilaceae bacterium; assembly: GCA_014534235.1. Taxonomy (GTDB): domain Bacteria; phylum Actinomycetota; class Thermoleophilia; order Solirubrobacterales; family Thermoleophilaceae; genus JACVRW01. The sequence goes on along the minus strand of JACVRW010000003.1, from coordinate 73,077 downwards.
TCCCGAGACGAGCTCACCCGCGACGCGGCGTTGGCGGCGCCCGTGCGCTCGTATCCGCGCCCGAGCCGCCTGGCCGAGCCGCTCAGGCTGCGAGGGGCGCCCGGCAAGGCGCTCCTGGCGCTCGGGATCGAGACCGTCGGCGACCTGCTGGAGCACCTGCCGCACTCGCACCGCGACCGCCGCGACGTGCGGCTCGTGGCCGACCTCGGCGTAGGGGAGGAGGCCACCGTCGCCGTGGGCGTTCGCGGGGTGACCGTCAGACCGATGCGCGACCGCCGGCGCAAGCGGGTCGAGGCGCGGGTGTTCGACGAGAGCGGCCCGCTCATCGCAGTGTGGTTCAACCAGCCGTGGATCGCCCGCCAGCTCGGGGAGGGCGCCCAGGTCCTGCTGCACGGGAAGCTGCGTCGTCGCAGCGAGTTCTGGGTGACGGAGCACGAGGTCTTCGGCGACGGCGGCGCCCCGGTCCACACGGTGGGCCTGGTGCCCGTCCACCCGGCCACACAGGGGATCACACCGGCGCGGCTGCGCGGCCTCGTGTGGGACTCCTACCCGCGGATCTTCGACCTGGTTGAGCCGCTGCCCGCCGGCCTGCGGACCGCGGAGCGGCTGGCCGACCGTCCGGCCTCTGTGGCCGCGGTCCACTTCCCCGACAGCGAGCCGGACGAGCGCGCCGCGCGGCGCCGGCTCGCGTACGAGGAGGTCCTCTTGCTGCAGCTTGCCGTGGCAGGTCGCAGGCGGACCCGACGCGAGGGGCGGCGCGCGCGCCCGCTCGCCGGCAGCGGCGCCTTGGTCGACCGCTGGCGATCGTCGCTGCCCTTTGAGTTGACCGGCGACCAGCTTCGCGCCATGGAGGAGATCGACCGGGACCTCGCCGGCGAGCGCCCGATGCAGCGGCTGCTGATGGGGGAGGTGGGATCCGGCAAGACGGTGTGCGCGCTGTTCGCCATGCTCCGGGCCGTTGAGAACGGCGCCCAGGCGGCGCTGATGGCCCCGACCGAGACGCTCGCCGAGCAGCATCACCGCACGCTCGACTCCCTGCTCGGCGGCCACATCCCGCTCGAGCTCCTCACCGGCTCCACCCCGGCCGGGCGCCGGCGCGACCTCCTCGCCCGGCTCGCCAGCGGCCAGCTCGGGCTGGTGGTCGGGACGCACGCGCTCATCGAGGACCCCGTCGCGTTCCGCGACCTGACGCTCGTCGTCGTGGACGAGCAGCAGCGCTTCGGTGTGCGCCAGCGCGCCGCCCTCGACCGAAAGGCGCCGGCGGGCCTCGCCCCGCACGCGCTCCACATGAGCGCCACGCCCATCCCGCGAACGCTGTCGCTGACCGCGTACGGCGATCTCGACGCCACCGTGCTGCGCGAGCTTCCTCGGGGAAGGCAGCCGGTCGAGACCTACGTCGTCGACGGCGCTCGGGCCCGGGCCCGGGCGTACCAGCGCATCCGCGACGAGATCGCCGACGGGCGGCAGTGCTTCGTGGTCTGCCCCCTGGTCGAGGAGTCGGAGGCGCTTCAGGCGAAGGCGGCCACGGCCGAGTACGAGCGCCTGCGGACGACCGAGTTCCGCGAGCAGCGGGTCGATCTGATCCACGGGCAGATGCCGGCGAGGCGCAAGCAGGCGGCGATGGAGGCGTTCGCGGCGGGCGAGGCCGACGTGCTGGTGGCGACGAGCGTCATCGAGGTCGGCATCGACGTGCCGAACGCGACCGTGATGCTGGTGGAGGCGGCCGAGCGCTACGGGCTCTCGCAGCTCCACCAGCTGCGCGGCCGGGTGGGGCGGGGCGCTCACCGCTCGCTTTGCATCCTCTTCGGCGACCCAAAGCTGGCTCGTCTCGAGGCGATCGCCCACGAACGGGACGGCTTCCGCCTGGCCGAGATCGACCTGGAGCTCCGCGGCGCCGGCGACGTCCTCGGCACCCGCCAGCACGGGCTGCCGGAGCTGCGGGTGGCGCGGCTCCCTGAGGACACCGAGATGCTGGTCCGCGCGCGCGACCGCGCGGACGCGCTGCTTCGCGCCGATCCGCGGCTCGAGCGGCCCGAGCACGTCCTGTTGCGCGAGGCCGTGGTCGCCCGGTTCGGCTCGGAGCTCGATCCGATCCCGGCATGAGGCCCGACGCCGTCGAGATCCTTCACCGCGGTTACGAGCTCATCTGGCGCGAGGACGACGCCGACCCGGCCTTCCGCGGCGAGGCACCCGACTTCGAGTGGGTCGGGCCGGAGCATCCCGAGGGCGAGCTCCGCCGCGGGGCCGGTGGCGCAGACGAGTTCTTCCGCGAATGGACCGAACCCTGCGAGGAGCTGCACATGGACTGGGAGCTCCACCGCGCCGGGCCGGACCGCGTGCTGGCCGTCCTCAGGATGCACGGCCGCGGCCGCGACAGCGGCGCACCGGTCGAGATGCTGTTGGAGCAGGTCTGGACTTTCCAAGAGGGCAGGTCCGCGCGCATGGTCATGTACACGGAGCTCGAGAAGGCTTTCGAGGCGGCGGGCCTTCTCGAGTGAGGGTCGTCGCCGGCGAGTTCAAGGGGCACCGGCTGCGCGCCCCGCGCGGAATGCGCACCCGCCCAACCACCGACCGGGTGCGCGAGGCGCTGTTCGCCATGCTCGGTGACGTGTCGGGCGCCCGCGTGCTCGACCTCTACGCCGGTACCGGGGCCCTCGGCATCGAGGCGCTCTCTCGCGGCGCGGCGTCGGCGGTGTTCGTCGAGCGGAACCCGCGAGCGGCCGCGACGATCGTCGCGAACCTGCGCTCGCTCGGTCTCGACGATCGGGTCCGTCGCGTGGACGCCCTCCGCTTCCTCGCGCGGGCCGAGGGCACGTTCCACCTCGTCTTCTGCGACCCACCATATGATTCCGTCGCCCGCATCGCCGGACCGCTCTCCGAGCGGCTTCCGGCGTTGCTCGCAGAAGGCGCACGCATCGTGACCGAATCCGACAAGCGCATGCCGCTCGAGCTGCCGTTCCCGCTGCTCGTCGAGAGGACCTACGGCGACACCCGGATCGCCATCCACTCCTCCCCGGACGTCGCGTGAGCGCGTCCCGCAACGCCGGAACAGCCGTCTGTCCGGGGTCCTACGACCCCGTCACCTTCGGCCATCTGGACGTCATCGCGCGGGCAGCCAACGTGTTTGAGAACGTCGTCGTCGGGGTGGTGGACCAGCCCGTCCGCAAGCAGCAGACGCTGTTCCGAGCGGCCGAGCGAGTCTCCTTCATCGAGGGCGAGGTGGCGGAATACCCGAATGTGCAGGTAAAACCCTTTGATACGCTGCTCGTCGATTTCGCCCGTGAGCATGGGGCCAAGGCGATCGTTAAGGGATTGCGGGCGATCTCGGACTTCGAGTACGAGTTCGAGATGAACCAGCTCAACCGAAAGATGGCGCCCGACATCGAGAGCATCTATCTCATGGCCGCGCCGGAGTTCAGCTTCTTGAGCTCGAGCGGCATCAAGGAGCTCGCGATGTTCGGCGGTGACATCAGCGGCCTGGTGCCGGAGCGCGTGGCCGCGCGGCTACAGGAAGAATTGAAGCGGTAAGAACTTGCCAAACCGACAGTGGGGGCCGAGGATCCACCTCAGGACGCGAGGCTGGATGTCTCGCGGAGGTAACTAAATGGACGTTCTCGTCCTGATCGACAAGCTCGACGACACCATTCACAACGCCAAGCCCGTGCCGCTAACGGACCAGGTCCGCGTGGACAAGGAGGAGGTCTACGACATCTTGGACCAGATGCGCGCGACGATTCCCGAGGAGATCAAGCAGGCGCGGTGGATCGTCAAAGAGCGGCAGGAGATGCTCGCGGAGGCCAAGCGGGAGGCGGAGCGCATCATCAAGGAGGCCCGCGAGGAGCAGCAGCGCCTGATCGGCGAGGAGGAGATCGTCAAGCAGGCGGAGCGGCAGGCGGACGAGATCGTGGAGGACGCCCGGGCCCGGGAGCGCGAGATCCGGCTCGGGGCCGAGGACTACGCGGACGACATCCTCAACACCCTCGAGGTGAACCTGACGAAGTTCATCGCGGCCGTCCAGCGCGGGCGCGACCGGCTGCAGGGCCGGGAAGAGGCCGAGGTCGGCTGAGTGACCACCGCCGCGTGGCCGTGACCGGGCGCTGCCTGTGCGGGGCGGTGCGCTTCGAGGTGGACGGCCCCCTCCGCGACGTGGTCGTGTGCCACTGCGGCGAGTGCCGCCGGTGGGCCGGCCACGTGTGGGCCAGCACGAGCGCGCCGCGCGACGCGCTGCTTGTGAGCGAGCAAAGCGCCCTGCGCTGGATCGACAGCCCCGAGAGCGAGACGCACGCCCGACGCGGCTTCTGCTCCGACTGCGGCTCGAGCCTCTTCTGGGAGGCCCCCGGCCGCGACACGATCAGCATCGCCGCCGGCGCACTGGACCCGCCGACCGGCCTGCGCACGACGCGCGAGATCTACACGGAGTTCGCGGGGGACTACTACCGGCCCGGCGGATAGCCTCCGGCTCATGCCGCACTACCTGCACACGTGCTACCGCATCGGCGACATCGGCCGCTCCGTCGACTTCTACGAGAAGCTCGGCTTCGAGGAGCGACGGCGGATGCCCATCGGCGACGAGGCCGTCAACGTCTTCATGGGCCTCCCCGGCGAGGATCCGGTGCTTGAGCTGACGTACAACCACGGGGTCGATTCGTACGACCTCGGAACCGGCTACAACCACATTGCGCTGGGCGTCGAGGACCTTGACGGGACGCTCGAGCGCCTCGCCGGCGACGACATCCAGCCGGAGAAGCCGCCCTACCGGCCGGGTGGGAGAACCGAGGGGCCGCGGATCTGCTTCGTGAGGGATCCGGACGGCTACCGGATCGAGCTGATCGAGCGGGCCGCATAGCGGGTCGACACCACCGACGCCGGCGCTACCCTCGGCGTGGTGGGACAGCGCACGGACATATTCGACATCGGCGCGCTTGGGCTCTCGTCCGGCGAGGGCCGGCGGCTCGAGCTCGAGGTCGCGGTCGCCGACTTCCACTTCGGCGGCGAGCGCTACAGCGTCCCGGGCGGCAGCGTCAGCGCCACGCTCGACGTCTCGCATACGACCAGCGGGTACTCGATGCGGCTACGGCTCGATACGCCGCTCGAGGGGCCATGCATGCGCTGCCTCGCGGACGCCGGGCATGCCGTCGCCGTGGACGCCCGCGAGGTCGACCAGCCGGGCGGCGGAGAGGAGCTGAGCTCGCCCTACCTCGAGGACGAGCACCTGGACCTGCGCGCCTGGACCCGCGATGCCCTCGCCCTCGCGCTCCCGGTCCGGATCATCTGCAAGGAGGAGTGCCTCGGGCTGTGCTCGGTCTGCGGCGAGGACCTGAACCGGGCCGGTCCGGAGCACGCGCACGAGCCCGAGCCGGACCCACGCTGGGCCGCCCTGCGCGAGCTCAGGCTGGACTGACCGGCCCGGCCGCGCCCGATCGGGCGCCGCCCGCGGCCGTCGCCGCGGCGGTTTCGGCCGGCGCGCTCTCCGCGTCGGCGCCCTGCGGCCGGAGCGGCGTCCGGCCGCGGATCAGATCGGCCGCACGCTCGGCCAGCGCGATCGTCGGGGCGTTCGTGTTCCCCCGCGGCACCGAGGGCATGACCGATGCGTCCACCACGCGCACGCCCTCCACGCCGCGCACGCGGAGCTCTCGGTCCACCACGGCGCCGTCGTCATCGCCCATCCGGCAGGTCCCGACGGGGTGATAGAGCGTCATGAGGTACTGCCGCGCGTAGGTCAGCAGGTCGTCGTCCGAGTCGGAGGCGGGGCCCTGCACGACGCCGCTTACGAGCTCCCCGAGCGGCTCGGTCGAGCAGATCTCGAGGCACATCCGCAGGCCGGAGACGAGCGACGCAACGTCGTCCTCGTGCTCCAGGTAGTTGTGGACGATGAGCGGCTTGGCGGTCGGGTCGGGGGACCCGAGCATCACCCCGCCACGGCTCTTCGGCGTCACCAGGCACACGCCGAGCGAGAAGCCGTGACCCTCGCCGGGCATGAGGCCCTCGCTCTGGAAGCGACCCGGCACGAAGTGGAACTGCACGTCTGGGGCGTCGAGTCCACCGCGGGTGCGGGCGAAGCCGCCGACCTCGGCGATGTTCGAGGTGAGCGGACCACGGCCCTCGCTCTCGAAGAGGAGCAGGTTCTCGTCGTTGAGCGCGCCGAACAGGCTGATCTCCTCGTCGATGGCATAGACGACGCCGGTGTTTGGGTGGTCCTGTAGCCCCACGCCGATCTGCGGCACCTCGGCGACCACCTCGATCTGCAGCGGCTCGAGCTCCTCCGGCCGGCCGAGCCCCGAGAGCATCAGGAGCTGGGGCGAGTTGTAGGTGCCGCACGACACGATCACCTCCCGCTCCGCGCTGAAGTCCAGCATCTCACCAAGGCGAGTGCCGCGAACGCCCACCGCTCGCGTCCCCTCGAAGAGGAGCTTGAGTGCATGGACGTGCGTCTCCACCGTCAGGTTCGTCCGGTCCGCGACCCGGTGGAGGTAGGCGACCGCCGTGCTCGCCCTCGCGCCGCGCCGCTGCGTCAGCTGGTACCACCCAAACCCGTCCTGTTCCCCGGCGTTGAAGTCGGGGTTCATGGGGAGGCCCCGGGAGGCGACGGCATCGAGGAAGCGCTGGGAGAGGGGGTTGCGGGACCGGCTCTCGCCGACCGGGAGTGGACCGCCGACGCCGTGGTGCTCGTCCGGGCCGCGCTCGTTGTCCTCAGCACGCTTGAAGTAGGGGAGGAGATCGTCGTATCGCCAGCCCTCGAGGCCCCAACCGTCGTAGTCCAGCCGGTTGCCGCGGATGTACACCATCGCATTGATCGAGGAGCTTCCCCCGAGCACCTTTCCGCGGGGCAGGTAGATCCGGCGATCGTTCGCGTAGGGCTCGTAGATCGTCGAGTGGTCCCAGTCCTGGGCCGTCCGGTAGAGCGCCGGGAACGCCGCGGGCACGTGGACGAGGTCGTTCGTGTCGGGTCCGCCGGCCTCGAGCAGCAGGACGCTGACGTCCGGATCTTCGCTCAGGCGGTTCGCCAGCACGCAACCCGCGGATCCGGCGCCGACGATCACGTAGTCGTACATGCCTCTCCTCTTTTGAACCGGTTCCGGCCCGCTCACGCTCGGGGCCAGCGCCAGACTAACGGCTACACTCCCGCCGTTCATGGCCGTCCCCAAGCAGCGACAGTCGCATTCGCGAACGCACAAGCGCCGCTCGGAGCACAAGATCACGTCGCCCGGCCTCCGCCGCTGCCCCCGCTGCCACGAGCCGCGACTGCCGCACCGCGTCTGCCCCAACTGCGGCACCTACGCCGGCCGCGAGGTGATCGTGGAGCAGGCGGGCGCCCCTGAAGACGAAGAGTGATCGCGGTCGACGCGAACGGCGCGGATCAGGGGCCCGCCGCCGTCGCCGAAGGTGTCCGCCGCTCCGGTCTGCCGGTGTTGCTGTTCGGGCCGGCGGGTGAGCTCGGCGGCGCCGGGCCCCACGCCGAGGTCGTCCACGCGCCCCGGGCCGTGAAGGCCGGCGCCGCGCCCGTGGCGGCCGTTCGCTCGGGGCGGGACGCTTCGATCATCCAAGCGGCGCGCGCCGTCGCGGACGGAAGGGCCGCGGCGCTCGTCTCCGCCGGTAGCACCGGTCCGACGCTGGCCGCGGCCACGCTCTCGATCAAGCGCCTCCACGGTGTCTTCCGGCCGGCGCTCGCGGTGCTGCTGCCCATACCCGGCGGGCCGGTGCTGCTGCTCGACGCCGGGGCGAACGTCGAGGTGCGCCCCGAGCACCTCATCCAGTTCGCGTACATGGGGGCCTCGTTCATGGAGGCGGTCGTCGGACGGCCGAGGCCGCGGGTCGGGCTGCTCTCGGTGGGCGAGGAGTCCGGGAAGGGCACCCCGGACGTCCTCATGGCCCACGAGGGCCTCGCCGCCGGCGGTCTCCACTTCGTGGGCAACGTCGAGGGCTTCGACCTACCGAAGGCGACTGCCGACGTCGTGGTCACCGACGGCTTCACCGGCAACGTGGCGCTCAAGGTGCTCGAGGGGACATCGAAGGTCGTGCGCGACGCGATCCGCGAGCGGGTCCGTTCGAGCCCGGTCTCGACAGTGGGCGGGGTTCTGATCCGGGGAAAGCTCCGGGAGCTCCGCGACGAAGTCGATCCCGAGCGTGTGGGCGGGGCGCTCCTCTTGGGGCTCCGAAAACCGGTGGTCGTCGCCCACGGCAGCTTCGGCCCGGCCGGGATAGAGCATGCCGTCAGGCTCGCCCGGCGGGCGGTGGACGACCACATGGTCGGCCGGACCGCCGCCGCGCTCAAGGCGGCGGGCGTGTTGCGGTCCGTGCCCGCTGCTAGCGTCGCCGTCGGTACGAGGCAGGACGGCTAGGAGCAGGGATGGAACGAGACGAGATCCTCGACCGCATTCGCGAGCACTTGGCCGCCGAGCTGAGCGTCGACCCGGACCGCATCGGCGAGGACACGCGCTTCAGGGAGGACCTAGAGGCGGATTCGCTCGACCTGGTCGAGCTAGTCGTCGAGCTCGAGGACAACTACGGCATCCGCATCCCCGACGAGGAGGCGGCCAAGATCCTGACGGTCGGCCAGGCCGCGGCCTTCGTGGCCGCCCATGCCGCCGAGATATAGACGGCCAATCCCGAACCCCCGCACCCCTGGATGACTCGCCATACCTCCGCTGACCACCGCCCGGACGGGGCTTCGCCGTCGCGGGTCGGTGTCGTACCCACCTCCTTGCCGATAGATCACGGGCTATCGGCGTCGTCCGCGTGCGGCGCCCAGCTCGGTCTGGCGCCTGCGCGCAGCGCAGAGGGGCACGCGGATTCGGAATCAGTCATCTAGTGCCGCTAGCCCGGAGCGGTGGGAGGCACGAGACCCGAGTCCCTCGAGGAGTTGCTGGCGGAGCTGCCGGCGGACCTCCGCCGGCAGGCCTTCACGCACGCCTCCCGGGTCGAGCAGCGCGCGGAGTCCTACGAGCGCCTGGCGTTCCTCGGCGACGTGGTCCTGAGCCTGGCGGTCTCCACGCACCTCTACCCGCGCTTCGAGCGTTACGGGGCCGGGCGGCTGACGAAGGTGAGGGCGCAGGCCGTCAGCGGTCCCTCGTGCGCGCGCGTGGCGCGGGCGCTGGGCGTCGCGGACGAGCTGCGGCGCACGGCGCCGGGGGACGCCACCGACCGGAGCGCCGCGATGCTCGTGGAGTCCGAGCGGGTGCTTGCCTCTGTGTGCGAGGCGATCATCGGCGCCTCCTACCTGGCCTTCGGTTTCGACCGCACCGCGCCGGCGGTCGTCCAGTCGTTCGCCGGTGAGATCGACGACGCCCTCGAGCACCCCGTCGACTACAAGTCCGTGCTCCAGGAACGCTTGGCACGCCGCGCGGAGGTGGTGAACTACCGCACGATCGAGGAGCAGGGCCCCGCGCACGACCGCAGCTTCGTGGCGATCGCCGAGGTCGGCGGGCAGGAGCTCGGGCGCGGGGAGGGAAAGACGAAGAAGGGGGCGGAGCAGGAAGCCGCCCTTCACGCCCTCGACAGGCTCGACGCCTAGATCGTCACCTAGATGCACCTCCGCTCGATCACGCTCAAGGGGTTCAAGTCGTTCCCCACCCGGACCAGGCTCGAGTTCGGACACGGCGTATCGGTGATCGTCGGCCCTAACGGCTCCGGCAAGTCGAACATCACGGACGCCGTCCTCTGGGCGCTCGGGGAGCAGTCGCCGCTGGCCGTGCGCGGGCAGTCGATGAGGGACGTGATCTTCGCCGGCGGGCACGGCGTGCAGGGCGCGCGCGCCGCGGAGGTCGAGGTGGTGATCGAGGACGGCGAGGGGCGGCTCGACGCCGGCTTCTCGGAGGTCTCGATCGTCCGCCGCCTCGAGCGGGACGGCGAGGGCGAGTACCGGCTGAACGGGGCCCGCTGCCGGCTGGTGGAGGTCATCGAGGTGCTCTCGGACTCCGGGCTCGGCAAGGAGATGCACTCGGTCGTCTCGCAGGGCAAGGTGGAGCAGATCGTGCTGTCCCGTCCGCGCGAACGGCGGCTCCTCATCGAGGAGGCCGCGGGACTCGGGAAGCACCGCAAGCGCCGCCGGCGCGCCCAGCTGAAGCTCGAGCGGACCGAGGAGAACCTCTCCCGCGCCCTCGACGTGGAACGCGAGGCCCGCTCCCGGCTCCGGCCCCTCAAGCGCCAGGCCGAGGCCGCCGAGCTGCACGAGCGCCTCGAGCGCCAGACCCTCGAGGCGCGGCTCACCCTGAGCCGCGACGCGGCGCGCGCCGCTCGCCTTGCGGTCGCCGAGGCCGAGGAGCGCGCGAGCGCTGCGCGCGCGGCGCGGAACGAGTCGGAGCGCCTGCTCGCCGAGGTGGCGCGTCGCCGCGAGGCGGCCGAGGAGGCGTTCGCCGCGGGGGCCCGCGACCGCGAGCGCCTCCAGGGGCGCCTGTACGCGGCGCGGTCGGCCGCGGAGCGGATCGCCATGCGCCTCGAGCGCCTGCGCGAGCAGGGCGCCGCGGCGGGCGAGCGACGTGCGCGCCGGCTTCGCCAGCTCGAGCTTCTGGAGGAGGCCGCGGTCGAGGAGGATCGCTCCACGGGCGAGCAGCGGCCGGGGGAGCGGATCGCGGCGCTCGAGCGCGAGCTGGCCGGGCTCGACGCGGGGCGTGAGGAGCGGCTCGCACGCCAGCTGGCGGCGCTCGAGGCGGAGCTCGAAGCGGCGACGAAGCGCGCCGCAGAGCTCGATGGCGTCGCGGCGGAGCGCCGCGCCGCCCTCGACGCGGCCGAGCGGGCCGCCGACGCCGCGCGGGCCGCTCGGCGGGAGGCCGAGCGCGCGGTCGAGGCCGCGCGCGCCCGGGCGGCCGAGGTCGGCGCGGAGCTGGCCGCCACGAACCGGTTCCTGCGCGGGGCCACCGGATCGCTCGACGGCGAGAGACCGCTCGCCGACGCCCTCCATGTCGAGCCGGGCTACGAGATGGCCCTGGCGACGGTGCTCGGTCCGCGGCTCGTCGCGGGGATCGTTCGGGACATGGCGGCCGGCGAGGACCTGCTCGACCGGGCCGGTCCGGAGGGTGGGAGCGTCCTCATCGAGGGGGTCGCGGGGCCGCCGAGCTCTGCGGCGCCCGCGCCCACGCGCGACGCCGAGCCGCTCCTCGCTCGGGTCCGGCCGGAGCCGCACCTGACGGCCCTCGCGGAAAGGCTTCTGCAAAGCGCCTGGGTCGTCGACTCCTTCGACCGCCTTCCCGAGGGCTTCGCCGGCCTGGCCGTCACCCGCTCGGGGCGGCTCTTCGACGCCGGCGCCGGCCAGCTGTCGCAGACCCCGGCGGGCGGTCCCGATCGGGTGCTCCACGAGATCCGGCGCCGGGAGGCCCTCGTCGCGGCCTCCGAGGAGGCCGCGGAGAGGGAGCGCGAGGCGAGGCTTGCCCTCGAACGGACCGGTGCGGCGGTGGCCGAGGCGGACGCCGCCCGCGACGCGGCGGAGAGCGCGCTGCGGGCCGCGCTACGGGAAGCCGCCGAGGCCGAGGAGGAGGTCGGCCGCTGCGACTGGGTTCTCGCGCGCCGGCGCGCGGCGCCGGACGAGGGTCCCGAGGCGGTTCGGCGGGCGGAGCTGCTCGGGGACCTCCGCGCGGAGCGGCGGCTCGCCGAGCGCGTCGAGCGGGAGCGAGCCGAGCGGGCGCGAGCGCTCGATTCGCTGCGCAGCGGCGCCGAGGCCGACTTTCGCGTGATGGCCGCCGCGGAGCGCGCCGCGCGTGCGGTCGAGGCCGGCCGAGCCGCCGTGGCCGCGCGGCGAGACCGGCTCGAGGCGGAGCTCGACACGCGCGCCGAAGCCGCCGACGAGACCGCGGGCCAGCTGCGGGCGTGCGCTCACGAGGAGGCGCAGCTCCAGGGTCGGCTGGGGCGGGAGAGCGACGCGCTGACCGCGGCGGAGGTCGCGGCGCAGCAGGAGCGAGACGTGGCCGCGGAGGTCGAGCGCGACCTGGCGACGATAGCCGCGCGCCTCGGGCTGCGGGCGGATTCCGGGCCCGAGCCGCTCACGACCGAGGAACGCGAGGCGCTCGAGGGGCGCGTTGAGCGCCTCGAGCGCCGGCGCGAGCAGTTGGGGCCCGTGAACCCGCTCGCAAAGCAGGAGTACGAGGAAGCCGTCGCGCACGTCGAGGAGCTCGAGGCGCAACGGCGCGATCTCGAGGCCGCGCTCGCGGAGCTCGAGGGTCTGATCAAGGAGACCGACCGGCGCATCCGCGAGGCCTTCGAAGAGACCTTCGCCGCCGCCGCCGAGAACTTCGAGGACGTTGTGCAGCACCTCTTCCCGGGCGGCCGCGGCCGCCTGCGGCTAGTCCATCCCGAACGGGGCCCACGGTCGCTGATCGGCGCCGCCGAGTCGCCGCCGGGGCACGGCGAGACCGCCGAGGAGGACGGCCAGCCCGAGACGGGCGTGGAGATCGAGGTGACGCCGCCCGGCAAGTCCGCCAAGCGCCTGTCGCTCCTCTCCGGCGGCGAGAAGTCGCTCGTGGCCCTCGCCTTCATGTTCGCCGTCTTCCTCGCCCGGCCGTGTCCCTTCTACATCCTCGACGAGGTGGAGGCCGCACTCGACGACATCAACATCGACCGCTTCCTCGAGCTCGTCAAGCGCTACTCCGACCGCGCCCAGTTCATCGTCGTCACCCATCAGAAGCGGACGATGGATGCGGCCGACACGCTCTACGGCGTGAGCATGGGTGGCGACGGCGTCTCGCGGGTGGTCTCCCGGCGGCTGGCCGGGCGGGCGATCGCGGAGGCCGCGGCGTAGAAAGCGCATATCCTGGCCGGGCCATGGCCCGCACCTGGCACGAACTGTTCGACACGGGCGACGACGTCCCGCCGGTGCCAGCCGAGGCCGAGGAGGAGCCGAAGCGACGAGGCTTCTTTCAGCGGCTGCGCGACAACATGGTCAAGACCCGCCAGGCGCTTGGGGCGGAGCTCCAGGCGACCGTCTTCCAGTCCCTCGACGACGAGGCGTTCGAGCACCTGGAGGAGACGCTGATCTACGCGGACGTGGGGGCCCCGACGACGGCGAAGATCGTCGAGCGGCTCGAGACCGAGGCCGAGACGGGCGAGCTCCAGGGCGGGGAGGACCTGTCCCGCCGGCTGCGGGAGCTCCTTGCCGAGACGGCCCGCGTGAACGGCGACAGGATCTCGCTGACCGAGCGCCCGACGGTGATGCTGATCGTAGGGGTGAACGGCAGCGGCAAGACGACCACGATCGGGAAGATCGCGTGGCATCTCCAGCGGGAGCTCGGCCGCTCCGTGCTGATCGCCGCGGGCGACACGTTCCGCGCCGCCGCGGCCGAGCAGCTCGCGCTCTGGGCGGAGCGTGCCGGCTGCGACATCGTGCGCGGCGAGCCCGGGTCCGACCCGGGCGCGGTGATCTTCGACGCGATCGCGGCGGCCAGGGCGCGCGGTCGCGACGTCGTCATTTGCGACACCGCGGGGCGGCTCCACACGCAGCAGCACCTGATGGACGAGCTCCGGAAGGTGCGCAAGGTGATCTCGGCGCAGGTGCCGGGCGCCCCGCACGAGACGCTGCTGACGATCGACGCCACCACGGGCCAGAACGGCCTGCGCCAGGCGATGCTGTTCCGGGAGGCGGTGGACGTGACCGGCATCGCGCTCACCAAGCTGGACGGGACCGCCAAGGGCGGCATCGCGCTGGCGATCGCCCAAGAGCTGGGCGTCCCGGTGAAGCTGATCGGGATCGGCGAGCGGCTCGAGGACCTACGCCCCTTCGATCCGGACGACTTCGCCCGGGCGATACTCGAGCCGTGAGTCACGGCGACGGCACCCGCGTCGTCAGGGCGGGCTTGCCCGACGCCGAGCAGGGCGCGCCCTTCCTGCCCGGACCCGTCTTCGCCGGCCCGTTCCACCTGAAGGGCGACGTGGCGAGCTCCGAGTGGGCTTACACGCGTTACGGCAACCCGACATGGGCCCGCTACGAGGCGGCACTCGCCGAGCTCGAAAGGGGAGAGGTGGTCCTGTTCGCCTCGGGCATGGCGGCCGCGGCCGCGCTGCTCTTGACAAGCCTCCGCCCCGGCTCGGCGGTCGCGATCGACGCGGACTGCTACCTGAACGTCCGCCGGCTGGCCCAGACCCATCTCGAGCCGCGCGGGGTGGAGGTCCGGCTCGCGCCGCCGGCCGGGCTTGCCGACGCCGTGCAGGGCGCCGACCTCCTCTGGCTCGAGTCCCCTTCGAACCCGAAGCTCGACGTCTACGACCTGGTCGCGCTGGCCGACGCGGCACGCGCCGCGGGAGCGCTCACCGTGGTCGACAACACGACGGTCGGGCCGCTCTACCAGAAGCCGCTCGTCCTCGGCGCGGACTTCGCTCTGACCAGCGCGACCAAGCATCTGTCGGGCCACTCCGACCTCATGCTCGGGTACGTGGCCACGCGTGATCCCGACCGCGCCGCGGGGCTGCGCGACTGGCGCCGGGACGCAGGCGCCGTACCCGGGCCGTTCGAGGCGTGGCTCGGCCACCGCTCGCTTGCGACGCTCGACGTTCGCCTCGAGCGCGAGAGCGCCAACGCCCTGGCGCTCGCGGAGCTGCTCGGCGCCCGCGACGACGTGTCGGGGGTGCGCTACCCCGGCCTCCGCGGCGACCCCGGCCACGAGGTCGCCCGTCGCCAGATGAGCGGCTTCGGGACGATCGTCGGCTTCGATCTGGGCGGCCGCGAGCGGGCGGAGCGGTTCCTGGCCCGCGCCGAGCTGATCACCGAGGCGTCGAGCTTCGGCGGCGTGCAGACCACGGCGGAGCGCCGCCTGCGCTGGGGCGGAGACGACGTCACCGAGGGGTACATCCGACTCTCCGCAGGCTGTGAGCGGACCGCCGACCTCGTGGCCGACGTCGAGCGGGCTCTGCACGCGTGAGCCGGCCGCTGCTCGTCACCGGGGGCACGGGCTATCTGGGGTCGGAGCTGTTGCGCCGCGCGGAGGGGCAGCCGCTCGTCGGGACCCAGCTCCGCAGCTCGCCCCGGGCTGAGGGCGACGTGGGTTGGCTGCTGCTCGGCGGGAGGAGCGCGGAATCCTGCACGTCGCGAGACCGGACACGGTCAGCGGCTACGACTTCGCCTGCCTCGTGGCGCGGGCCCACGGGCTCCCCACTGAGCGGATCGCCCCGGACGAGGCGGGCGGACTCGGGGCTCGTGCGCCCGGCCAACTGCGCGCTCGACTCGAGCAGGGCATGGGTCCTGCTCGAGACGACGCTGACGGGCGCGGTCGAGCACGCGGCCGGTCGCACGGTGGCGCGCTAGCCTCAGTTGCACATGTTCGACGCCCTCTCAGACCGGCTCCAGGCCGCCCTTGACGACGTCCGCTCGCGCGGCAAGCTCACCGAGGACGATGTCTCCAAGGCGATGCGCCAGGTGCGGCTGGCGCTGCTCGAGGCCGACGTCAACTTCAAGGTAGTCAAGGAGTTCACCGCCGCCGTCAAGGACCGGGCACTCGGACAGGACGTACTCGAGTCGCTGAACCCGGGCCAGCAGGTGGTGAAGATCGTCTCCGACGAGCTCGCGGCGGTGATGGGTGGAGCCGGACGGGACCTGGCGTTCGCGAGGCCGGGGCCAACGGTGATCCTGATGGCCGGTCTCCAGGGCTCGGGAAAGACGACCGCCTGTGCCAAGCTGGCCCGTCATCTCCGCGAGGAGCACGGCATGGACGCCGCGCTCGCGGCGTGCGACGTCTACCGCCCGGCCGCGGTGGACCAGCTGGTCAAGCTCGGCGCGCAGGCGGGCGTGCACGTGTACGAGCAGGGCACGGGCCGCGACCCGGTCGACATCGCCGAGTGGGCCGTCGCCCAGGCGAAGCGGGACCGGCGCGACGCGCTGATCGTGGACACGAGCGGGCGGCTGCACGTCGACGAAGAGCTCATGAAGGAGCTGGGGCAGCTGCGCAAGCGGACGAAGCCCCACGACGTGCTCCTGGTCGTCGACGCCATGACCGGACAGGACGCCGTCAATGTCGCCGAGCAGTTCGCCGAGACGGCCAACTTCGACGGCGTCGTGCTCACGAAGCTCGACGGCGACGCCCGCGGTGGCGCCGCGCTCTCGGTCCGCGCCGTCACCGGAAAGCCGATCCTCTACGCCTCGACCGGCGAGAAGCTTGGCGACTTCGAGCGCTTTCACCCGGACCGGATGGCGCAGCGGATCCTCGGCATGGGCGACGTGATGACGCTCGTCGAGAAGGCAGAGCGCCAGCTGGACGAGCGCCAGGCGCAGGAGCTCGAGCGCAAGATCCGCCGGCAGGAGTTCACGCTGGACGACTTCCTCGTCCAGATGAAGCAGGTGCGCAACATGGGCCCGCTTCAGAACCTGCTCCGGCTGATGCCGGGGGTAGGCCAGCAGCTCGGGTCGCTCCAGGTCGACGAGCGCGAGCTCGACCGCCTCGAGGCGATCATCCTCTCGATGACCCCGCAGGAGCGGGCCAACCCCTCGGTCATCGACGGCTCGCGCAGGCGCCGGATCGCGCGCGGATCCGGGACCTCGGTCCAGGCGGTCTCCCAGCTCGTGAAGCAGTTCACCCAGATGAAGAAGCTCATGAGGCAGATGTCGCGCGGAAAGATGCCGTCGCTGGAGCAGCTGGCGGGCGGTCGCTAACCTCCGGCGGTCTATGTCAGTCCGAGTCCGGCTCACCCGAGTGGGCAGCAGGAAGAATCCGATCTGGCGCGTCGTCGTGACCGACCAGCGCTCGCCCCGTGACGGGCGCTTCATCGAGACGATCGGCCACTACAATCCCCAGACCGAGCCCTCGACGATCGCAATCGACGAGGAGCGCCTCGAGCACTGGCTCGCGCGCGGAGCGCAGCCAACCGGAACCGTCAAGCAGCTCATAAAGGCACAGGCCAAGGCCGGCGCGGTAGTGGCGGAGGGACCGGCGCAGCCGGCGGCGGCGCCGGAGCCGGGCGCGGCCGAGCCGGAGGCGGCGGAACCCGAGCGCGAGCCGGCGGCAGCCGAGCCGGCCGAGGCGGAGCGGGAGCCCGGAGCCGAGGCCGAGCCGGAGGCCGGCGAAGCCGAACCGGCGGCTCCTCTGCCGGCCGATGCCGGCGAGGGCGAGCCACCGTCGGCCCCGCCCGGGGAGCCGGCTCCCGGTGTCGAGCAGGTCGAGGCGGATCCCGAGGCTGCTCCTGCCGAACGCGCCAGCCGGTAGTGGAGGACCTCCTCGAGTACCTCGCCCGCGCGCTGGTCGACAAGCCGGAGGAGGTTTCGGTCGAGTCGTTCGAGGAAGACGACGGCACCGTGGTGCTGGAGCTGCACGTGGCGGAGGACGAGGCCGGCAAGGTGATCGGCCGTGGGGGCCGCACGGTCGCCGCGCTGAGGACCGTCATGAAGGCCGCCTCCGTGCGTCACGGGCACCGCGTCCTCGTCGACGTCTTCGATTGACGCTCGTAACGGCCGGCCGCGTCGGACGGCCCCACGGTCGCGACGGGAGCTTCTATGTGGACGAGCCAGATCATCCCCTCGACGAGGGGACCCCGCTGGTGCTCGCGTCGCGTGCGCTGACTGTCGAGCGGAGGGCCGGAACCGACGAGCGGCCGCTGGTCCGGCTGTCCGGATTCGGCGACCGTCACGCGGTCGCAAGCTTCCGCGGCAAGCTGCTGCTCGTCGAGGCGGAGCTCGGCGAGGGGGAGTGGCTCGCCGCCGACCTCATGGGTTGTCGGGTCCCCGGGCTCGGCACCGTCCGCCGGGTGCTCGATGGGCCCTCCTGCGACTTGCTCGAGCTCGACGACGGCACCCTCGTGCCGTTCGTCTCGGACGCGATCGCGAGCGTGGACTGCGGTGCTCGCCGCATCGAGGTGCGGCGGAGGTTCCTCGAATGAGGATCGACGTGTTCACCCTCTTCCCGGCGTGGTTTGGGTGGTTCACGGAGCAGCGTCACGTGCGAAACGCGCTGCGGCTGGGCCACGAGCTCGAGTTCGTGGACTTTCGGCAGACGACCCCGCTGAAGGCCGGCCAGGTCGACGACACGCCATACGGAGGCGGAGCGGGGATGGTCATTCGGGTGGATGTAGTCGAGGCGGCGCTCAGGGCTCGCTACGGGATCGACCCGATCGAGCTTCCGGCACGGCGCCGGGTGTTCGCGCTCTCAGCCGGAGGTCGCCGGTTCGACGATGCGCTCGCCTCCGAGCTGGCGGCGGAGCCTGCGCTGACGCTGCTCTGCGGGCGCTATGAGGGCTTCGACGAGCGTGTGCACGACCACCTGGCGAGTGACGTGATCTCGATCGGGCAGTACGTGCTCTCGGGCGGCGAACTGGCGGCGATGGTGGTGTGCGACGCGGTGATCCGCAAGCTCCCGGGCGCGCTCGGTCACGAGGAGAGCGCGCTGGAGGAATCGTTCAGCGCGGCGCTCGAGGGCGCGCCCGAGTATCCGCACTACACCCGGCCGGCCGAGTGGCGCGGCCATGCCGTTCCGGAGATCCTGCTTTCCGGAGATCACGCTCGCGTGCGCGAATGGCGGCGCGCGCGAAGCAGGGAGCGCGGTGCAGCAGCGCCGTAAGGCGCGTCGGGCCTCGAGGCGCGGGGCCGGCCGGCGGCGCGGCACGGCCGTGAGGCGCCGTCGGGCCGCGGGGCGCGGGACCGGCTCGCAGAGCCGCTATGCTGCCGCGGCCTCGCGCCCCAGACCGCGAGCAAGGCGCACCAGGTTCCGCGCCTCGTGGCGGGGATCCCGGCCTGAGCTGCCGCAGGAGGCACCTGAAATGGGGCGCTTCCGCTCGTGAGCGACCGCCAGGCGCTTCGCTACCATTCCGGGCCGCGCGACGGCTCCTGGGAGGTCGCGCCTCTTTTGTGCCTCCCGCGGGTCGTTGGCCGACCAGTCGTCCACGATGTCCCGCGTCATCGAAAGCCTCGAGCGCGCCCAGCTGCGCCGCGTCCCTGCCTTCCAGGCAGGTGACCGCGTGCGGGTTCACTTCCAAGTTGTAGAGGGCACACGCCGGCGAACGCAGGTCTTCGAGGGGGTCGTGATCCGGCGCCAGGGCGGTGGCGTGCGCGAAACGTTCACGGTGCGGAAACAGTCGTTCGGCGTAGGTGTAGAGCGCACCTTCCCGGTGCACTCGCCGAAGATCGAGAGGATCGAGATTGCTGCCCGCGGCCACGTGCGCCGGGCGAAGCTGTACTACCTGCGCGAGCGCGTGGGCCGTCGCGCGCGCGTGCGGGAGCGCCGCTGGACCGGACAGCCGGAGAGGATTTCGGCCGGCGCGATGCCGCCGGACGACGCACCTCGTCCGGGCGAGGAGGAGCTGGCCGAGCCGGTCGCGGAGGAAGAGGCGCCCGCCGGCGAGGAGACCCTCACCCGCGAATCGGCACGGACCGCAGCCGAGGCGGCGGAGAGCACAAGCGGCGAGCCGACGGAGGAGGCGGCTGGAGACGCCGCAGACCTAGAGGGCCCGCGCGGCGTTTCGCGGTCAGCGGATGACTCTCCCGCTCCTGCCACCGCCGGCGACCAGGTCGCGCACGCCGACGACACCAGGTCCTAGAGGTGGGCCGGGGCCCCGAGTAGGCGCAGGTGGCGCGAAGCAAGCAGAAGACCACCCGTGGCTCCCTCTTCGAGCTCGTCACGATCGTGGCGGTCGCGCTCGGCCTCGCGCTGGGGATCCAGGCGTTCCTCGTCAAGCCGTTCCGGATTCCGAGCGAGTCGATGGTGCCGACCCTCGACATCGGCCAGCGGGTCTTGGTCGACCGCGTGAGCTTCCGTTTCGGCGACCCGGGCCGGGGCGACATCGTGGTCTTCAAGCCACCGGCCGGTGCGGACTCCAACGTCTGCGGCGCGGAGCACTCGAGTCAGACGGCCTGCCCCGCTCCAACGCAACAGCGATCCGACACGAACTTCATCAAGCGGGTCGTTGCGCTTCCGGGCGATCGCCTGAAGATCATTGACGGTGCCGTATACGTCAACGGGCGGCGTCAGAAGGAGTCGTACGCTCGGCTCGACCCGACCTGCGGGATCTGCAACCTGCCCCAGCCGATCAGGATTCCCAAGGACCACTACTTCATGATGGGCGACAACCGCGGCGAGAGCGCTGACAGCCGCGAATGGGGACCGGTCCCGAAGGAGTGGATCATCGGCAAGGCGTTCATGACGTACTGGCCGCCCGGGAAGATCGGCGTCCTCTAGGTAGCCACCCAGCATCCCTGTCACGCCTTCCGCCGTCCACAGTCCTATGATCGGGCTCCGATCGTGGGGATACGGGGCACCGCCGAGACCACGCCGTCGCAGCCGTCGCCTCAGACAGCGGGCCAGCCCACGTCGGACTCCGCCGCGGAGACGTCCGGAGGCCTGCAGACCCCAGGGAGCGCGGAGGCGCCCGCGACCGCCCAGACGTCCGGGAAACCCAAGGCGCGCCGGGGCCCTGGAAGCGGGCGTCGTCTATTCGCGTTCGATCGGGGTCTTGGCTGCCGCTTCGTCGCCGGAGCGGATGAGGCCGGGCGGGGATCGCTCGCGGGGCCGCTCGTGGCGGCCGCCGTCCTGTTCGATCTCGAGCGACTCACCCTGTCTGACCGCCGCGCTCTGAGCCGGCTCAATGATTCCAAGCAGCACACCGCGGAAGCCCGCGAGGAGCTCTATCCGCTCGTTCTGCGGGCGGCCGCCCGCTCGGTGATCGTCTCCCGGTGCGTGCGCGGCATCGACAGCCGCGGTTTGCACAACACGAACCTCGAGGCCCTGCGCACGGCGCTGCTCGGTGCCGCGCGCATCGGGACGGTCTGCCTTGTGGACGGCTTCAGGGTTCCGGACTTCGGCTTGGAGCAGCGTGCCGTGGTCGACGGCGACTGCCGAAGTGCGGCGATCGCGGCCGCCTCGGTGCTGGCGAAGGTCACCCGCGACCGTTACATGCGCCGCGCCGCGGAGCGCCATCCCGGCTGGGACTTCGAGACCAACGTCGGCTACTCGACCCCAGAGCACCGTGCCGCGATCGCGAGCAACGGAATCTCTCCCATCCATCGGCTCTCTTTCCAGTCGATCGCGTACACCCAGCTGGCGCTCGAGGGTGACCCCGGCGGCGCCGCCTGACCGCCGGGAGTCACGCCGCCTGCGGTCGGGAGACCGCCCATCAGAAGGCGTCCTCCAGGTGCTCCAGCGCGGTCATCCGCCCGGCAGAGTCGAACTCGACGCCGATCGCATCGAACCGGAGCTCGGGCGGTCGCGGGCCCGGGACCCTCCGCGTCGCCAGCCACTCCGTCGCCATCAGCCGTACGCGTCGCCGCTTACGAGGTCCGATCGCCGCCAGCGGGCCGAGCGGCCCCGCCGCCTCGCTGAGGATCCTCGTCTTTACCTCGCAGAAGAGCAGGAATCGCTCGTTTCGCGCCACGACGTCGAGCTCGCCTCGACGCGTGCGGAAGTTCCGCTCGAGGACCTCGAACCCGCGCGCCTCGAGATGCTTGCAGGCGAGCCGCTCGCCCCGGTCACCCAGCCGTCGTCTCGGATCGGCGCTCATCGATCGCCACGCTACGCCCGCCTGACGCACACGGGTGCGACAAGCGTGACGAGTGTGCGACCGTGTCGACAAGTCGCTCTCACGTAACCCAGTCGTTACGGTCGGCGCCCCACGCGTCACACGACCCTCCCTACCGTCGCGTGCGTGCTCGCCTCAGTTGCCACCTTCGCTCTCGAGGGCGTCCGAAGCCACGAGGTCACCGTGGAGGTGGACGTCCGGCAAGGAGTGTCCATCTTCACGCTGGTGGGGCTCCCCGACCGGGCGGTCAGAGAGTCCCGCGAACGGGTCCGCGCCGCGCTGATGAATTCCGGGCTCCACTTCCCGCTGCAGCGCCTCACCGTGAACCTCGCGCCCGCGCACGTGCGAAAGGCCGGCCCCAGCTTCGATCTCGCCATCGCGGTCGGCGTGCTCGCTGCGAGCGGCCAGGTTCCGCGCGACGAGCTCGAGGACAGCGCGCTTTGCGGCGAGCTCTCTCTGAGCGGCGACCTGCGTCCCATCCGCGGAGCGCTCGCCGCCGTCCTCGGCGCGCGGAACGCCGGCTACCGCCGCCTGCTGGTTCCGGAGCGCAACGCCGCCGAGGGAGCGCTCGTGGACGGCGTCGAGGTGTACGGAATCCCCACGCTGGCCCGTCTTGCCGATCTGCTGCACGGGCGCTGGATGCCCGACTCGGCCCGACCCGCCGTTCCCGATCGACGGGAGCTCGACCATGGCCCCGACCTCGCCGATGTCCGCGGCCAGCGGGACGCCAAGCGAGCGCTCGAGATCGCGGCCGCCGGCGGTCACAACGTGTTGATGATCGGCCCGCCCGGCGCGGGGAAGACGATGCTCGCGCGCCGGCTGCCGGGCATCCTTCCGCCGCCGACGTTCGAGGAGGCGCTCGAGATCACCCAGGTGCACAGCGCGGCCGGTGTCGGAAGCGGCCGCCTGGCCACGGAGCGCCCCTTCCGAGCGCCGCACCACACGATCTCGGCGCAGGGACTCGTCGGCGGCGGTGCCACGCCCCGGCCCGGCGAGATCACCCTCGCACACCGGGGCGTGCTGTTCCTCGATGAGCTCCCTGAGTTCAGTCGCGCAGCCGTCGACGCGCTGCGGCAGCCGCTCGAGGAAGGTCGCGTTGAGATCATGCGCGGGCAGCGCACCCTCGAGTTCCCCGCGAACGCGACGGTGGTCGCGGCGTGCAACAGGTGTCCCTGCGCGCGCCCGCCGGATCGCTGCACCTGCACGAGCCTGGAGCTCGGGCGGTATATGCGCCGGCTGAGCGGGCCGCTGCTGGACCGCATCGACCTGGTCTGCCAGGTCGAGGCGGTCCCGACCGTCCAGCTAGTCGACGGCGAAGACGAGCAGCGAACGGCTTCGGCGGAGGTGCGTGCCCGCGTAATCGCCGCGCGCGAGCGCCAACGCGCCCGGCTCGCCGGGACGGGTGCGTTCTGCAACGGCGACATGGACGCACGGCTGACCCGTCACCACGTGCCGCTCGACGCGATCCTCGCGGCGCGGCTGCTGGCGGTCCGGGGCAGCGCGAACCTGAGCGGGCGCGCTCACGACCGAGTGCTCCGTATCGCCCGCACCATCGCCGACCTCGCGGCGCGCGACCAGGTGACGGTGAGAGATCTCGACGAGGCCCTGTCCTACCGTTTGCACGGCTGGGAGGTGATCGCCGCGTGACGGGTTCTCTCGAGCCGACGACTGCGAGCGGCGCGTGCGACCGCTGCCTTCGCCGCGCCTTCCTCGTCGCGCACCTCGCCCCGCGGATCGCCGGCCTGCTCGAGCGGCCGGCTCCGAGGGTGACCGGACTCCTGGCGCTGCCGGACGAGGCCTTCGTGGCCGCCGCCGCGGGCGAGAGGTCCGACGAGGCGTGGACCTTCCTCGAAGGGCTCGACCTGGAATCGGAGCGGGGCGGGCTCGAGCGGGCGTCGATGTTCGCGGTGTGCCGGCACGCGGACGGGTATCCCGCCCTACTCCACGAGTTGGCGGACCCGCCCGCCGTGCTCTTCGGGCGCGGACGCATGAGGGCGTTACGAGCGCTGAGCGACGAGCCGGCGGTGGCGATGGTCGGCACTCGGCGAGCCAGTCCGTATGGCACCGAGGTGGCCTACGCGCTCGGTCGTGGCCTGGGCGCAGCCGGAGTGCCGGTGGTCAGTGGGCTCGCGCTCGGAATCGACGGCACCGCCCACCGCGGTTGTCTCGACGGCGGGGGCACCCCGGTCGGGGTGCTGGCGTGCGGCCCGGATGTCGTCTACCCCCGCCGTCACCGACGTCTATACGAGCGTGTGCAAGCTGAGGGCATCGTTGTGTCCGAGCTTCCGCCGGGGACGCCGCCGTTCCGGTGGAGCTTCCCGGCCCGCAACCGCATCATGGCCGCGCTCGCACGTATGACCGTCGTGGTCGAGGCCGCCGAGCCGAGCGGGAGCCTGATCACCGCCGACTTCGCGCGCGACCTGGGCAGAGCGGTGGCGGCGGTGCCGGGACGCGTCACCTCGAGCTTCGCGCGCGGCACGAACGGCCTCCTGAAGGACGGCGCCGTTCCGGTCACGAGAACCGAGGACGTGCTCGATGAGCTCTTCGGAGTCGGGGTCCGAAGCGCGCCTCCTCTCGACGAGGAGACGGTGGAGCCCCTCGACCCGCACGACAGCGCGGTGCTCGAGGCGGCCGAGCGCTTCGGCTCGGTCGACGCGATCGCCCGTGAGCTCCGGCTGAGCGCCGCAGACGCTCGCGCCGCCCTCGGTCGCCTGGAGGCGGAGGGCTACCTCGTGCGCCGCGACCTGGGCGGCTGGGAGCGAGCGGCGAGTTGAGTCACTCGGAGACATAGATGCGCCCACGTCACCGACCCTCCCCGAGAGGCGGGCAGCCGCGCCCCGCGAACGCACCAGCAGTGGAGCGGGCGGCTTCCCGGCGCATGCACGCCCATCCCCACGTTTCTGGCGCGCCACGACGGGCTGCCACCGCCTGCGGTGAGCGACTCGTCGACACCTAACATGCGCGCTCGGTGACGCTCGATCAGCCGGATCTCAAGGACGACGTCCCTCCGCGTGTTCTCTCTATCGCCGGGTCGGACTCGGGCGGCGGCGCCGGGATCCAGGCGGACCTGAAGGCGTTCGCGCGGTGTGGGGTCTGGGGGATGACAGCGATCACCGCCATTACCGCGCAGAACACCAGAGCGGTTAGGGCCGTCTATCCACTTCCACCGGAGGCGATCGTCGAGCAGGTCCGCGCCGTCGCGGAGGACATCGGAGTGGACGCGGTGAAGATCGGGATGCTTGGGCACGCGGAGACGATCGAGGCGGTCGAGCGGGCGCTCGACCTGGTCCCGGAGGCACCAGTGGTGCTCGACCCGGTCATGGTCGCGGAGAGTGGTGCCCGTCTGCTCGACCACAGCGCGGAGGAGACGCTTCGCGGGCGCCTCCTGCCTAGAGCGACCGTGGTGACCCCGAACATGGCGGAGGCCGCGGTGCTCGCCGCCCGCAGCGCCGGTGAAGAGGCGGCTGCACTGGCGCGCGCTGTCCGCGCGCTCGGCCCCATGGCGGTGGTCGTCACCGGAGGCCATCGCGACGAGGCCGTCGACACCTTCTTCGACGGAGCGCGTCTCGTCGAGATCCCCGGCGACCGCTATCCCGAGGGCAGCTCGCACGGCTCGGGTTGCACGCATTCCTCAGCTCTTGCCGCGCACCTCGCGCTCGGCGATGACCCGCTCGAGGCCGCCCGCCGGGCCAAGGAGATCGCGGCCGGGGCCGTGCGCGACGGACAGCGCGGCCTCGGGTCCGGGGCCGGCCCCGTGGACGTATTCGGACTGGTTCGCGCGGAGGCGCTGAGGCGCTGAGCGCGTGAACGCGGATCCCGAGAGAGCCGGCTGCGCGGCCGGGCGTCTCGGCCGTCCCCCTACAGCTCCACGCCTCGGGCGCTGAGCCAGTCCGACACCGGTGTCGGTGGGTTGCCGTCGAACTCCGCTCGAGCGGCCAGCCGCAGGAGCTGCTCGTCCGGGCTGTCCATCTCGTCCCGGCGGTACGCGAGGTAGGTCGCGAGCGCGACGGTCATCACGACGGCGGGGTCTTCGTCCTCCGGATCGATCGCGCCGCTTGCCTCGGCGAGCTCGTCGCCGACGTCATCCAGCGCGGTCACCGGTTCGTCACGGTCTTCGAGGCGCTCGACCAGGGCCCAGACGCCGTCCTCGACGCCTTCCGGGTCGCAGGCGTCGGCCGCGCGACGGACGACTTCGGCGAGAGTGGGTGTGGAGGGGTGACGCTCAGCTCTGCGCATCATGACGTCAGTCGTCCGTGGGTCACGAGGCAGCGCTACCCGTCCGGCGGCCGACCAAACGTAGGTCACCGAGCCGGCCGGCGCCCCCGCTCCCCGCTGGCTCCAGCCGGCGCCATGGCATAATCAGCACGCCGTCGCGGAGCGGCGGCCCGACCGTCATAGATGCTTCGAGGGGAGATCCGATCAAGTTCCTTCGCATGAAGCCCGGCTATGGCGAGGTTCTCCTCGCCGAGGGCAACCCGCGCGTTCGCGAGGAGGAGGAGCGGCTCGTCGAGGAGTTCCGGCGCCAGCTCGACGAGGGAATGTGGGCGGCCGTGCCGACGACGGACCCGCGGAGCGGTCGGCGTGAAGCCCAGATGGTCAAGGAGTACGCGGACATCCCGTCGGACGCGGAGCGCGTGATCTTCTTCCCGCGCGCCTCCGGCGGCTGATCCTCGGGCGGACCAGATGCTGTTGGCGCTGCTGGCACTCGCCCTGATAGCCCTCATCCTCGCGACGCCGCTGATCCTCCGGGCGGCCCGCGCCTGGCGTAAGCGTCGGGCGGCTCGCGCCCGCGCGACCGGTTCGCTCGACCTCGAGTTCTACGACCCGGGCCGCGAGCGCCGAGCCGAGCAGCGTGCGCGCGAGCTGCTGCGGTCCTGCGTCAACGCGGAGGAGTGGGCCATGTACCGCGATCTGGGCTTCATCCGGGTCGCCGGGAAGCACCGCCGCCGAGCGTCCGATCGCCGCGGCGCCCCCTCCTACGCCTACCTGATCTACCCGCACAAGCCGATCGTGGCCTACGTGCCCGAGAGCGGCCAGTTGCTGAGCGAGTACTGCGTCGAGTTCCCCGATCTCACCGGCTCGGGCCGTGGCGGGCGGGCGCGGCTGCCGGCGTCGGATGACGTGCTGGCTAAGTGGATGGCGCTCACCTCCGACGAGGAGCGGGTGGTCCGCCGGGCGAACATGCACCTCGTCGGCCGCCAACACGATCCGGCCCGCGTGCGCCGGGACCTGTGGCGGCTCGCCGAGTGGGAGCGCCGCCGCCACCGGCGCGAGCTCCCCCACAGCCGCCGGTGAGCCGCGACCTGCGGAGTCGCAGCCGGGTGATCCTCGACGGCCCGGACCGGGCTGGGGCGCGTGCGTACCTGAAGGGCATCGGCTTCGACGACGAGGCGCTGAGCCGACCGATCGTCGGGATCGCCAACACCTGGACGGAGACGATGCCCTGCAACTTCCACCTGCGACGCCTCGCGGAACGGGTGAAGGAGGGCGTGCGCGTGGCCGGGGGGACGCCGATGGAGTTCAACACCGTGGCGATCTCGGACGGGATCACCATGGGAACCGAGGGCATGCGCGCCTCGCTCGTGAGCCGCGAGGTCATCGCCGACTCGATCGAGCTGGTGGCGCGCGGGCACATGTTCGACGCGGTGATCGCGCTGTCCGGCTGCGACAAGACCATCCCCGGCGCCGTCATGGCCCTCGCCCGCCTCGACGTGCCGAGCCTCATGCTCTACGGCGGCTCGATCGCCCCCGGCCGTTGGCGCGGCCGCGATGTGACGATCCAGGACGTCTTCGAGGGCATTGGCGCGCACGCCGCCGGCGATCTCTCGGACGACGACCTGGCCGACCTCGAGGCGCACGCGTCGCCCGGAGCCGGCGCCTGCGGAGGCCAGTTCACGGCCAACACGATGGCGATGGCCTTCGAGGTGCTCGGGATATCGCCGATGGGCAGCTCGATGGTTCCCGCGGAGGACGGCAAGAAGGGACAGGTGGCCGAGGACTGCGGCGGGCTGATCCTCGAGGTGCTGGAGCGCGACCTGCGACCCAGCCGCATCATCACCACCGAGTCGCTCGAGAACGCGATCGCGGCAGGGGCCATGTCGGGCGGCTCCACCAACCTCATCCTGCACCTGCTCGCCGTCGCGCACGAGGCAGGTGTGCCGCTCGGTCTCGACGACTTCGACCGTATCGCCTGGGCGACTCCGCTGCTCTGCGACCTGAAGCCGAGCGGCCGCTACGTGGCGACCGACCTCTACCGGGCGGGCGGCGTGCCGCTGGTCGTCCGGCGGCTGAAGGAGGCCGGACTGCTCCACGAAGGGACCGTCACGGTCACGGGCCAGGCGATCTTGGAGGTGGCGGACGCGGCCGAGGAGTCCGAGGGCCAGGACGTCGTCCGGTCGGTCTCCGAGCCGATCAAGCCGAACGGCGGCTTCGCGATTCTGCGCGGCAACCTTGCCCCCGAGGGATGCGTGGTGAAGCTGTCCGGGCACGACCGCACGGAGCACCGCGGCCCCGCCCGCGTGTTCGAGCACGAAGAGGACGCCTTCGAGGCGGTGATGGCGAAGTCGATCCGGCCGGGTGAGGTGGTCGTAATCCGCAACGAGGGGCCCGCCGGCGGTCCCGGCATGCGAGAGATGCTCCGCGTGACGGCGGCCCTGGTGGGCGAGGGCCTCGGTGACTCGGTCGCGCTGATGACCGACGGCCGCTTCTCAGGCGCTACGCACGGGTTCATGGCCGGCCACGTCGCGCCTGAGGCGCCCCACGGTGGGCCGATCGCGGCCGTTCGAGACGGCGACACCGTCGTATTCGACGTGGCGCGCCGGGAGCTGAACGTGGACCTGCCCGCGGAGGAGCTCGC
The DNA here is from genome assembly GCA_014534235.1 of Thermoleophilaceae bacterium. Taxonomy (GTDB): domain Bacteria; phylum Actinomycetota; class Thermoleophilia; order Solirubrobacterales; family Thermoleophilaceae; genus JACVRW01. The sequence continues at coordinate 44,810 of JACVRW010000003.1, read as the reverse complement.
CGCACGCCTCGCCGCCTACGAGCCGCCCCCACCGAAGTACAAGAACGGCGTCCTCGCCAAATACGCGAAGCAGGTGGGCTCGGCCGCGAAGGGCGCCGTCACGAGCTGACGGCCGGGCCGACGAGCGTCGCGCGAGCCGACGCCCACGGGCGCCGGCGCAATCAGGCGTGAACGCGAGTCGGCCGCAGCCGCTCGAAGAGCTCCCGGGCGATGTTGCGGTCGAGGTGCCGCACCCGCCCCCTGCGGCCGGAGCCGACCGCCACCTGGAACGAGGCGAGGCGGCCACGGCGCTGCAGCGGTGACACGCTCAGGCCGTGCTCCTGCAGGCGATCGGCCCGCGCGACCAGCGTCCGCCTCGCGAGGAGCCGCTGGCGGATCACGATCCGCGCGCCGTCGAGGCGCCAGCCGGCCGCCCGCCAGCGGAGCACTCCCTCGGCAGCTCCGAGAATGGCCAGCGCCGGTATGACCGGCCACGCCGCAGGCCAGACCGCCGTGACCGCTGCACCCACAATGGCGCCGGCCAGCACCGGGAGCTGCACATACCGCCGCCGCGCCCGGCCCGGCGGGCGCTGAAGCGCCCGCGGCTCGAGTGCCAGGCCCGGGACGAACTCCCTGAGCACCTTTCCGGCATCTCCGACGCGCAGCAGCGGGACGAGGACCTGTGCCACGGCCGGCTCCGACCTGTAGCCCGCGGTCTCCATGCGGATCGAGGCGAGCCCGAACGGTCGCCGCAGGACGCCCTCGACTATGTCCACCGCATGGACGCGCCCAAGCGGGATGCTCGCCGCGCGTCGCTGGAGGACGCCGCGCCGGATGCGCAGGCGCTCGCCGTCCCGCACGAGGACGAAGCCGCCGAATGCGACGATCGCGCCGATGAACGACAGCACGAACGCCGCGCCCGCGAGCGCGGCGGCGACGAGCGCGATGCCGCCGGGGTCGGTGGGCAGCCGGTCGAGGAGTCGCTCCCCGGACCGACCGAAGAGGAGGTCGTCGCCAGCCGCAGTGAGGCCGGCGATGACCGGAACGATCACTCCAATTTGCGGGGCCGTGAGCGCCGTGACCAGCAGGCCGCCGGCGCCGAGCCGCCACTCCGGCAGGTCGACATGCGTCGGCTCCGGCAGGCCGGCCACTTCGCGCAGCTCCCGGCCCGCCAGGTCGGAGACGGCGCGCAGCACGATCTCGCCACCGGAGCCGCCGCCCGCAGTCTGCACGTGCAGCTCGTGGACTCCGAACAGGCGCTGGATCGGGCCCTGCGTCGCGTCGATCGCCTGGATCCGCGCGATCGGGATCGTCGTCTCGTCCGGCGAGAGCACGCCCCTCCGGAAGTGCAGCGCGTCGCCGGACACGCGGTAGGTCGTGTTCATCCAGCGCACATAGCCCGCCGCGACCGTGACCCCCACGCCTCCCAAGCCGACCACGAGTCCGAGAAGCGGAGACATCCGGCCGGAGCCGCCCCCTACGAGCACGCCGATCACGGCCGCCACCAGGAGCTCACGAAGGCTGTCGAGCGCCGCCAGCGCGATCTCGGCGGGGTGGAGTCGCCGCGGGAACGAGAGGTCAGAGCTCATCGGGACGGCGCGCCAGCTGAGCGATCCTGTCGCGGATTGCCGCCGCCTCGGCGGGCCGCAGCGCCGGGATGGCGTTGGAGCCGGCGGCGGTGTGCACCGCCACGGATTGCAGGTCGAAGAGGTCGCCGATCACCGTGCGAATAGTGTCCACGTGCTGCACTCGGGTCATGGGGACAACGGTCCGGGTCACCACGAGCGCTCCCCGGAGGAGGTCGAGCTCCTCGTCGCGGACCTCGTAGCGCCATCTTCGCCAGCGGAGCAGCGGTAACGCGACGCCGCCGACCACGAGCACTGCGACGGCTGCGACGCGTATCGCCCACGCGAGCAGGTCGCCGCCGATGACGCCGGCCACGGTGAAGGCTCCGATCGCGGTGGGCACCGCCCAAGCCAGCGAGCCGACCACGAAGTACCCTCGGGCCTCCGGCGGGAGCCGCCGGCTGGGCTCGGGCGTCGTCGATGCGACCGGTGGGGAATCGGGTGTTGCCGATGCCATGGGCGGGGGATCGGGCGTCGCGGGTGCCACGCTCGGTCGGCTCGGGTCGTCAATGGCGCGGGCCGCCTCAGGCCACCTGCGCCTCGCCCTCGACCGGTTCCTTCTCCTCGGCGGGCCCGGTCTCGGCGAGGAAGTCCATCAACACGTCGTTGAAAGCCTGCGGCCGCTCCGCCATGGGGATGTGACCGGTCTCCCGCATCACGACCTTACGGCTGTCCGGGATCAGCCGCTCGAACTCGTTCGCGTCCCTGACGGGGATTACCCAGTCGTTCTCACCCCAGACGATCAGCGTCGGTACACTGACGTCCGGCAGGCGGTCCCGGAAGCCGTAGTCGAGGCACGCCCTGAGCGCATCGTCGAAGCTCGGCTTGCCCGCCCCCTTGAAGAGCCCCTCGTAGGCGAGGTCCGCCCGCAGGAGCTTGGGGTAGCGGGCGACGAGCGCGAGCGACAGGTGGCGCATGACCGGTCGAGACGCGAGCGCGCGGTGGCGGGCGACGGTGTTGGTGGCGACCGCGGTCATGATGCGACCGGCCGTCAGCATCGGCCTCCGCAAGCTACTCGCGCTCGAGATGCCCGCCGCCGAGACGAGCACGAGCCGAGTCACGCGGCTCGGGAACTGGATCGCCACCTCGGCCGCGATAAATCCCCCCATGGAGTTCCCGACGATCGCTACGCCGCCGAGGCCGAGCTTCTCGCAGAACGCGTTGACCGTCCGACCGTAGCCGGGGATCGTGATCTCATCCCGCGGCTCGGGCGTCAGCCCGAAGCCGGGAAGGTCGAGCGCTAGCGCGCGCCGCTCCTCGGCGACCCTGGGGAGGTTCTCGAGCCAGTTCTGCCACTGGCCGCCGAGGCCGTGCACGAAGACGACGGGCTCGCGGTCTCCCGCGCCGAGATCGACGTAGTTGACCGGCGTGCCGTCGACCTCGACGCGGCGGAGATGGCTCGGCCAATCGACGGAGCGCCAGTCCGGTCCGCCGCCCACGCCGTAGCCGTGACCAGCGCGCGCAGTACGCCAGGGCGCCACGGGAGGGGAGAGGACCCTGCGCGGCATGCGCTTACTGTAGATGGCGTGGCCAAGATCGCGCTGGACATCGACTCGACGATCCACCACTACTGGGACGTCCTACAGCGGGTCGTCCGCGACCGCTACGGGGTCGACCTCCCCTACGAGGAGCAGCGCGATTGGGACATCACGGCGATCGAGCGCGACGCGCTCGTCCACTGCGTCGAGGAGACCCACTCGGACGAGAACATTGCCGCCGGCGTGCCGTATCCGGGGGTCGTCGAGACGGTGAGCGACTGGCACGCGCGCGGTCACTGGATCCACGTGACGAGCCACCGCCGCCCCGGCGCCGCGCGCGCCACGGCCCAGTGGCTCGAGGCGATCGGCATGCCCTTCGACGACCTCCACTGCTCGGTCGACAAGGTCGGCCGCTGCGTGGAGCTCGGAATCGACGTCCTGGTGGACGACAGCCCGGTCAACATCCTGCGCGCCCGCGAGGCGGGCATGGTGGCGGCGACGATCCTCCACCCCTGGAACGAGGATCTCGTCCAAGAGGACGGCGTCATCGTGGCGCGCGACTGGGAGGAGCTGCGAGAGAAGCTCGACCCGGTGCTCGAGCGGCTCGGCTGATCAACCGGCGTAACCCAGCTGCTCGAGCACCGGGATCTCGAGGAGCTGCCGCGGCTGCAGGTGGTCTCGGAGGATCCCGGTCGGGCGATCGTAGGCGCCGTCGACCTCGATCACCTCGGCGGGCGTCGCCACGAGGTTCACGGGAATGTCGTGCGCCGTCATCGGGAGGTCGTCGCGCAGGATCTGGAGCGGGTGGACGGTGGTGGCGATGCGCGTGCGAGGGTCGATCCTCCCGCTTTCGAAGAGAAGGCCGTACTCGAGGTCGGAGAAGCCGCCGCCCTTCCCGATCCGGGCGCCCAGCGTGTTCACCGCCACGGAGCCGGCGAGGACCAGGTCGAGGTCCGGGACCTGGCCGAGGCCGATCGCCTTGCCGTGGCGCAGCGCGCCCTTGATCGTGGCGGCCTCGCGTCGTTCCCGCTCGGCGAGACGGCGCGGATCGAGCAGGCGGAACGGATGCCGGTCGCGCAGGCGCGGCACAGCCATCAAGACCACCTTTCCCTGGGCGAGGGCGAGCCGCCGCGCGCGGGTCTGTGGCGAGTCCGGATTGGCCTTGAGCGTCTCGGCGCTCGTCCACGCGGGATGCTCGGCGAGCCGCTCGGCCGCGCGCTCCGCGCCCACGAAGTTCGGGATCCTGCCCCGGGCGCCGGGGAAGCGCGCGACGCCTTCGCGCTCCATCGCCTGCCACACATCCGCCCGCACGTCGTCCTTGGAGCGCATGCGCGCGGCATCGTAGCCCCGCTGCCGGCGCGCTCCTGCTTGAATCGGCGCATGGCGGAAGCGAGGCGCGCGATGATCTCCACCCGAGAGGCGGAGCCCGCCGGCCAGGCGCTCGTGCCGGGCGACGACATGAGGCGTCACCTTCCCGGCGTCGAGCCCGAGCGGCGGCTGACCGACTGGGGGCGCTCTGAGCGGGTCGAGGGCTTCCTCGATCGGACGGCGGGGGACTTCCTCTACCACTACTGGTTCCGGACCGAGGTCGAGGGGATCGAGAACGTGCCGTCGACGGGCGGCGCGCTGCTGGTCTCGAACCACGCGGGGGCCCTACCCCCGGACGCGCCGATGATCGCGAAGGCGATCCGCGAGGAGCACCCACACCCGCGGCCCGTGAACATCACCGTCGAGCACTTCTTCAAGGGCTACCCCGGGTTCTCGATGCTAATCCCGAGGATCGGCTGCGTCCCGGCGCATCCCGCGAACGTCCAGCGGTTGCTGTACGACGAGGAGCAGCTCGTGCTGGTCTTTCCCGAGGGCCGGAAGGGCACGGAGAAGCTATACAAGGACCGCTACCGGCTGCGACGCTTTGGACGCGGCGGCTTCGTCCAGGCGGCCATGCGCGCCCGCGCGCCGATCGTGCCGGTGTGCGTCGTCGGCGCCGAGGAGGCCGCGCCCTCCTTCGCGCAGCTGAGGCTGATGAAGCGGCTGACCGGACTCCTCTACTTTCCGCTCACGCCGACCTTCCCGCACTTCGGGCTGCTCGGGATGCTCGGGTTCCTCCCCGCGAAGTTCAAGATCCGCTTCCTCGAGCCGATTCCGTTCGACAAGGAGGGCCTGGAGCACGACAAAGCGCTCGTTCAGACGGTCGCCAACGACGTCCGGGCGCGGATCCAGGAGAACCTCTGGGACATGCTGGCAAAGCGCAAGTCGATCTGGTTCGGATAGCCACAGTGGACTCGAAGCGCATCCTCATCACAGGGCTCTCGACGTACTGGGGCGGACGCCTCGCGCAGGCCCTCGAGCGGTTCGGCGAGGTGGAGGCCGTCATCGGGGTAGCCGCCGACGAGCCCCAGGTCGAGCTCGAACGCACCGAGTACGTGAAGGTCGGCGCGCAGCACGCCCTGCTCCGCCGGGTGGTGGAGGCGGCCGAGATCGACACGGTCGTCGACAGCCGCCTCGTGGTCGACTCGGTCACGACCACGCCCGCGAAGGCGCACGAGAACAACGTGATCGGGACGATGAACATCCTCGCCGCGTGCGGGGGGCCCGACTCCCCGGTGCGCAAGGTCGTCTTCAAGTCGTCCACCCACTACTACGGCGCCCAGCAGGACGACCCGGCCTTCTTCGATGAGACGATGAGCCGGCCGCATCCACCGCGAACACCGGTCGAGCGCGACATCGTCGAGGCCGAGGCGTCGCTCGCCGAGTTCGCCCAGGCCAATCCCGACGTGACGGTCACCGTCCTGCGGTTCGCGAACGTGCTGGGGTCCGGTGTCCGGACATCGCACATCGAGCTCCTGTCCCTGCCGGTGGTCCCAACGATCCTCGGCTTCGACCCGCGCTACCAGTTCGTCCACGAAGACGACGTCGTCCACGCGCTCGAGCACGCGGTGAAGCACAACCTACCCGGCGTCTACAACGTGGCGGCGGACGGCGTGCTGGCGCTGAGCGAGGTGGCGGGGCTGCTCGGAAAGCCGTGCGTCCCGCTGTTGCCGCCCTGGGGTACCGGGCTGGCCGCCGCGGCCCTGCGGCCACTCGGAGCCCCGATTCCGCCGGAGATGCTCGCTCAGCTGCGGTTTGGCCGCGGGGTCGACAACCGCCGCTACAAGCAGGCGGGCTTTCGGTACCAGTACACGAGCCGCGAGACGGTGCTGAAGCTCGCCGAGCACCTGCGCCTCGACCCGGTCGTCCGGGGCGCCCGCGAGCCGTACCGCTACGAACGCGAGGTGGAGGAGTTTCTGCGGTGGAGCCCTCATGTGCGGAGGGCCGGCGCCCCGGGAGGCGGGCTGAGCCGCCGTCAGCTCGCGGAGCTCCAGCGGCTGCTCGCGGGCTACCGCGAGACTGCGGGAATCGAGGCCGAGAGCTCGGACGGCGCCCAGCTGGCGGAGGCGGAGCAGCGTGCCCGGGAGGCGGAGGAGCACGCGCGGGAGGCGGAGGCGCGCGCCCGGGAGGCGGAGGCGAGCGCCCGGGACGCCGCCGCGCGCGCGGCCCGGGCCGAGCAGCGCGCGGAGCAGACCGCCGAGGCGCTCCGCGCGACCCAGGCCGACGACCGGCGGGAATAGCCCGCGCCGGCGGACGGACGAACCCAAGAGGAAGGATCCGGCGCCGCTCCGGCGAAGACCACCCGCACGGGGTTGGTGACCCCCGCGATGGGGGTAATAAGACACGATCGGGCCCCGCCATTTCCTACACTGAGGCCACTCGCAGCATGAGGCAGAGGTCGTTCATCCTGGTCGCCGCGATCGTCCTGGCCCTTTTGGGTGGCGCCGTGGCCGCGTACGCGTACGACTCGTCGCGCGACGACGTGATCGCGAAGGGCGTGACGATCGCCGGGGTGGACGTCGGCGGCATGCGCGCCGACCTGGCCCGGCGGGTCGTGGCGCAGGAGCTGAAGCCGGCGCTCGAGAGGCCGATATACGTCACCAACGAGCGCACGCGGTTCAAGCTCTCGGCGGAGGACGCCCGGCTTCGGGCGGATGTGCGGGCGATGGTCGAGGATGCTCTGGCCGAGAGCCGCGACGGCAACATCGTCACGCGGCTGGCGCGCGATCTAACCGACGGCGAGGAGAGCGCGCTGGTGGCGCCGCGTGTGACCTACTCGTCGGACGCGGTCAGGCGGTTCGTGCACCGCGTGTCGCGCCGGCTCCACCGTCCGCCGCGGGACGCCCGGCTCGATTTCCCCGAACTCAAGAGGGTCAAGGAGCGGCCCGGCATCGAGGTCAAGCGCGCCCAGCTCGAGGAGCGAGTTGAGCAGACGCTGAGCGTGGCCGATGCGAAGCGGGCGGTCGAGGCGCCGGTGACACTCCGGCAGCCGAAGGTGACGCGTGCCGACCTGGTCAAGAAGTATCCGACCCTGCTCGTCGTGGACCGCGACAAGTTCCAGCTCCGCCACTACAAGCGCCTGAAGCTGGTGAAGTCGTACACCGTGGCCATCGGCCAGGTGGGCTACGACACCCCGGCCGGGATGTACCACATCCAGAACAAGGCCGTGAACCCGGCGTGGAGCGTGCCGAACAGCGACTGGGCGGGCTCTCTGGCCGGAACGGTCGTGCCCGCCGGCTCCCCCGACAACCCGATCAAGGCGCGGTGGCTCGGGATCTACGACGGCGCGGGAATTCACGGCACCGACCAGACGTGGTCGCTCGGCACCGCCGCCTCCCACGGCTGCGTCCGGATGTCGATCCCGGAGGTGATCGAGCTATACGACCGGGTTCGGGTCGGGGCCCCGATCTATATCGCCTGAAGGCTGCGGGCCCCCGCCCGGCGTGGTCCGTCTCGCCGGCGCCGCTGTGTCGATTAAGGGTCGTAGGAGAACCCTGGAATGACAATGCGCGCCGGATCGCCGAGTCGCCTCGGATCGCCGAGTCGCCTCAGACGCCGATCCGCCCGACCGGGACCTCCTGCCAGCCACGCTCCTCCAAGAGGGTCTGACGGCCGGTGTGTCGAATGCAGAGCGTGCCGATGAAGACCCCCCGCTCGCGCTTTCGCAGGACCGCGTACCACATCGTCGAGGCGTCGCTCGGCCCCTGGATCGGATGCCATGGCCTGTCTGGCCGCTCGCGGTCGTCCAGCAGCCCGGCGTCGGCCAGCTGACCCAGTGTGGCCACGCGGCCGTCCTCGGTGTTGACGAAGAACACACCCACCGCCGTAGAGGCTAGTTGGAACGACGCCTTGGCCCGCTTCGACGAGTGGCTGTCCGCCGGCGGAATGGCGGCGAAGACGCGCCGCGCCTACGGCGTCGACCTCGCGCAGCTCGCCGGCTGGGCGGCCCGGCGGGATCTCGCGCCGGCCGAGCTGACGCACCGGCAGCTACGGCTGTTCGCCGGCTCCGTCTCGGAGCGCGGGGCGGCGAAATCCACCGTGGCGCGAAAGCTCGCCGCGGTCCGTACCTTCTACCGGCAGCTCGTCGAGCGGGGCGAGCTCGAGGCGAACCCGGCCGACCTCGTGGCAACGCCCAAGAAGGACTCCTACTTGCCGCGCGTGCTGAAGTCGGCGGAGGTGGCGGCGCTCCTCGAGCGCATCCCGGGCTCGTCGCCGCTCGACCTTCGCGACCGCGCGATGCTCGAGCTCGCGTACGCGGCCGGGTTGCGGGCCGAGGAGCTCGTAGGGCTCGATCTCGGCAGCGCGGACCCCGACGCAGAGGAGGTCAGGGTGGAGGGGAAGGGGGGCCGTACGCGGGTTGTCCCGGTCGGGGAGCACGCCTGGAGAGCGCTCGACCGCTATCTCACGCGGGGTCGCCCCGCGCTCGACACGGGGGCCGACAGGGCCCTCTTCCTGTCGAAGAGCGGCAGGCGACTGTCGACCTCCGACTTGCGGCGGCGGCTCAGGCTGCAGGCCCGCCGGGCCGGAATCTCACCACATACCCTTCGCCATTCGTTCGCCACCCATCTCCTCGAAGGCGGCGCCGACCTGCGGGCGATCCAGGAGCTCCTGGGCCACGCCTCGATAAGCACGACCCAGACCTACACTCGGGTAGAGTCGGGGCGCCTCAAGCGGGCGTACACGCGCTCGCATCCCCGCGCATGACAAAGGCCTGTGGAACGGAATCCCAAGGCGATCGAGCTCAACGATCTCTGGAGGCGCTACAAGCATGAGCGGGACGAGAAGGCGCGCGAGCGGCTCGTACTCGCGTACGCGCCACTGGTGAAGTACGTGGCGGGCCGCATGTCGAGCGGGCTGCCCTCCCACGTCGAGGAAGCGGACCTCATCTCCTACGGGTTGCTCGGGCTGATCTCCGCGATCGAGCGCTTCGAGCCGCACCGGGAGATCAAGTTCGAGACGTTCGCCATGACCCGCATCAAGGGCTCCATCATCGACGAGCTCCGCTCGCTCGACTGGGTGCCTCGTTCCGTGCGCTTGAAGGCCCGGGAGATCGAGAAGGTGAACGCCAAGCTCGAGCATCAGCTGCACCGGGCTCCGGGCGACCGGGAGATCGCCGACGCGCTCGAGATCTCGGTCGAGGAGTTCCAGGAGTTGCTCGCTCGCATCTCGAGCTCGTCCGTGATCGCCCTGGACGAGCTCTGGACGGTCTCGGACGCGTCCGGCGACCAGGTCAGCCTCCTCGACACGATCCAGGATCCGCGGGCCGTCGACCCCGCGGCCCAGGTGGACACGACCGAGATGAAGGACCGCCTCGCGGGGGCGATCGCGCGCCTCCCCGAGCGGGAAAAGCTCGTCGTTGCCCTGTACTACTACGAGAACCTGACCCTGCGCGAGATCGGCGACGTTCTGGGGGTGACCGAGTCCCGCGTGTCGCAGCTGCACACGAAGGCGGTGCTAAGGCTGAGGTCCGGGCTCCTCGGCGACTGGGGCGCGGAGGCCGAGTAGCGGAGCTGGCCGAGTAGTCTGGGCCGTCGAGTCGAGATCGAGGGGAAGGAGACGAATGGCCCACGAATCGCCGAAAAGGATCCGCAACGTGGCCTTGCTCGGCCACCGGGGCAGCGGGAAGACGTCCGTGAACGAGGCGATCCTGTTCTCTGCGGGCGCGATCAACCGGCTGGGCTCGGTGGCGGACGGAACCACGGTCTCGGACTCGGCCCCGGACGAGAAGGCCCGCGAGATGTCGATCTCGGCGAGCCTCTCGTCGTTCCACTGGGACGACCGCAAGATGAACCTGGTCGACACGCCCGGCGAGCCGAGCTTCGTCGCCGACGCCCTGGCCGCCCTTCGCGTCGTCGAAGGGGCGGTGTTCGTCGTGAACGGGGTCATGGGCGTGGAGGTCAGCACCAGCCGCCTTTGGCAGCGCGTCGCCGACCTCGGCCTTGCCCGCATCGTCTTCGTGAACATGCTCGACCGCGAGCGTGCCGACTTCTTCCGCACCCTCGACTCGCTGAAGCAGGCGTTCGGCCCGCACGTGGTCGCCACGGAGATCCCGATCGGCGCCGAGCACGAGCTCCGCGGCGTGATCGACCTGATCGACATGAAGGCGTACCTCTACGACGGTGCCGGGCGGGACAACTGCCGGGAGGCCGAGATCCCCGACGAGCTCGCCGAGCGCGCGCAGGAGTACCGCGAGAAGCTGATGGACGAGGTGGCGGAGGTCTCGGACGAGCTGATGGAACGCTACCTCGAGGGCGAGGAGATCTCGCACGAGGAGACGGTTAGCGCGCTCAAGACCGGCGTCACGGCCGGCCGGCTGTTCCCCGTTACCTGCGGAGCCGCCACCCGGAACCTCGGCGTGGACCGCCTGCTCAACGCGTTCGTCGAGGACCTGCCCTCGCCGGCGAAGAAGGGCGCGCTCGAGGCGGACGGCCTCGTGCTCGCGCCGGACGAGACGAAGGACATGGTGGCGTTCGTCTTCAAGACCCTCGCCGATCCCTACGCCGGCCGCGTGAACCTGTTCCGCGTTCTGCAGGGGGTCCTCAGGCACGACTCGCAGGTCTTCAACTGCCGCACCCACTCGAAGGAGCGGATCGGCCAGCTGCTCGTGCCCCAGGGCAAGGAGAACGAGCACACGGACGAGTTCGGTCCCGGCGACATCGGCGCCGTGGCCAAGCTCAAGGAGACCCACGCCGGCGACGTGCTGGCCGCGAAGGACGGTGAGATCCCGCTCGCGCTCCCCGCCATGCCGAAGCCGGTCATGGCCTTCGCGATCGAGGCGAAGGCGAAGGGCGACGAGGAGAAGATGGGCGCCGCCCTCCGCCGCCTCCAGGAGGAGGACCCGACGATCGACTTCCACCGCGATCCCCAGACCGGTGAGCAGATCGTGGCGGGCCTCACGCAGATCCACGTCGAGGTCATCGTCGAGCGCATGAGGGAGCGCTTCGGCGCCGAGGTCGGGCTGCACCCGCCGCGGGTCCCGTACCGCGAGGCGATAAAGGGCAAGGCCAAGGCGCACGCCCGTTACAAGAAGCAGACCGGAGGCCGCGGCCAGTTCGCCGACTGCCACATCGAGATCGAGCCGGTGCCCCAGGGCCAGGGCTTCGAGTTCGTGAACCAGATCAAGGGCGGCGTGATCCCGGGCGGCTTCATCCCCGCGGTGGAGAAGGGGGTGCTCGAGGCGATGGGGTCGGGGGTCGTCGCGGGCTACCCGGTGCAGGACGTGCGGGTACGCCTGTACGACGGCCAGCACCACTCCGTCGACTCCTCCGAGATGGCATTCAAGATCGCCGGCTCAATGGCGTTCAAGGACGCCATGGGGAACGCCCAGCCGGTGCTGATGGAGCCGATCATGACCGTCACGGTGGCGGTGCCGGAGGAGTACGTCGGGGACGTGATCGGCGACCTCAACTCGCGCCGCGGGCGGCCGCTCGGGATGGAGCCGAAGGGCGGGCTGACCGAGGTGAAGGCCGAGGTCCCGATGTCGGAGATGCTGAGCTACGCGCCGGACCTGCGTGCGATCACGGGCGGCCAGGGCGAGTACGCGATGGAGCTCGCCCGCTACGAGGAGGTGCCCGCGCACGTGGCGCAGCAAGTCGTGCAGCAGGCCGAGCGCGAGGAAGCCGTCAGGGCGTAGCCCGCGCCCTCCCTATCATCGGGCCCCGTGAAGAAGGAGCTCCGGCCGGTCCACGACGTCGTGAGCTGCGACGTGTGCGGCCGCACAATCCTGAAGGGCGAGCGCACCGAGCCATACGTGGCCCCCGGCGGTCAGCGCTACCAGGTGTGCGACCTTTGCTACCTCCGTGCCGAGCACCACGGCTGGATCCGCGAGTCGTTGGCCAAGAAGATGCCCGAGCGGATGCCGCGCGCCGAGCCGCGGCGCGGCGTCCTCGGCCGGCTCCGGCGCCGACGCCCCGCCGAGCCGTCGCAGCCGCCGAGCCGGTCGGCGGGCGCTTCCCCGTCCGCCGATCAGGCGGACCTTGCGGAGCACGGGGCGATGTACGGCACTCGCTACGGCCTCGAGGCCCTCGAGGAGACCCCTCAGCCCGCCCCGCCGCCGCGTGAACGTCCGCGTCCCCGACCGAAGGACCCTCGCCACGTGCGGGCGGTGCCGACGACGGACGCCGGAAAGGTCGAGCGAGCGATCGACCTCTTCAACGGCTCGGATCACCAGCGGACGATCGCCGGCCTGGCCCGCACGCTGGGTCGTCCTTGGGTCAGCATCCGGCCCGACGCCGGCGCGTCGAGCGAGGTTTCGCTTGTCGTTGCTTGGGAGCTCTCCTGGTACCGGTTCCGGATCGATCTCGGCGACGAGGACGATCCGGTCGCGATGCTCGCCAAGGGCGACGAGCTGGGCGAGCTCGCCGGCGAAGCGGGGGACTGGAACGCCGTGCTCGACGCCGAGGGTCGCGTCACCTCCAGCGAGTGAAGGTCGTCGTCAACGTCGACGGCGGGGCGCGCGGCAACCCCGGCCCCGCCGCGATCGCCGCGGTGGCCACCACCCCGGCGGGCGAACCGCTCGCGGAGCGGAGCGTCTACATCGGCGAGGCCACGAACAACGTCGCCGAGTACCGCGCGCTGCTGCTCGGGCTGGAGCTGGCGCGTGAGCTCGGCGCGAGCGAGGTGCAGGTGGTGAACGACTCCGAGCTCGTGGCGCGCCAGATCGGCGGCGAGTACAAGGTGAAGCACGGAGGCCTCAGGCCGCTGTTCGCCGAGGCCATGGGCGCCCTCCGGGAGTTCGACCGCTGGACCGTCCGCGCCGTCCGGCGCGAGCAGAATGCGCGGGCGGACGAGCTCGTCAACGAGGCGCTCAACGAGGCGCTCACGTGACGCGGGCCGAGCGGGAGGTCCTGGAGCGGGCGAAGGCGCGGCTCGACGCTTTGGCGCTCTACCCGACGCCGGTGCGCCTGGAGGGTGTGCGGGTCCTGGTCGTTCCCCGGCTCTTCCGTCTACCCGGGTTCCGCCGCTTTCGCGGGTACGCGACGCGCCACCTCATCCTCCTCAAGCGACCGGTGCTCGACGAGCAGTTGATCGTCCACGAGCTCTGCCATGTCTGGCAGCTGCAGCACCGCCCGCTCCGTGTATGGCTGTCATACCTGCGGCCATCGACGTTCGCCCGCGACCGAAGCGCCTACCGGCGAAACCGCTACGAGGCGGAGGCGAGGCGGGCGGCGGGGCAGGCACCGTAGGGTCGAGGGTGGGCGATCGCCGCCCCCGAACGCTGGCGCGGACGCCGGGAAAGGCGAGCGGCCGGCGCTCCGTGCCCGCTACGATCAACTTGGAAGGAGGTTTCCCTGGTCACTCTCGGCATTGTGCTGCTGGTGCTCGGCGCCGTCCTGCTGGTCGCCGAAGCGCACCTGCCGTCGTTCGGCGCCCTCGGGGTGGCCGGGGTCGCGGCGCTCGTGACCGGCGCCGCCATCGCGGTGGACGCCGCGGGCGGGGGGCTTGCGCTCATCCTGGCGGTAACGGTGATGATCGGGCTCGGTGCGGGGGCGCTGCTCCTGTACGCCGTGCGCGCGTCCCTGCCGCTGGCGCGTGCCCGGGCCCGGACCGGCGCCGAGGCGCTCGTCGGGCACATCGGCGTCGTGCGCCGGCCGCTGACGCCCGTGGGCCAGATCCAGGTGGACGGAGCGCTCTGGCGGGCGCGTCCCTGCTGGGAGGAGGAGGGCCTCACGCTTCGCGTGGGGGAACATGTCGTCGTCGAACGCGTGAACGGGCTGACGCTGTCCGTCCGGCGCGCGGAGGAGTGGGAGCTCGAGTCATGACCGCCGTAGTGGTCGCAGTCGTCATCGTCCTCGCGGTCGTCCTGGCGGTCGCCGGTGCCTCGATACGGGTCCTGCGGGAATACGAGCGCGCCGTGGTGTTCCGCCTCGGCCGCCTCATCGGCGGCAAGGGACCCGGCATCGTCCTCCTGATCCCGATCATCGATCGCATGGTCCGAGTCGACCTGCGGACGATTACATTCGACATCCCGCCTCAGGACCTGATCACCCGCGACAACGTGCCCGCGAAGGTCAACGCGGTCACGTACTTCCGCGTCGTCGACCCGGTCAAGTCGGTCGTCGAGGTCGAGCGCTACCGAGCGGCGACCTCGCAGATCGCCCAGACGACGCTCCGCTCGGTGCTCGGCAAGGCGGACCTGGACATGCTGCTCTCCGAGCGGGAACGGCTGAACGAGAGCCTCCAGCAGATCATCGACGAGCAGACCGACCCATGGGGCGTGAAGGTGACGACCGTCGAGATCAAGGACGTCGGAATCCCAAGCGGGATGCAGCGGGCCATGGCGAGGCAGGCCGAGGCCGAGCGCGAGCGCCGAGCCAAGATCATCAACGCCGAGGGCGAGTACCAGGCCGCCGAGCGCCTGTTCGATGCGGCGGAGATCATCAGCGGGAATCCCGCCGCGCTCCAGCTGCGCTACCTCCAGACGCTGCTCGAGGTCTCGTCGAACCAGTCGTCGACGATCGTGCTGCCCGTGCCCACCGATCTCCTCCGGCCGCTGATGGAGGCCGGTGACGGCGGCGGTGAGCGCCCGAGGCGCCGCGAGCCCGAGCGCCGCCCGGAGCCGGAGCGACTCGGGACCGCGCGGGAGGCGCCGCGTGACCTCCCGGTGCCCGACCCCGAGCCGCTCGGTGGTCCGGAGCGCACGGAGCCCGAGCCCCTGCGCCGCGGGGAGCGCACCGAGCCCGAGGCCCTCGGCCGCGGCGAACCCGCCGAGCCGCTCGGCCACCCAGACGAGACGTAGCTCGCGACGCCCGCGGCGACGCCAGAGACGCTGCGCGGAGCGTAGCCCCGCGCAGGGCGGGTACCGCTACAGGCGTGTCGACGCCGACGATCGGCCTGCTGGGAGACGTGATGCTCGGCCGGATCGTGGGGGACAGGCTCTCCCAGGTCGAGCCGGCGGAGCTCTGGTCCGACGAGGTGCGGAAGGCGCTCGCCGAGTGCGACGCGGTGATCTGCAACCTCGAGTGCTCGATATCAGACCGCGGCGAACGCACTCGGCTGATACCCGGCAAGCCCTTCTTCTTCCGGGCCCCGCCGACGGCCGTGCACGCTCTGCTGGCGGCCGGGATCTCTGTCGCCGGGCTGGCCAACAACCACGCCCTCGACTTCGGCCCCGAGGCGCTGACCGACACCCTGGGTCACCTCAGGCGTGCCGAGATCGAGGCCGTGGGCGCCGGCGCCGACGAAGCGGGCGCGCGCAGCGGCGTGGTGATCCAGGCGGGCGAAAGGCGGCTCGGGGTGCTCGCAGTCTCAGACCACCCGCGCGAGTATGCGGCGACGTCCAGCTCGCCGGGCATCGCGTACGCCTCGCTCTCGCGGCGGACGCCGGACTGGATCGCCGACGAGCTGGGCCGCCTGCGTCAGCGGGCGGAGCTTGTCGTGGCGTTCCCCCACTGGGGGCCGAACATGACCGTGCGCCCCGCACGAGAGCAGCGCGCCCGCGCGGGCGATTTCCTGGCGGCGGGGGCCGACCTCGTCGCCGGGCACTCCGCCCACGTCTTCCACGGCATCGAGTACCGGGACGGCGGCCCCGTCCTGTACGACCTCGGTGGGGCCGTGGACGACTACGCCGTCGACCCCGAGCTGCGGAACGACCTCGGGATCCTCGCGCTGTGGCGCCCCGCCGGTACGCCAGAGCTCGAGCTCGTGGCGCTGAAGCTCGAGTTCTGCCACACCGAGCTGGCGCGGGGCGCGGACGCCGACTGGGTGCATACCCGGCTCGAGCACGCCTGCCGAGATCTCGGCTCCCGTGTCGAGCGCACGGGCGAGCAGCGCTACGTGTTGCAAGCCGGGTAGTTCGCCTCGTCATCCTCCCCGGCTCGAACCAGGCCGGGCGGCACACCGACGCTTCCCGGGAGCTCCCGGGTCGTACCTGCAGCGGCGAGAGGGGGAAGACCTAATCGAGCGCCACGGTCGTCCACTCGGCCCGTTTGAGCATGTCCGAGTCGGTGAAGCCGGGCCGCCGGAGGATCACCTCGTGCGCCGCGCCGTCGGGGTCGAAGTAGCCCATGATCCACAGGCTTCGCATGTCGCGGACCTCCCCGTCGGCGGCCCCTTCCGCCTCGATTCGGCGGCGCATCTCCCAGAAGGCCTCCTCTGAGGGGGCCAGCAGCGCGAAGTGGTCCAGGCGGCCGCGGGTGAACATCGGCGACGGCGGTGGGGGTCCCGGGCCCTCGAGCATCTGAAAGGGGTGGAGGACGGTCGCCGGGCCGATCTTCAGGAACGCGTGGCGCACGCCCTCCTCGGTCATGTCGAGCGTGACCTCGGCATCGAACACGCGCACGTAGAAGGCGAGCAGGCGATCCATGTCCTCGGTGAGGAACGTGATGTGGTGGACGCCGTCGACGAGTTGCACCGAGGGGCCTCCGGTCAGCGGATCGTATACGGGCCGCTCGAGACCGGGTGATAGCCCTTCAGACCCACCTCCGCCGCGAGCGGGCTGCGCGGGTCCTCGCCGGCCTTGAGGCGGTCGAGCGCGTTCCGGAAGTCGTAGCGCGGCTCCCAGCCCAGGTCCCGGCGCGCCCGGGCGCTCACGTAGACCCGGTCGATGCTCGGCAACATCGTCCAGCCGCGCTCCGCGTACACGGCCTCGTAGTCTGGGAAGTGCCGGCGCACCACCGCGGGTGCATCCGCGCGCAGCTCGGCCAGGTCGTCGCGCGTGAACGGCGTCGTGGCGCTGACGATGTAGCGTCCGAACCCCAGCGTGGGGGCGCGTTCGAGCGCGAGCCGATGCGCGCCTACCACGTCCGCGAGGTCCACCCTGCGGTAGAGGAGCTCGTTGACCTTCAGGTTGAGATCGTCGTACGCCGCGCGGATCTCGTCGCGGTCATCGCCCTCGGGGAAGAAGCGGGAGGTGCGAAGGACGAGGCACGGCAGGCCGTGCTCGCGGTGGACGAGCTCGCAGAGGTCCTCCGCTGCCGCCTTGGTCACCCCATAGACGTTCCTCGGCACAGGCGGGACGTCCTCGGTGATCCAGGCGGCCGGGGCGCCCGGCGGGTTTTCGAGCGCGCGCCCGAACGCGCTCGTCGTGCTCGTGAAGACAAAGCGGCCGACCCCCTCCCGGGCGGCCGCCTCGAGCAGGTTGAGCGTGCCGGCGACGTTCGTGTCCACGAACGCCTGGCGGCTGTGGGAGCCGACGTGCGGCTTGTGGAGCGTCGCGGCGTGGATGATCCCGTCCACGCCGTCCACGCAGCGCCGCACCGCCGCGCGGTCGGTGATGGAGGCCACAACGGCGGTATGCGGACAGTCGAGCACGTCGAGCCCGACGACGTCGAAGCCGTCGGCGGCGAGCACGCGCACGAGTCCCTCGCCGAGATGACCCGCGCTGCCCGTGACGAGAATCCTCATGGTCGCTCGACGATGATTCTCGCCGGCCGCCGCGGTCTTAACGCGCGATCACGAACGAGGAGGGACGATGGGCAAGGTCGTCTTCGATATCTCGGTGTCACTCGACGGCTTCGTCGCGGGGCCGAACCAGACGCTCGACGAGCCGCTGGGTGAGGGCGGCGAGCTACTCCACGAGTGGGCCTTCGCCACGAAGGGCTTTCGCGAGCGCCACGGGGAATCCGGCGGCGAGACGAACGTCGACTCCGAGGTGGTGGAGGAGTGGCTCGACAACACCTTCGCCACGGTGATGGGTAGGCGGATGTTCAGCGGCGGCGAGGGCCCCTGGGAGGACGACCCGAACGCCGACGCCTGGTGGGGCGACGACCCTCCCTTCCACCATCCCGTGTTCGTCCTGACCCACCATGCGCGCGAGCCGGTGCCGAAACGGGGAGGGACCACGTTTACCTTCGTCACCGACGGCATCGAGGCCGCGCTCGAGCAGGCGAGGGCCGCGGCCGGCGGCAAGGACGTCGGGGTCGGCGGCGGCGCGATCGTCGCGCAGCAGTACCTGAAGGCCGGGCTGCTCGACGACGTTCGCCTGCACCTGGTGCCCGTCCTGCTCGGCGACGGCGTGCGGCTGTTCGAGAACCACGTCGCCGACACGGCGCCCAAGCTCGAGCGCACGAGGGTGATCGAGTCCCCGACGGGGGTCACCCACCTCGAGTATCGCGTCGTGAAGTGAGGGTGGGGCGCCCGGCCGGCTTACGGGCGCGGACGATTGCAGAGCCGGCGTGCTCATGGACGCGGTGGGTCTCGTGGATTTCTACGTCCACGAGGCCTGCGTCGGCGAGCGCCCGCTCGAATTCTGTGCGGGTGAGCGCGCCGGCGATGCATCCGGTCCACTGCTCCATGTCCGCGCGGGTCGCCTCGTCCATGTCGGGGTCCGCGATCACGTCCGACACGGCGAAGCGCCCGCCGGGGCGGAGCACGCGCGCGGCCTCACGCAGGACCTTCTGCTTGTCGGCGGAGAGGTTGATCACGCAGTTGGAGATGACGACGTCCACCGATCCATCCGGCAGCGGAATGTCCTCCATGTAGCCCTTGACGAACTCGGCGTTCTCGACGCCGGCGTCGGCGGCGTTCGCTCGTGCGAGCTTGAGCATCTCGTCGGTCATGTCGAGACCGATTGCCTTCCCGGTCGGCCCGACGCGACGGGCGGAGATGAGCACGTCCACGCCCCCGCCGGATCCAAGGTCCAGCACGGTCTCTCCTTCGTGGAGGTCGGCGACCGCGGTCGGGACCCCGCAGCCGAGTGAGGCCTCTACCGCGGCCGGCGGCGCGGCGTCGGCGTCGCGGCCGTACAAAGTCCCGCCGAAGACCTGGTCGCTCCGCGGAGCCTCGGGCGCCGGGCCGCAACAGGCGCCGGCCGCGCCGCCACAACCACCGCCCCGCCCCTCGGCGGACGCTCGTGCCGCGGCGGCGTAGCGGTCGCGGACCAGCTCGCGGACGTCGGTCTCGGTCAGCTCAGCCATGCGGCGAGTTCCTCCAGGGCGTCGGGAATGACGTAGTAGTAGGCCCACAAGCCGCGACGCTCGCTGTCGACGAGGCCGGCCTCTCGCAGCACCTTGAGGTGGTGCGAGACCGTGGGCTGGGAGAGGTCGAACAACGGAACGAGCTCGCAGACACAGACCTTGCCGGCGTGCTTTCGCAGGACGTCGATGAGCTGCACGCGGATCGGGTCGCCGAGCGCCTTTGCGACGCGGGCCATGCGCTTGGCCCGCTCGAGCTCGACGTCCGGGTAGGCGACGGGCTCACAGCACGGCTCGCCGGCGACGCGCTTCTGCTTCGGTGCGAGCTCGAGCTCGACGGCCATAGATTCACGTATACCAATTAAAGTGATCGCTGTCAATAGATGACCCTCGGCCGCGGCGGCGAGGTGATCGCGGACGCGCGCACATAATCTCCGTCGATGGCCAACGTCCTCTTCGTCTGCCTGCATAACGCCGGACGCTCGCAGATAAGTCAGGCGCTCTTCGAACGCGCCGCCGGCGGCCGCCACACCGCGCGCTCCGCGGGCACGACGCCCATCGACCGAGTGCACCCCCAGGTCGTCGATGCCATGCACGAGCTCGGGATCCGCCTCGACGGCCGCGTGCCGCAGCGGCTCACCGACGAGCACGCCGAGTGGGCCGACGTCGTCGTCACCATGGGGTGCGGCGACGCGTGTCCGTACATCCCGGGCCGCCGCTACCTCGACTGGGACCTGCGCGACCCGAGCGGCGAGCCGCCCGAGACGGTCAGGGCCATCCGCGACGAAATCGCCCGCCGGGTCGGCGCGCTGGTTGCCGAGCTTGATCGCGCTGACCCCCCGCCGTAGTGTGCTGAAGCCCGACGCTGCGGACCGCCTCGACGTATGGAACCCCCTGAGCTCGTCGCGCCCGGCGAGCCGACCCCGTCCGCGCCGACTGGGGTCCGAGGTGACCGCTATGGGGGCCGCGGGCCGGTAGCCGACGATGGACGCGGGTCCGCCGCCCGGGCGGTTCGTTCGGTCCCGGCACGCCTTCGCCGCAGCAGCGGCAAGGTTGTCTCGGCGGCGAACTGTTCGCCCGTCACTCCGGTGACGAAGCGCCCGCCCCGGATGAGTCCCCGGGCCTCGAGGCGGCGCAGGGCCCAGAGGATCTCCCGCCACGGAAGCGCGAGCCGCTCCTTTAGGTAGACGTCGCGGAACACCACTGCCCATCGCAGCAGGAGCTGCGAGGCGACGGTCTCGGCCAGCTCCTCGACCTCGACGACCGGCTCGACGGCGGGCAGGAGCGTCCACCGGCCCTCCACGCCCTGCCGCCATGTCCCCCCCCGGCCACGGGAGCCCGGGCGCGGGTAGGGCCGCTGGCGGCGGGCGAACCGGGCGCGGGCGTTCAGGAGCGAGCGGACAGCGTTGAAGCCGTCCGCGGTGATCAGCCCGCGGGCGACGCCGTCCCAGAGGCCCTCCTCGACCTCGGCCGGGAGGCGACCGATGGCGGCCTGGAGGTCGGAGTGGAAGAGCGCGCCGCGGCCGCGCAGGGCGTCGAGCACCTCGCGCCCGCAGCCGCCCGCGGGCTCCGCCGGCGCCGCTTCGCCGCGGTGGGCTTGGAGCAGCCAGGGGAGATCCTGCCGGAGCATGAAGGTGATGGGCGTCCGACGGGACGGCGTCTTCACCGAGAGGCGAGACGGGGAAGCGGCCTCGTCGCCCTCGACGGCCGGCTCGAGCACGGATAGCCGGCCCCATACGACCTCGCCCGAGAGACACAGGTCATCGAGCCATTCGGGCCGGTACGACTCGACCCGCTCGGCGAAGAGCCGCTCCCACGCGCCGGCCGGCCACTCGAAGCCCTGGAGCTGCTCGATCACCTCCGCGAGGCCGGACCGGCCGTGGAGCCGCGTCCCGGGCGCGGCGTGCCTCCAGGACTCGAGGAAGCGCTCCCATTCCTCACGGCTGATCGGACGGACCTCGGCCCGCCGGCGCTCGCGCGTATAGCCGTGGATGCGCGCCAATAGCCGTCGGGCGCACCACTGCTCACCTCGCTCGGGCTCGAACTCGCCGGTGACCGCGAATCCCCGCTCGCGAAGGGCCTCTAGGGCGGCGGTCACCGCGGAGGGCGGCAGCCCCGCGGCGGCCGCGAGATCCTCCGTCGTGACCGGACCCGAGACCTCGAGATGGCCCCGGACGAGCGTAACTGCCGCCTCGTCCGCGGCCGCCGCGTCGAGCACCGGGACGAGGCCCGGCGGGAGAGGGTGATCGGGCACGAACCGGGCGCCGGGGAAGAGGGCCTCGGTCTCGGGCCGGCGCTCGGTGGCCGCCCATAGGACGTCCGTTCGGTCGGGTAGGTGAACCTCGAAGGCCCGGCCGGCGGCCGCCAGTGCTTCGAAGTGGCCAGCCCACTCGTCCTGCGGCCGGGCGGCGACAAGCGAGAGCAGCACGTCGTGGAGCTCGTCGGGGTCGCGCACGTCGGGGATCGCCTCGGCACACACGCGCTCGACGGCGTCCGGGTCGAGGCGACCCAGCTCGCGCGGCTCCACCGGCAGGCCTCGGCGCAGCGGCACCGCGCGCGAGCGGCGCTCGCCGATCTCGGCGTCCTCGTCAAGGTACGTGAAGGGGGCGCCGTTCAGGATCTCGTGCGCCAGCACGCTGGGCTCGACGGTGTCCACGAAGTGGAGGCGAACCGTCCCTTCCTCCAACCGCCGCACGAGCGCCTCGAGGCCCGCGATGTCCATCGCCTCGGTGAGGCAGTCGCCGAGCGTCTCCCGCACGAGCGGGTGATCGGGGACCTCGATCGGACCGGCCGGGGCGTTGTCCTGGCAGGCCGCGAGCGAGGGGAAGACGGCGGCCATCAGGTCGGCCGCCTCCATGCGCTGGATGTTGAACGGGTTCTGCCGGCCGCCCTTTCGGCGTAGGACGGCCAGCGAGCGGTTGAGGTTCCAGCGCCAACGGGCGGTGAACATCGGGCTCCGGAGCACGGCCTGGCAGACGGCATCCCGCACGTTTCGGGAGCGAAGGAAGGCGGGCACGTCCTCGAGCGGGAACGAGTGCTGGGGGCCCAGCGAGAGGAGCACCGCGTCGTCACTCGCGGCGGCCTGGAGCTCGAAGTCGAAGGTCAGGCAGAACTTCTTTCGTAGGCCGAGACCGAGCGCCCGGTTGAGCCTGGCGCCCAGCGGGGCGTGCACTACGAGCTGCATCCCGCCGGACTCGTCGAAGAACCGCTCGAACACGATGTCGTCATGCGTGGGCAGGACGCCACCCAGGCCGGTCCGGCCGGCCCTGAGGTAGTCCACGACCAGCGCGGCGGCCACGACGTCCACACCGGAGAGCTCTCGCACGACCGCTATGGCGGCCTCCCGACCATCCACGTCGAGCCGTTCCCCGACCGCGGCTCGCAGCCGGGACACCTCCTGCGACAGCTCGTCGGTGCGTCCCGGCGCCTCGCCGAGCCAGAACGGGACCGTGGGGTGCCTGCCGGTGGCGTCTCGGACCCGCATGACGCCGTTCGTCACCTGCACGACCTGCCAGGGATGGCTGCCGAGAAGGAACACGTCGCCCTGGAACGACTCGATCGCGAAGTCCTCGTTTACGGTGCCGACGAAGACGTCGCCGGGCTCCATGAGCACGCGGTAGTCGCCGGTCTCCGGGATTGCTCCGCCCGAGGTGAGCGTGGTCAGGCGTGCGCCGCGGCGGCCGCGGAGCCGCCCACCCACCCCGTCACGGTGGAGATAGGCCATCCGCCGGCCGCGGCCCGTCTCGATACCGCCCGACACGAGCTCGACCACCTCCTCGAACTCCTCCCGGCTGAGCCGCCGGTATGGCCAGGCGCGGGTGACCAGGCCGAACAGCTCGTCCTCGCCGACGCCGTCTTCGCCCCGGGCCGCCGCCTCGGCCACGATCTGCTGCGCCAGGATGTCGAGCGGCTGTTCAGGCGGGTGGAGCGCGTCGAGGCGTCCCCGCCTCACGGCGGCCAGCAGCGCGGCGCACTCGACCAGCTCGTCTCGGGTGGTCGGGTACATGATGCCCCGGGGGACGCCGGTGCGGTGGTGGTTGGCCCGACCCACCCGCTGTAGGAAGGTCGCGATGCTGCGGGGCGAGCCGATCTGGCACACGAGCTCGACGGGACCGACATCGATCCCGAGCTCGAGTGAGGCGGTGGCCACCAGAGCGCGCAGGTCGCCGGCCCGGAGGCGGTACTCGACCCGCTGGCGGCGCTCCCGCGACAGCGATCCATGGTGGGCGGCCACCTGATCCTCGCCCAGCCGCTCGCCGAGCTGATGGGCCACTCGCTCGGACAGCTTCCTGGTGTTGACGAACACGAGCGTCGTGCGGTGGCGCGCCACGTGGGCGGCGATGCGGTCCAGGATCTCGCCGAACTGGTCCCCGGAAATCGCCGCCTCGAGCTCGCCGTCGGGCAGCTCGAGCTCCAGCTCGAGGCGGCGCTGGTGGCCGCTATCGACGACGGCGGGGAGTGGCTCGCCCGCTCCGACCAGCAGGCGGGCCGCGGTCTCGACCGGCTTGACGGTGGCCGAGAGCCCGACGCGGACGAACGGTCGCGCGGTGACGGCCTGGAGCCGCTCGAGCGTAAGCGTTAGATGCGAGCCGCGCTTGTCGCGCGCGAGCGCGTGGATCTCGTCGACGATGACCGTCTGCGCGGCGGCGAGGGTGGCCCGCGACCGCTCCGCGGTCAGGTACAGGTACAGCGACTCCGGCGTCGTGACGAGGAGGTTCGGCGGCCGGCGGATCATCATCTCCCGCTCCCAGGAGGTGGAATCGCCGGTCCGAACCGCGACCGTGATCGGCGCCGGCTCATAGCCGAGCTCCCGGGCCACCTCCGCGATCTCGGCGAGTGGCTCCTCGAGGTTCGTGTGGATGTCGACGGCGAGGGCCTTGAGCGGGCTCAGGTACACGACTCGAGTGGTCCCCTCGATGGCCTCGCCGGCCTCGTGGGCGCGGTAGAGGGCGTCGATGGCGGCGAGGAACCCGGCGAGGGTCTTGCCCGAGCCGGTGGGCGCGCAGATGAGTGCGTGCCGGCCCGCGGCTATCGCCGGCCAGCCCCCGCCCTGGGCCTCGGTCGGTCCCTCGGGAAACCTCCGTTCGAACCACGTCCTGACCGCGGGGTGGAAGCGCTCGAGGGTGCCCGGCGGGCCTGAAACGGTCGGCGCAGACGGCAGCGAGCTCATGGACGGGAGTGCATCACATCGGCCGGGCGGTCAGGGCCGGTGAGAGGCGGCCGGCGACGAGAGCGGCGCGCCGGGACGAATGCTGCGGCATGGCCGACCGCTTCGAGAGCGGAAGGATGGAGGCCTGAGCGACGGCGTCTTTGCGATCGCGATCACGCTGCTCGTGCTCGACATCTCCGTCCCGGCGCGGGGCTTCCAGGACCTCTGGGCGCGGATCGCCGGGCTCGTCCTGCTGCTGGCGGCCCTGGCGCCGCGGGTTGCCGCGTTCGGCTTCCTGGCGGTCTCCATGGCCGCGATCATGCTGCCCGCGAGGCGCGGGGCTGTGGGGCGGTGACAGGGCCCGAACGAACGCGCCAGCTTGTCCGCGTGCAGATTCGCTGCCCGGAGCGCGAAGGCTCGACGCCGCTGTTTCCCGGCACGAGCGTAGGCTGCTGACCATGGATCGGAAGGTGGTCGTCCGCCGCTTTGTCGACGAGGCGGTGAACGGCGGTCGTGAGGAGCTCATCGACGAGCTCTTTAGGCGCGAGATCGCGAGCTTCGTGCGAGACTGGTTCGGCGCCTTTCGCCGTTCGTTTCCGGACGTCACCATGCGCACCGTGGCGCTCGTAGCCGAGGGCGACACTGTGGTCGGGCGCTTTGCCTGCTCCGGTACCCACCAGGGCGAGTGGCGCGGCCACCCGCCGAGTGGTCGGCGCTTTGACGACGTCGACGAGGTCTACTTCTTCACGTTCGAGGGCGACCGCATCTCGGCGGTGTGGGGTCTCGAGGACACGCTCGACCGCTTTCACCAGCTGGCCTTGGGCCCGGCCGTGAGTGACCGGTCGCGCCCCCCTGATCGGGCGTTTCCGGCCGTGCGGTTCCGGTAGCTGTTTGGTGTGACCGCCTCAGAGTCCGAGCGTCCCGCATCGCCCGAGCCTTCCCCGCCGGAGGCCGAGGTCCCTGCGCGCGAGGCGCGGCGGCGGGAGCGCGAGGCGCGACGGCGCGAGCGGCCCGAGGGCATGGTGCCCGGCCGGGAACGTCGTCGAAGCAAGGTGGAGCGCGGCTTCATGCGCCTCGTCGCGACCGGGGGAATCGTCGGCATCGCAGTCCTCCTCGGCGCGGTGCTGGTGGGCCAGGACGTCGAAGGCTGGATCGTAGGTCTGGTGGTGGGACTGACCTCGGTCGTGCTCGCCGCGTTGCTCTGGTCGTCGCGGCAGCTGTAATGCGTCGAGATCCGCCCCGCCACTAGGCAATCTACCTCGAGCAGGCCTCGAGCGGCCGCGCATGTGGCAGGCTCTGCGGCATGGATCTGCCCGAGCGGCTGCTCGAAATCGACGTCTCGGCGCTCTCGGACGCCGACAAGGCGCTGCCCGTCGTCGATCCCGCGGTGCGCGCAATGATCCCCGAGATGCGCATGGCGGGGCGGGCGTTCACGGTCGTCGCCGAGGATGATCATCTCCCGGTGATCACCGCGGTGGCCGAGGCCGCGCCCGGCGATGTGCTCGTGATCGCCACGAACGGGGGGTCCCGCGCAGTC
This sequence comes from Thermoleophilaceae bacterium, assembly GCA_014534235.1. Taxonomy (GTDB): domain Bacteria; phylum Actinomycetota; class Thermoleophilia; order Solirubrobacterales; family Thermoleophilaceae; genus JACVRW01. The sequence continues at coordinate 18,822 of JACVRW010000003.1, read as the reverse complement.
TTCGGCGAGCTCATCGCCACCGAGGCGCGCCGGCGGCGGCTGGCGGGGATCGTCGACGACGGGTTCTGCCGCGACCTGCGCGGCCTGCGCCGCATCGGCCTTCCCGTGTTCGCGCGCGGCACGACGCCGCGGTCGGGCACGGCCGTATCGCGGGCGGCGCTCGGCGGGACGATCGCCTGCGGGGGCGTCGAGGTCTCCGCGGGCGACATCGTGTTCGGCGACGACGACGGCCTGCTCATCGCCCCTGCGGACCGGATCGTCGCCGCGCTCGAGACCGCGGAGTCGATCGCGCGCAGCGAGCGGGCGATCCTCGCAGCCCAGGCTCGCGGTGAAGCGCTGCTCGACCTGACAAACCACGACGAGCACGTGGCCGCGCTCGACCGGGGGGAGCGGAGCGCGCTGGCGTTCCGGGTAGATGGCTGACTTCGGGCATGCGTTCGCGCGCCGGACACACCTGCGCGGGGGCGCCGAGCTGAGCACGATCCTCGCCGGCACGCCTCCGGGCGTGCTGTCGATGACGGGAGGCTTCCCGAACCCGGCGACGTTCCCAACCGACCAGGTCGAAGAGATCACCGCGCGGCTGGTGCGCGACGACGGCGCCGTAGCGCTGCAGTACACGCCGGTGGAGGGGCTCGGGAGCGTGCGCGACTACCTGCTCGACCGCCAAGAGCGGCTGCAGGGCCGACGCCCGGAGCGCGCCGAGCTGATCGTCACGAGCGGCGGGATGGAGTGCATCGCGCTGATGTGCCAGGCGCTGATCGATCCCGGCGACACCATCGTCGTGGAAGCGCCGAGCTATCTCGGCGCGCTGATGGCGTTCGGCGGCGCGGAGGCCGAGGTGGTCGCGATCCCGATGGACGACGACGGGCTCTGCGTCGACCTCCTCGCGGAGCGTCTCGCGGCCGGCCTACGCCCGAAGTTCGTCTACACGATCCCCGACTACCAGAACCCGACGGGCCGGACGGTGCCCCTCGACCGGCGGCGCGAGCTGGTCGAGATGTGCCGCCGCGATGGGGTGCTGGTGTTCGAGGACGTCGCCTACCGCGAGCTCTCCTTCGACGGTGAGTCGCTGGCGACGCTGTGGTCGCTGGCCCCGGACGTCGTGCTACAGGCGGGGACGTTCTCCAAGAGCTTCTTCCCGGGCGTGCGGCTCGGGTGGGCGACGGGGCCGTCCGACGTGGTCGCCGAGCTCGCCGCCGCCAAGCAGAACACGGACCAGTGCGCCGGCGGCCTCGGGCAGCGCCTGGTCGAGGAGTACGGTCGCGCCGGGGGCTTCGAGCGCCACCTGCCGGCGGCGCGGAAGCTGTATGCCTCGCACTGGGCGGCTCTCTCGGCGGCGTTGAGGCGCCACATGCCCGAGGAGGTTGACTGGACGGAGCCGACGGGCGGGTTCCTGGACTGGCTCACGTTGCCGGAGGAGCTCGATGCGCTCGCCATGCGCCCGGCCGCGCTCGCCGCCGGCGTGGCGTACGTCCCCGGCCCGCCGTTCCACGTCGGCGAGGGCGGTCACAACACGCTGCGGCTGTCGTTCAGCCACCTGAGCGAGAGAGAGCTCGCGACCGCGGTGGAGCGTTTGGCGTCCGTGGTCCGCGGCGCGCTCGGGGAGGCGAGAGCAAGCCCGCGCGCGGGTCACGTCTAGCGGGCTCGCAGCGAGGCAAACCGGCTCTCCAAGAGTCGGATTCAGGCCGCTCGTCCTCGGGCAAACCCCAGGCGTACGACAGCTTCATAGCTCTGAGGGGACGGCGGCTCGCACGGAGATGCTGGGCCGCGCCCTCGAGCCACCAAGGGGGAGGGCACATGTTCAAGTCACCCTGGTCTAGAGCGCTCCTGGCGATCGTCGCCTTGACGCTCGTCCTACCGGCAACGGCGACGGCGACGCCCAAGTGGTCGAAGCCGAAGCTCGGCTCGATCGCCCAGGTCGGGCGCGAACCGCTGATGAACCGCGGCATGAACGCGGCGCTCGCGGTCCACGGCGACTACGCCTACATCGGCAGCCGGACCGACGGCGGTCACGAGGGCATGCCACACGGCGGCATCATGGTCGTTGACATCTCGAGGCCGTCGAGGCCGAGGCTCCTGACCGATTCGCCGATAGACGCGAAGCCGGGCGAGTCGTCGCGCGAGCTGCGGGTCTGGCGGTCGCAGGACATCCTGATAGTCCTAAACACGAACTGCGGCGTAGGTGACCAGCTCCACCACTGCACGCAGCCGTCGATCAGCAACTTCCGCTTCTACGACATCTCCGGCAGGAACGCGGCCGACCCTCGGCTGATCAAGCAGTTCAATGTCGACACCCACGAGTTCTTCCTGTGGCAGGATCCGGCGGACCCCGAGCGCGCGCTGATCTTCGCCGGCAATGCGGGCTCGACGTGCACGATCAGGGGCGGCTCGCCGAGCTGTCCGTTCTCCGTGTGGGACATCTCGCCGGTGCCCGAGGGCGGCGACCCGGTCACGCTGTACAGCGGTCTGCACGGCTACACGCGGATCCCGGCCGATCCGGCGCTGCCCGCTGTCAAGCCGACCGGTGGCCTGCACTCGCTCTCGGTCAGCAACGACGGCAGCAGGGCCTACTTCGCGCTGCTGACCGGAGGGTTCGCAGTCGTCGACACGTCCGACTTCGCGACCGGCACGCCGGGCGCGCAGCCGCGCCCGATTACGTTGAACGAGGCGCGCCCGACGTGGCGCGGGCCCGGGGCCCACAGCGCGATCAAGTTGTGGGGCCGTGACTGGGTCTGGGTCTCCGACGAGGTGTACGGCACCGCGACCGGGGAGGACCACGGCTGCCCGTGGGGCTGGGCGCGGCTGATCGACATCACAGATCCGACGAAGCCGACGGTCGAGGCGGCGTACCGGATCGACGAAAACGATCCGGACACATGCGCGGAGTTCAACCCGCCGCGCACGTCGTACTCGGCGCACAATCCGACGCTGACGCCGAACATCGCGTTCAGCACGTGGCACTCGGGGGGCCTGCAGGCGGTCAGCATCCGGAAGCCGTGGCGGCCCTACCAGCTCGCCGAGTTCTTCCCGAGGCCATTGCGTGAGGTGATGCTCGAGGACCCGCGGCTCTCGTCCGACCCCGACACAGGTCGCCACGAGAAGGTCGTGATGTGGAGTTACCCGATCATCTACGACGGGCTGATCTACGTCACGGATGTCCGCAACGGCCTCTACGTACTCAGGTACAAGGGCCGGTTCCGCCGCGAGGTAAGGAGGATCGACTTCCTCGAGGGCAACTCGAACCAGGGCGACGCCCTCTGCTTCGAGCCGGTCGGCAGCGTTCCGCGGCACTGCTAGGGCAGGGACGACGGAACCCGGCTTGGGGGACGCCGGCGACGAGCCGGCGTCCCCCGACGGGTATGGACACCGGTCTCGGGTGACGTCGATCCCCGCCGTCACCCGGTGGCGGTCCGCTCCCGCCGAACGACTCAAGCCCGCGCAACATGGGCTACTGCGCCCTCGGCGAGCAGCCTGTTGATGTCGTCGCGCGCGGTCTTCGGGCGCCCGGCTCACCACGTCCTCGCGGCTGAGTTCAGCTCGTCCGTGGAGGGAGAGACCACGTACTGGGTCTCCGCGGTCGGCGCCCCGCTCAACCTAGACCCGCCTCCCTCCGGCGATCCGCCGGAGGCGGTCCGCCGCGCGAGCGAAGCGGGCGCCTTCGTCGTCCTGCTGCACCCGGGCCTGAACGACCTTCCGCTCGCCGCGGTCGATCGGCTGCCCGGGTTCGACGTCGTCGATGCGGTCGAGGTCTACAACGACAACACGTTCCGCTCACAGCCGGACCGCGCCGACGGTGCGTACATGGTCGATTGCCTGCTCGAGCGCGGGCGCAAAGCCTCGATCGCCGCCGGCAACGACGCCCACTTTGTCTTCCCCCGGCGATCGGTTCGGCGACTGAGTCGAGGCCTGGGCGGAGGCGCTCGAGCCGTCGGCGCTCGTGGCGAGCCTCAAGTCCCGCTCGTACTACTCGACGCAGGCGCCGCGTATCGAGGCGCTCGAGCTGGACGGCGGGCGGCTGCGCGTCAAGACGAGCCCGGCGCACGCGATCGCAGTCGGCGGCGCGCGCAACCGCTGGCTCGACGCGACGACCGTGCTCGACGAGAGCGGCCCACGGCGGCGGGGGGTCGCGGCGCGATCGCGCCGTCCGGGCGTCACCCCGGAGGAGTTGCTCACTGTACGTCCAGCGGTAGTGTCCCGCTGAGCGACTGAGAGGAGTTCGCCGGATGAAGCTCTACGAGCAGCCGCAGGCGGACGCATGGGCTGCCCTCGACCGCGTCAAGCACGTCGTCGTGCTGATGATGGAGAACCGCTCGTTCGACCACATGCTCGGCTACCTCAGCCTAGGCGCGCGCGACGACATCGACGGCCTGCGAGAGGGCATGGAGAACATCCACGGGGGTCGGCGGTACGGGATCTACCACCTCGACCGTACAGCGCGCGAGCGCGGCTTCGGTGACCCGCACCACGGCGGCAACAGCGTCGAGCGCCAGATCGCGTCAGGCACAATGGGCGGCTTCGTCCATGACTGGCTGCATGACAGCGAGCGCGACGCAACCGATCCGCGGCAGTTCCCGATGGGCTACTACGACGGAGAAGACCTGCCTGTCTACCACCACCTCTCCGAGCACTTTTGCGTCTGCGACGCATGGTTCTCGAGCGTGCCGGGCGCGACGTTCCCGAACCGGCTCTACGCCGTCGCGGGTCAGAGCGGCGGGCGCAAGGACAACAAGAAGCTGCTGGGCAAGCTCGACGTGCCGATCTACGACTACCCGGCGTTCACGCGCCACCTCGACAACCGTCGAATCCCCTGGCGCTGGTACTCGGCGCGCCCGCGCGACATCGAACTCCCGACCGTTCAGTGCGTGGACGGCCGCTACCGGGATCCCCGCATGTTCGGGCAGCGATTCGCGCTCTTCGACCGCAAGGAGGCCGGCGGCCAACCGAGCTTCCTCGACGACGCTCGCGATGGCAACCTCCCGCCGCTCGCGTGGATTGACCCCGACTTCGGGATCATGCATCGCGGCCAGAACAACGATGACCACCCGGAGGCCGACGTCCGGCGGGGCCAGGCGCTCGTCGCGGCGGTCGTCGATGCGGTCATGGGCTCCAGCCAGTGGCCCGAGACCCTGCTGGTGATTACCTACGACGAGCACGGGGGGTTCTTCGACCACGTCCCGCCGCTGCCGGCCGCCGACGACGTCGAACACATGAGGAGCTACGGCGTCCGCGTGCCAACGCTGATCGTCTCGCCGTACGTCGAGCCCCGATCGGTTGGGAAGGTCGTGTTTGACCACACCTCGATCATCCGCACGGCGCTCGAGCTGTTCTGCCGCGACGAGACCACGAACAAGGTGCCGTGGATGGGCCAGCGCGTGGACGCCGCGCAGCACCTCGGGCACCTGCTCACGCTCGACGCGCCGCGCCCCGCTCAGCCTGCGCTGCTGCCGGACCTCGACCTCCCGCCACACGGGCCTAGCGACCGCGAGGAGCTATCGATGGCCGAGCAAGCCCGGCTCATCGCGCCGCGCGTCTCCGACCCAATCGGGCAGCGGCTCGTGGATGAGGCGGGCGGGGCGCCGCTCGTAAATGACCTGCAACTTGGGCTGATGCGTGCGGCGTACGAACAGCGCGAGCTCGGCGAACTGCTCGCAGCCGAGAAGGACGAGAACCCGCAGTAGCGAACCGGCTTACCAAGTTCGGCCCATCCCGCCGCTGCTCACGCCTGTATCGACGGCGGGGCCACGCGCTGAGTGCGCGAGGAGCGCCGCCGAGCAGGTTCACTCGCCCTCGGTCCAGTAGTAGTAGGGGACTGGGCCTGCTAGCTGGTGGTCGTCGCGACGCGATCACGGCCGGCGGGCCGGACACCCACACGGTCTGCTGGAGGGAGTCGCCTCAGCGGCCGCCCAGCTCCTCGAGGCGGGCGGTGACGGCCTGGCGAAGTTGGCCGGTCGGTGGAGCGAGTCCGAGTAGGTCGGCGAACCAGAGCCCGTCGGCGGCGAGGCGCACGACGGTGGCGTCCACCTGGTCGCGCGCGTCGGCGACGAGCCGGTCTTGCCAGGCGGCGTAGCGCTTGCGGACTGCCTCCAGCCCGCGTGGCTGCGCGGCGATGGCGACCAACAGCGCGACGTCGGTCGCCCGTTCGGCCGCCGAGCGCGGTCCCGCGCAGGCGCGCGCGTAGGCGCACGCCCAGTTCGCACCGGTGGTGCCCTCTGCCACCTCGGCCTCGAAGCGGTCGAGCCAGTCCTGCACGAGTGCGTCGATGAGCGCGTCCTTCGTGGTGAAGTGGTACAGCAGCCCGCCCTTGCTGAGGCCCGCCTGCGCGGCGACCGCGTCGAGCGTCAGCCCCCGGGGCCCGTCGCGGCGTACTACCGCGGCGGCGGCGTCGAGCAGGCGCCGACGCGTGGGATCCGCGCTCACTCGGCGCTCCCCGCCAGGTTGAGGGCCACGACTCCGACGATGATCAGGACGAGGCTCGCGATTCTGATCGCTCCGGCGGGCTCGTCGAGCAGCGTCATGCCGATCAGCGCCACCATGGCGGTCCCTACCGCCGACCACACCGCGTAAGCCACCGAGACGGGAATCGAGCGCAACACCAGGCCCAGTAAGAAGAAGGCCGTCGCGTAGCCCACGACGACGGCGACCGACGGGGCAACCCTCGTGAAACCGTCGGACGCGCGGAGGGCGAGGGTCGCAGCGACCTCGACCGCGATCGCGAGCGCTAGGAGCAGGCCGGCCGGCATCGATCTACTGTACCGTCTGGACGGTCAAGTCCGCGCATCGGCGGTTCCGGCCGAGTTCTTCATCTACACTCCGGCGGCGCCCAGGCCGCGTGTCTCGTCGGGCGCCGCGGCTGTTCGGACTTCGCGCAGCGCGCTTACGGCTCGCGCCGCTCGAGCGGCTGCACGGCAGGCCCCTCGAGGACGCTGCCGTCGACGGCGAAGCGGGAGCCGTGGCAGGGGCAGTCCCAGGAGCGCTCGGCGGCGTTGAAGCGCACGAGGCAGCCCATGTGGGTGCAGCGCAGCGAGACCGCGTGCAGGCTGCCGTTTTCGTCGCGGTAGACGCCCTTCTTGCCGAGGCCGTCCGGCACGACGCGCGCCTCGCCGGGGGGTACGGCGCCGGCCCGCGGCGCCCGCGGCGGCCGAATGCGGTCGCCGACGAGGTCAATCGCGTACTTGGCGCCCAGCGCGGCCAGCTCATGCGCGGAGCGCAGCGAGAGGCGCGTGGGGCCGAACACGCCCGCCCATGGGTTGTCGCGGCCGGCGATCCGGTCGGCCAGGATCATCGCCGCGAAGGTGGCGCTCGCGAAGCCCCACTTCATGAACCCGGCGGTCACCCACAGGCGTGAGGAACCGGGGCGGTAGGGGCCGATCACCGGCAGGTGGTCGTAGGGGGAGGGATCCTGCGCCGACCAGCGGTGGGTGATCGCCTCGACGTCCCAATGCCGGCGGGCGAAAGCCTCGAGGCGCGCGAACCGCTCGCGGTCCGCCTTGCCGGAACCGGTCGAGTGGCCCTCCCCACCGACGATCAAGAACTCGCCGTGGGAGCGCACCGAGCGGGTCGGGCTGCCCGCGCTGATCGACATCCCCCGCGGCGGCCGGCCGCTCGCCAGCCGCGCCGCGATGCAGTAGGAACGCTGCGGCTTGAGGCGCGCAAAGTAGAGGCCGCGATCGAGGAACGGGTAGTGCGTCGCGATCACCACGTGGTCCGCGCGAACGTCCCCGTGCGCCGTGCGCACGCGGCACGGCGAGCCCTCGTCGACCGCGAGCGCGCGCGTTCGCTCGAAGACCTGCGAGCCGCCGCCGTCGACGGCCGCCGCCAGGCCCTGCACGTAGCGGACCGGGTGGATCTGCACCTGATCGCCGAGCCGGACCGCGCCATGCACGGCGTACGGGAGGTCTGGCGCGTCGACAAGCTCCACCGCCAGCCCCGCGCCGGCCGCCGCCTGCGCCTCCCGCTCGACCGCCGAGCGCTCCGAGTCCTCGGCCGCGTAGGTGTACGCGGCGCGGCGCTCCAGGCCGCACTCGATAGCCTGCTCGGCGGCCAGCGCCGCCAACCGCTCGACCCCCGCCAGGCTCGCCTCCCCGTAGGCCGCGGCAGCCTGCTCGCCGTTTCGCTTGCGGATCGTCGAGTAGATCGTCGCCTGGAGGGCGCTCACCTTCGCGGTCGTGCAACCGGTCACGCCGCCCCCGACGTGCGCCGCCTCAACCACGGCGACCCTCGCGCCGTCGCGCTTCAGCAACAGCGCCACGGTCATCCCGGCCACGCCGCCCCCCAGCACCGCAACGTCGACCTGCAAGTCGCCCGCGAGCTGCGCCCGCTCGGTCCGGGGAGCCGTATCCAGCCAGAGCGATCCCACGGCCGACGTCGTTTCAGGCGGTCGTGCAGCCACACTCGCAAGCCTACGTCCGATTGCTCGAAGCATGCTCGGCGGCGCCCTGGCGGGGGCCGCCCCGCCCCTCCGGGGAGGGGCGGGGCGGGGTCCGCTTACTTGACAGCGGGCGCCGGTCTGGCGGCCGAGCGGCGCACGGCCAGCGGCAGCCGGAGGCCGCCCTCCCGGCGCATCCACCGGCGCCGTCGGGCGGCTGGCTCGAGACGGGTGGGGGCGTCCGGCCGCCCGGAGTGGGCGAGGGCCTCGGTGGCGTGACGGACGTGGTAGGCGGCGATGGGGCTCATGAACATCGGAGGAACTCCTTTGTCGTGGTGTTCGGTACTGAGAACATCGTGTGACAGGAAGCTCGCCGGGTCATCGCCTTCCAGGAGTGACTTGACGTACTTCTGCAGGAGTACGCTCCGCGTCGGTGGCTATCCGCGTGCTGCTCGCCGACGATCAGGCACTGGTGCGAGCGGGCTTTCGCGTTCTGGTCGAGCACGCCGACGGCCTCGAGGTGGCCGGCGAGGCTAGCGACGGCGACGAGGCGGTTCGCCTTGCGCGCGCCGAACGGCCCGACGTCGTCCTGATGGACATCCGCATGCCCGGTGTCAACGGCATCGAGGCCACCCGACGGATCGCAGCAGAACCGGAGCTCGCCGCCGCACGCGTAATCATCCTCACGACGTTTGGCGAGGATCGATACGTATTCGAGGCGCTGCGCGCGGGGGCCAGCGGATTCCTGCTCAAGGACGTAGACCCGGAGGACTTGCTCGAGGCGATCCGAATCGTGGCCGGCGGCGAGAGCCTTCTGTCGCCCGCCATCACGCGCCGGCTGATCGAGGCGTTCGTGGCTCGGCCGGAGCCGCACTCAACGCCGCCGGAGGCGCTCGCCGAGCTGACCCCGCGCGAGGTCGAGGTGCTCGCGCTGGTGGCGGGAGGCCTCTCGAACGATGAGATCGCCGAACGCCTGGTACTCAGCCCGCTGACGGCCAAGACGCACGTGAGCCGGATTCTCATGAAGCTTGGCGCCCGCGATCGCGCGCAGCTGGTGATGCTCGCCTACGAGAGTGGCCTCGTGCGGCCGGGTGTGGCGTGAGGCCGCCGCGTTCGGTCCTTGTCGACGTCGGTCTGGGCGCGGCGCTGTATGTGGCCGTGGCGGTCGATGAGGCGGCGGAGGGAGGGCTCTCCGCTGAAGCGGCGCTGCTCGCGGTGCCGCCCTGCGCTGCGCTGCTCGCGCGCCGGCGGGCACCACTGCCGGTGCTCGCCGTCACGCTCGCCACGGCGATCCTCTACGCGTCCACCGGACACGAGGAGTTCCCGATGGCGGTCACCGTCCTACTCGCCCTGTTCAGCGTCGGCGAGCGCCACGACTGGCCGGTGGCGCTGGTGGCGGCCGCCGCGACCGCCGTCATCGCCTTCATGGCCGGGCAGCAGCTCGACGACGTCCCACGCTTCAGCGATCGGAACGTCGTCGAGCTCGGCTGGTGCTTCGCCGCCTTCGGCCTCGGGGCCGCGGTGCGGATCCATCACGCGTATATGGCGGAGGCGGTCGACCGCGCCACCCGGGCCGAGCGTGCGCGCGACGAGGAGGCTCGCCGCCGCGTCGCCGAGGAGAGGCTTCGGATCGCGCGGGAGCTCCACGACGTTACCGGGCACGCCATTGCGACGATCAACGTTCAAGCAGGGGTGGCAGCGCACCTGCTCGAGGACGACCCCGCTGAGGCCCGCGTCGCACTGTCGCGCGTCCGCCAGGCGAGCAGCACGGCGCTGGGCGAGATGCGGCGGACGCTCGGGTTGCTACGTGCCGGCGACCCGAGCGACACGCCCGCGGAGCCGATCCGCGGCGTCGATGAGATCAGCCAATTGGTCGAGCGAGCGCGGGCGGACGGGCTGCCGGTCACGCTCGAGCTCCACGTCGAGGCCGACCAGCCGCTTCCGGCCGTCATCGGACTGACCGTCTACCGAATCGTGCAGGAGGCCCTCACGAACGTCGCCAAGCACGCGCACGCCCCAACGGCGGTGGCCGTCCGCGTGCGTCGCGACGACGGCATGATCAGCGTCGATGTCATCGACGACGGTGACGCGGTTCCCGACGACGACGACGCCCCCTCGGGTGGCCAGGGGCTCCAGGGCATGCGCGAGCGCGTCTCCGCCGTCGGGGGACGGCTCGAGGTCGGGCCGCGCCAAGGGGGCGGGTTCGAGGTGCACGCCAACATTCCGGTCGCGGGCTGACCGGGCGCAGGCCAGGCGTCGGCGTCAGACAGGCCTGCCTTCCCTCGAGGAGCGCACTGCGCCCCGCCGGCTCAGGTCTCGCAGTCCGGCGCCGCCTACGGGGCCGGCCCTCCCGGTGTTGGCAGGCCCGGGCGGTGAGCGCCGCGAGGTAGGCTCGCGACAATGATCGGCTTGCCGTCGCGGCGCCGTACAGGGAGAGTGGTCATCGCCACAGGACGCACGTGACCACGTGCTGCGCCGCATGCGACAGGCCCTTCGTCCGGCTGTCGTTGGTGTCTGCAGCCGGCTGACGTTCATGCAGGACGACCGCCGGCGGCGGCTGGTGGCCGGCCACGTCGTGCTCCCACTCATCGGCCGGACGCACGAGATCGACGGGTGGTGGATGACCGTCGACCGCCACGACTCGCTCGGGCTCGCCGTGCGTGGGAGCCACGAGCTGGACGTCGAGTCGCTGATGGCGGACCTGCTCTCCCCCGGCGATTGCTTCCTCGACATCGGCGCCAACATCGGCTGGTCCGCGCTCCAGGGGGCACGCGCGGTGGGCCGCTCCGGCCTGGTGGTCGCGCTCGAGCCGGAGATCGACAACTTCGAACTTCTGGCCCACAACGTCCGCGCCAACGTGGCGAGCAACGTCGTCCCGCTGCGGGTCGCCGCCGGTCGCGCGAGCGGGTGGCGCACGCTCGCGCTCGACACCGACAACGCGGGTGGCCACAGCATGGTCCGCCCGGTCGATCGCGGCCGTGGCCAACGCGTCCTCGTCGTAGCCGCCGGTGACCTTTGCTCGCTGCTGGGCGTCGTCCCGCGCGTGATCAAGATCGACGTCGAGGGCGCCGAGCCGGAGGTAGTGGCGGGTCTCGGGCCGCTGATGGGAGCGCAGCCGCTCGACGTCGTCCTCGAGTTCGCCCCGGAGCGGCTCCGGCGGCTCGGCACCCGTCCCCAGAGCTTCCTCGACCACCTGCGCGACACGTTCCGATCCGTCCAACGCGTCGTGCCCTCGCCGGAGCCGTACGCGCTCGAGCCGGTTCACTCCCTTTCGGACCTGGAACGTCGCCTGGACGGGCGCCCCTACACCCACCTGCTGTGCCGTTGGGGGGCATGAGGCCCGCGCGGGGCGATCCGATCGAGCCCGGCACGCTGATGGCGCTGGCCGCCATGGGACTGGCCGTGCTCGTGATCGCCATCGACTTCTCGGCGCTGAGCGTCGCGCTGCCGAGCATCCAGGATGACCTCAACGCCGACGTGGCGAGCGTGCAGTGGGTCATGAGTGCCTATGCGCTCGTGTTTGGCGTCTTCATCGTGACCGCCGGCCGACTCGCCGACGTGTTCGGGCGTCGGCGGATCTTTTTCACCGGCGCCGCGGTCTTCGCGACCTTCTCGGCCGCCGGCGGCGCCGCCCAGGACAACTGGTGGCTGGTCGCCGCCCGGGCGCTCATGGGAATCGGCGGGGCAATGATGTGGCCAGCCATCCTGGGGATGACCTACGCCGCGTTGGGGGGTACCCGGGCCGCACTGGCGGGCGCGCTGGTCATCGGCGTGGCCGGGATCGGCAACGCTTGTGGGCCGCTGCTAGGCGGTCTCCTGATCCACACGGCCAGCTGGCGGGGGATCCTGTTCCTCAACCTGCCGATAGCCGTCCTGGCCTGCCTGGTGACATGGGCGACGATTCGGCCGCCACCGTCGGCGCCGCATCGCGAGCGCATGGACTACGCCGGCATCCTGACGCTGTCCCTCGCGCTCGTCTTACTCCTCTTGGTACTCGACCAGGGAAACGACTGGGGTTTTGGCGACGTGCGCATCGCTCTGCTCATCGGAGGCTTCGCGATGTTCACTGCCGCGTTCGTCGCGGTGGAACGGCGCACCGGGGAGCACGCCTTGGTCCCCAGCGACGTTCTGCGCAACCGCGAGTTCGCCGGTGCGAGCCTCGCCATCGTATTGCTGTCGGGAAGCTCGTTCGCCGCCCCTATCTATCTGCCGGTGCTGCTGCGCGAGCTCCTCGGCTATGGCGCCCTCGCCGCCGGAGCGGCGCTGTTCCCGCTAATGGCGGTCGCCGCCGTCTCTTCCTTCGTCTCCGGCCCGCTCTACGCCCGCTTTCGTCCAAAGCTGGTCACCGCGGCGGGCGCTGGCGCGATGGCGATCGGGATGCTGCTGCTCGCGGCGACCGTCGGGGCATCGCGGTATCCGCCGCTCGTCCCCGGCATGGCGCTCCTCGGCCTCGGCATCGGGTTGTTCGTGTCGGCCGCCACGACCGCCGGAGTCACCGCACTCGGCCCCGCTCGGCGAAGCCTGGCCGGCGGCATCCTCTACATGTTCCAGCTCGTCGGCGGCTCGGTTGGGCTTGCACTCACCACCGCAATCTTCACGGCCGCCAGCGAAGCCCGAGTGCACGAAGACCGCTTGGCCGGCCTCCTGAGCGAGGGCGAAGAGCAGGCACTCATCGGGCTGCTGGCCAACACCGGCTTCGCCGAGCAGATCGTCGAGCGGTTTCCGGGGCGCGCGGCACGCCTAGAGTCGCTCGCCCGAGACGCCTTCGTCAGCGGCATCGAGACGAGCTTTGCGGTCGTAGCCATGCTCGCCCTCGCCGGCTTGCTGGTCACGGCGCTCTGGGTCGGCGGAAGGCGGAGATCGCCGGTCGCCGAGCCACTCAGGGCAGCCCGCAGACTCGGCTCCGGACACCGCTCTTAGGCGGTGCTGCCGGCACCGTCTGCCGACAAGTGAGATCGCGCCACGCGAACGCGCGCCGATACCGCCGTGCGTGATCAAGAGGCTCCCGAGGAGCCCCCCCAGGCAGGCATCGGCGGCCAGCGGATCACCGGGTCCCCCTCGCGACGCGAGCGCTGGAGGTCATGCCCGAGGCGCTCCGGCCGGCGTCTGTCTGACCGCGGGCGGACCGCCGTAGATCTTTTGGCGCGGATCCTCCAGGTTGGCCCTGCGCACCGCCTCGATGTCGCCGTGGAAGTCGCCCTTGCCGGTCGGGTCCGTCATTGCGAGCGAGCCGAGCTCAAACAGGGCCAGCCCCACGTGCGGGAGCCACTGCCGCCGTCCCTCCTTGTACTGGCCGGTGACGAACGGAGCCAGGCCGAGCGCGACCGCGCCGAGCGCATCCAGCGCGAGGTGGAGCTTGAAGGGGATCAGCTTCACGATTCCGAGCGGATAGTCCGTCACGGTGCTGTAAGCGGCGTGCGCGGCCCCCGCGGTCCTGATCTGGGCCGCCGAGCGACTCCCCTCGACACCGGCGAACTTCGGAAAGGCAGTGACGAGGAGGGCGCCCACGCTGTAGTCGGTGACGCCGTGGAGGGTCGAGTCGATCGGTCGTGGTGGCGTTGGCATGCTCATTCCTCTCAGGGCTTCAGGACGACCTTCACGCAGTCGTCCTGCTTGTGCTTGAAGGTCTCGAAGCCGTCGGGTGCGTGATCGAGCCCCAGGCGGTGGGTGATCACGAAGCTCGGGTCGATCTCCCCGTTGCGGATCCGCTCGTAGAGGGGCCGCGTGTACTTCTGGACATGGCACTGGCCGGTCCGCAGCTGGAGGCTCTTGTTCATGAACGCGCCGGTCGGGAACTTGTCCATCAGCCCGCCGTACGCGCCGATCACGGAGACGATTCCACCCGGGCGGCAGGCGAGGATCGCGTCGCGGAGGGCATGGCCGCGATCGGACTCTGAGCGCGAGGCCTGCTTCACGCGGTCGACGGCGTGAAGGGCGCCATGCCCGTGAGCGGCCTCCATCCCGACCGCGTCGATGACCGCGTCGGGCCCGCGGCCACCGGTCAGCTCCTTGAGCTGCTCGACCACGTCGGGGTTCTTGGAGAAGTCGATCGTGTCCGTCGCGCCCGCCCTGTTGCGCGCCATCTCCAGCCGGTACTCGTACTGGTCGATCGCGATGATCCGCTCGGCGCCGAGCAGGGCAGCGCTGGCGATCGCAAACTGGCCGGCCGGCCCGGCGCCGAAGACGGCGATCACCTCGCCCCCGCTGATGTCGCACAGCTCCGCCCCCATGTACCCGGTGGGGAAGATGTCCGACAGCAACAGCACCTGCTCGTCGGTCAGGTCGTCCTCGATCTTGAGCGGCCCTACGTCCGCATAGGGAACGCGCGCGTATTCGGCCTGACCGCCCGCGTAGCCGCCAGTGATGTGCGAGTAGCCGAAGATGCCCGCCGTCGGGTGGCCGAAGATCTTCTCGGCGAGGCCCGCGTTGGGGTTCGAGTTCTCGCACGCGGAGTACAGCTCGTGCCGGCACGCCCAGCAGTCGCCGCAGGCGATCGGGAACGGCACGACCACGCGGTCGCCGACCCGGAGGTTGGTCACTCGCTTGCCGGTCTCGACGACCTCGCCCATGAACTCGTGCCCGAGGATGTCGCCGCGCTTCATCGTCGGTATGTAGCCGTCGTAGAGGTGGAGGTCCGAGCCGCAGATCGCGGTCGAGGTGATCTTCACGATCGCGTCGCGCTCGTTGAGGATCTTCGGGTCCGGGACGTCCTCGACCCGAACCGTGTTCCGTCCGGACCAGATGTTCGCCCTCATCAGACGCCCGCCTTCCCTGCCTCGGCTTCGCTCAGCGGCTGCGCGGGCCGCTGCTTCAGCTTGCGCTCGGCCAGCTCGCCCTCCGGGGTCCCGTCCGAGCGGGCAATCACCCCCGTCTCCACCTGCTGCTTGAAACGTCGTAGGTCGTCCGTCACCTTCGCGCGAGGGACGGCGCCGACGAGCTTCTGGACCACCTCGCCGAGCTTGCCGCCCCGCGTCCGCCCGAGCTCGACGTGGATCTCCGTCCCCCGGTCGCCGGGCGCGTCGACGAAGGCCACCCGGGCGCCCGAGGCCTCGATGTACTTCGGCCGGTACTCCGAGCTGCTCCAGAGGCGCTCGACGTCCTCGCGCGGGCGGTTGACGGTGATAGCTGCCTTTTGGCTCATTGGGCGACCTCCCGGGGTACGCGGGACATGCCGGGCTCGTCCCCGGGCGGGCCCCGGGCAAACCAGCGCAGGTCGCACGGCCGGACCCCGGGCATCGGGCCTCCGTGAACGTCTTTCGGCGTCGCGCGGAGATTTCTGGCGTAGCGCTTGCAGCTCGTCGCACCCGGCGCAGAGCTCGCGGAGCAGCTTCCACGAGCCGTCAGCCGACCACGATCGCCTCGATTCCGGATCCGCGCGCGCGGAGCCGGGTGCAAACCAGCGGTACCCGTTAGGCGGCCAGCTTCGAGCGAAGCTCGGCGTGGTACGTCGCTAGGCCTCCTCGCCCCCCGCGATCGCGGGCGCGGTCGCACCGACCGGCCCGGCGTCGAGGAAGACCGCCGCCAGCGCCGCCACGAGGTCGGCCTGGCTGTGCCCGGACCCAGCGCGGCGGGCGCCTCGTGGCGGAGCGAGTTCACTGCAAGGCGTGTGCGCCCGATAACGCTCGCCAGGCGGCTGTTCGCCACCAGCTGCAGTTCATGGGTAGTGCGCCGTCCGTCCACTGTCTGGCGATGGTCCACCTCGTCCGGCAGGTCCGGCACGTGCTGGTGGAGCGTACCCCCGAGCGCCACGTTCAGAAAGCGCGCCTCGGCCAGGTCCCCAGGACCGGAAGCCCGCGGCGGACCGCAGGGCGCGCCAGCGCTCGCTCGAACAGCACGAGCTCGGGCTCCGTGGGGCCGAGCTTCGGGTCCGCCTCGGCGCCGCACGCCGACGGGTGTAGGTGCGGGCCACCGGAAGGCAGACCGCCTCGAGGCGCTCGAGCAGCAGGTCGATCGCGAGCCGGCGACGGGCGTCGGCCACGCCGGTGCCGCGCGAAGCACTAGTCCGCGCCTTCCGCGAGCTCCGAGATCCGGGCGGGCCCTGAGTCTCGCCCTCCGCTGCGAGGGATAACCGCACCCTCGAACGCCTGCTGGCCCCAGCGAAACGCGATCCCTCCGATGGGACCGTTGACCCCATCGGAAATTGGACCCAAGCAAAAGGACATGAATTGAACTCCGCAGCTCGCATCGCACTCGGGATATCGGGGGCTCTAACCACCCTTCTCGCCTCGGGCCTCGTGCTCGGGGGCGCCCTTGCTCTGTACGGCGAGGGGCAGAAGGACGACGACGGATATCTCAAGACCGACGCTCACCACTTCGGGGCGGACACGCGCGCCCTCGCCACCGAGAACCTAGACGTAGACCTCGGCGAGGCAGACTGGCTCGCCGAGACGGACGAGCTCGGCAAGGTCAGGATCGAGGCCGACTCGCGTGACGACAAGCCGCTGTTCGTTGGCATCGCGCGCACCGCCGACGTGGAGCGCTACCTGAGCGGCGTGCCGCATACCACCGTCCACGATGTGGAGGCCGGGCCGTTCGATACGTTCGACACGGACTACACGCGCCACGCGGGCCAGCGTCACCCCGTCTCGCCCGAGCACGCGGACATCTGGGCGGCCTCCAGCCGGGGCACCGGTCTCCAAGCCGTGGACTGGGAGGTCGAGGACGGTGACTGGTCGGTCGTCGTGCTGAACGCGGACGGCTCGCTGGGCGTCGATGCCGACATCAGCGCGGGCGCCAACGCCCCGTTCCTCGACGAGCTCGGCTGGACCGCGCTTGGGAGCGGGGCCTTCGCGCTCGTCGCCGGCATCGCGCTCTTCGTCCTCGGCATCCGCCGGCCGAAGGGCCCCTCCGGAACCGCCGCGGTCGGCGGCGCAGCGCCGGCGGCCGCGTAGAAGGAAAGAGCGGCCGCCCCGGCCGACGGGGCGGCCGCCTTTTGCGGTCAGCCATCGCGAGGTGACCGGCCATAGCCCCGGGATTGGTCGCTGAGTGGCTGTCGTCGGCACGGCGTTCGTTAGCGCCGCCGCCGCACGATCCTGTCGACGCCGGGTCCGCCGCGGAAGACGGCCGACGGGCCGCCGCTCAGGCGGTCGTTCCCCGGCCCGCCCGCGAGCAGCGCCCGGATCCGGCCGACCACGGTGAGGCGGTCGTTGCCAGCGCCTCCGTAGACGGCGATCCTCCTGATGAGCACGGCCCGACAGGCGACCGCGCGCGGACCGAGTTGTCGGCAACCGGGGCCGGCTCGGAGCCGGGCGGCGGCGTCGTTCACGCGCCACGCCGCTCCCCGCCTGCGCGCGAGCAGGCGGTTGGCCTTGCCCGGCGCGCCGCGCACGATCAGCCGGCCGCGGCGCACGGCGGCAAATCCCACTGAGCCGCTGCGGCTAGGCGCGGACCCGCGCCCGGACCGCCGCCCGAGGACGCCGCCCCCGCGGCCGGTGCCGGCAGCCGGTGGTTCGACCACGGAAGGCCCGCTTTCGGGCGGCAACGGCGTTGCCGCGACCGCGCGCGCCAGGTCGTAGTGAGACTCAACCTCGGCGGGTGAAAGCGCCCGCGTGTACAGGGCGACCTCGTCCGCCTCTCCCTCCGAGAAGCTCTGGTTCGTTCCATTGCGCATCACGTGCCAGGGAGTCGCCGCGGGCGTCGATCCGGCGTCGGCGCCCGAGTGGATCTCTGCCCCGTCCAGGTAGAGCCTGGCGGTCGTTCCGCTCTTGGTCGCGGCGAGGTGGTGCCACTGGCCGTCGCGCACGGTCTCGATCGGCACGTGGGTGTCGAAGCCGCTGCCCCCAACGCGGTAGCGCACCGTCCCGGCGCTGTTGAAGGCGAGCAGCCAGCCGCCGGATGGGCCGGTGTGGTCGCGGACAGTGGCCGTGCCCGCGCGCCAACGGAACCAGCCCTCGATCGTCCCGCTCTCCGCGAGAGCCGGGCCGGGGCCGGCAAGCCCGCCGGTGGCGCCGTCGAAGCTCATGGCGGTGTTGCCGAGCGGTCCGAGCATGCCCGGCGCGCCCAGCAGGACCCGCCCCTCGAGCGCGGCTGAGCCGCCCGTGAGCTCGTCCATTGCCGAGCTTCCCGACAGCTCACCGAGGCGCCAGTACGAGGCCAGGCCGGGGGTTGCGACCAGGGCCTCGCGGTAGGGGTCCGAGCCGGGAGTGCTGCCGGCGACCATCACCCGGCCGGCTCCCTCGGCGCTGCCGGAGGAGTTCGACGCCACCAGCCGGTAGTGGTATAGGCGCCCCGGCACGAGACCGGGGAGGCCGGCCGACACCTGGTGGAGCGAGTCCTCGCCGGGCAGCGACCGCGGCGTGGTCGTCGCGCCGTACTCCGCCGTCGGCCCATACTCGATCATCCATTGCGTGGGCTGGTTCTCGGGGTCGACGGCTCCGTGCACCGTGTTGCCGCGGGCGCCGCCGCTGTGAACAAAAGGCGCGGCAGGCAGCCCAACGGTGATCTCCTCGACGAAAGTG
>JACVRW010000079.1 GCA_014534235.1 Thermoleophilaceae bacterium | reverse complement strand
GACACGTTCCCGCCCACCACCGGCACCCCGAGCGCGAGGCACGCGTCGCGGAGCCCCGCAACGACGCGGGTGAGCTGCCAGGCGATATGGGGCTTCTCGGGGTTGCCGAAGTTGAGGCAGTTCGTGAGACCGAGCGGCTCGGCGCCAACGCAGGCCAGGTTGCGCGCGCACTCGAGCACGGCCTCGGCGGCACCCGTGTACGGGTCGCAGGCCACCCGGCGCCCGTTGCCGTCAATCGAGACGGCCAGCGCACCGCTCCCGCCGTCGTGCTCCAGCAGGAGAACCGCGGCGTCCGCGGCCTGCGGGCGCTGCACGGTGCGTGAACCGACGATCGAGTCGTACTGCTCGAACGTGAAGCGCTTCGAGGCGACATTGGGCGAGCGAAGCAGGGCCAGCAGCGTCTCATCGGGTGGGGCACCGGGTCGCAGCCGCCGCGGCGGGTTCGGATAGACCGGCGCCGCCGGCTGCTCCGGCCCGAGGTCGTAGAGCGGACACTCGTCCACGAGCGCCTCGACCGGCATGTCGCCCACCAGCTCGTCCCCGTCGAACACGCGCAGCCGGCGCGTGTCGGTCACCGTGCCGATCGGCGTTGCGCGCACCTCCCAGCGGTCGCACACCTCGACCAGCTCGGGGAGCCGCTCCGGCCGGACGACACACAGCATGCGCTCCTGGGACTCCGAGATCATGATCTCGAACGGCGCCATGTCCGCCTCGCGAAGCGGCACGCGCGAGATGTCGATGTCGATCCCGACGCCGCCCTTCGAGGCCATCTCGCACGAGGACGAGGACAGCCCGGCCGCGCCCAGGTCCTGCAGCGCCGAGAGCGCCTCGCGGTCGAGCAGCTCGAGGCAGCACTCGAGCAGCTTCGACTCCTCGAACGGGTCGCCGATCTGGACGCTGGGCCGCTTCGAGGCGTCCTCCTCCGAGAGCTCCGCGCTCGCCAGCACCGAGGCCCCGCCGATCCCGTCGCGCCCGGTGCGCGCGCCGAGCAGCACCACGTAGTTGCCCGCGCCTGCCGCGGCGCTACGGATCAGCCGCTCCCGCCTGGCGACGCCCACGCACATCGCGTTGACCAGGCAGTTCTGCTCGTAGGGGCCCTCGAAGTAGACCTCTCCGCCGACCGTCGGGACGCCGACTGAGTTTCCGTAGTGCCCGATCCCTTTGACCGCCCAGTCGAACAAATAGCGCGAGCGCGAAGAGTCGAGCTCGCCGAAGCGGAGCGAGTCGAGGACCGCGATCGGCCGCGCGCCGACCGCGAAGACGTCGCGCAGGATCCCCCCCACGCCGGTGGCCGCCCCCTGGAGGGGCTCCACCGCGCTGGGGTGGTTGTGCGACTCGACCTTGAACGCCACCGCCAGCCCGTCGCCCACATCCACCACGCCGGCGTTCTCGCCCGGGCCCATCAGGAGGTAGGGGCCGTCGGTGGGCAGCTCGCGCAGCAGCTTCCTCGAGTGCTTGTAGGAGCAGTGCTCCGACCACATGAGCGAGAAGACGGCGAGCTCGAGCGCGTTCGGCTCACGCCCCAGGTGCGCACAGATGCGGTCGTACTCGCCGTCGGTGAGGCCGAGCTCGCGGTGCGGCGCGGTGGCGGTGCCGCTCACGCCACGGGGACCATGGCGAGGGACTCGAACAGCCGACCGCCATCGGCCGAGCCGGTGAGCGGATCGACGGCGTGCTCGGGATGTGGCATCAGCCCGAAGACGTTGCCCTCGGGGTTGCACACACCGGCGATGTCTTCCTGAGAGCCATTCGGGTTCTCCCCGGGCGCGTAGCGCAGCACCACCCGCTCCTCGGGGATATCCGGCGCGTGGTAGCGCCCGGTCGTGTGCTTGACCGGGACGGACAGCCGGTCGCCCTTCTCGCACGCGCGCGTGAATGGGGTGTCGATGTTCTCCACCACCACCTCGACCTGGCGGCAGACGAAGCGCAGCGACCTGTTCGGCAGCAGTGCGCCGGGCAGCAGCCCGGCCTCGCAGAGCACCTGGAATCCGTTGCAGATGCCGAGCACGGGACCCCCCGCGCGGGCGAATTCGATCACGGTCTCCATCGCCGGCGCGAAGCGGGCGAGCGCCCCGGCCCGCAGGTAGTCGCCGTAGGAGAAGCCACCCGGGATCACGACGGCATCGACCCCGCGCAGGTCGCGGTCCCCATGCCACAGGAGCTCGGCGTCGCCAAACCGGCGGCAAGCCCGGAGCGCGTCGATCTCGTCGCACGAACCCGGGAAGCGGATAACGCCGAACCTCATGTGGACACCAGCTCCTGCACCTCGTAGTCCTCGATCAGCGGGTTGGCCAGGAGCCGCTCGCACATCTCCGGGACGCGCGCCGGGTCGTCCACGTCGAGCTCGATCAGGCGGCCCACGTGAACGTTTCGCACGCCCTCGAACCCGAGCGCCGGCAGCGCGCTCTCCACCGCCTGGCCCTGCGGATCGAGGATGCCCTCCTTGGGGCGGATCAGGACCCGCACCCTCACGCAGCGCCGCTGCGCTCAAGCCAGCGCTCGAGCGGCTCGCCCGCGATGCGCTCGTACGCCTCCAAGTAGCGCGCCCTCGTGCCGGCCACCACGTCGTCCGGGAGCGGGGGCGCCGGCGGGGTCTTGTCCCAGCCCGATCCGGCGGCCCAGTCGCGCACGTATTGCTTGTCGAAGCTCGGCTGGGAGCGCCCCGGCGCGTACCCGTCGGCGGGCCAGAACCGCGAGGAATCCGGCGTCAAGACCTCGTCACCAAGCACGATCGTCCCCTCGGCGCGCCGGCCGAACTCGAACTTGGTGTCCGCGAGGATGATCCCCCGCTCGAGGGCGTGCGAGGCACCGTGCTCGTAGAGGGCCAGCGAGAGCCGGCGGAGCTCCTCCAGCAGCGGCCGGTCACCGACGATCTCGGCCGCCCGGTCGAAGTCCACGTTCTCGTCGTGTGCTCCCGCCTCCGCCTTCGTGGCGGGGGTGAAGATCGGCTCGGGGAGCCGCTCAGACTCCCGGAGACCCGAGGGCAGCTCGATCCCGCACACCGCGCCGGTGCTCAGGTAGTCCCTCCAGCCCGAGCCGGTGAGGTAGCCGCGTACCACACACTCGACGGGCGCCATCTCCAGCCGCTCAACGAGCATCGCCCGACCCCGGTGCTCGTCGGGCACGTCGGTGTAGGACACGAGATGGCTCGGGCAGATGTGCCCCGTCTGCTCGAGCCAGAAGACGGTGAGGCCGGTCAGGACCTTGCCCTTGTCGGGGATCGGCGTGGGGTGCACGACGTCGTATGTCGAGATGCGATCGGAGGCGACGAGCAGAAGTTGATCGTCGCCCGCGGCGTAGATGTCGCGGACCTTCCCCCGGGAGACGAGGCTCATAGTTTGAGGCTAACAACCGCCGCCGCTATCTCGGCCAGGAGCGTCGGCCGCTTGCGATTGCAAGAAGACCCGTGACAGACTCGTTCACTGTCTGCACCTGCCGATCCGAGGCCCCTCCTTGACCGTCCGCGCCGCCCGTCGGGCGCTTGTCGCGCTCGCCTGTGCCGGTTCCCTCGCCGCGGTCCCGACCGCCTTCGCGGCGCGTACCGCTTACTTCGCGGAGCCCGCGGCGGACGAGATCGCCCAGTTTGCCGTCGGCCCGGGTGGCGCGCTGACGCCGCTCGAGCCCGCGTCTGTCGAAGCCGACCGCCCGCTCCGGCTGGCCATGACTCCGGAGGGCGACCGCCTCTACGCGACCGCGGACGACGGCGTGCTCCAGTACGAGGTAGCCGGGGACGGACGGCTAACGCCCGGGTCGCCCCCGCTTCGGCGTGTGTCGGGCGTGCCGTACGCGATCGCGGTCCACCCTGACGGCGCGAGCGCCTACGTGACGGAGCTGCTGCGGGGAGCGGTGCTGCAGTACGACATCACCGACGGCGGGCAGCTCGTGCCAAAGGACCGACTCGCGATTCCGGCGGGGGTCTTCCCGAGCGGCGTCGCGGTACGGCCGGACGGGCGCACCGCCTATGCCCTGGTCGCGGCGGGATCGCGGTGTTCGACGTTGGTGCAGGCGGCGGGCTCACACGGCGCCCCGGGCTCGTAGAGACCGGCGGCTCGTTTCTCGTGGACCTGGCCCTCACGCCCGATGGCCGCAGCCTGTACGCGACTGGATTCAACGGTCGCGTGCTCCAGTTCGACGTCGATGCCGGCGGCATGCCGGCGCAGAAGTCGCCGCCGGCGCTCGACCTCGGGCCCGGTGCGAAGGCGATCGGCATCGCCGTGGTCCCCGACGGGTCCGCGCTATACGTGACCGGCCGCGGCCCGAAGCACGGCGAACGCGCGGTGTTCGGCTTCGCGATCGGCGGCGACGGGCGTCTGTCGCCCGGCGCGACGCCCGCGTCCGTGGTGCCGAACACAAGGCTGTGGTTCGCGAGCGCGACCCCGGACGGCAAGAGCCTGTTCGTGGCGGGCGGCGACGGCCACCTGTTCGACCTTGGCCCTGGCGCCTCGATCGCGCCGAAGCCGGTCCCGCGGGTCGACCTGCGGGGCGCCTTCGGGGTGGTAGTCAGCCCCAACCAGGCGCCGGTCGCCGCCTTCACCGCGACGGGCGGGACCGCCGGCGCTCCGGTCCAGTTCGACGCGACGGGGGCGATGGATCCGGACGGCTCGATCGTGCGCTACGACTGGGACTTCGGCGACGGCACCGTGCTGCCGGACGGCGGCCCGACGCCTGCTCACGTCTACACGGTCCCCGGGACCTACACGGTCACGCTGGTCGTGACCGACAACGAGGGCGCTTCGACGACGACGATCTT
This sequence comes from Thermoleophilaceae bacterium, assembly GCA_014534235.1. Lineage (GTDB taxonomy): Bacteria > Actinomycetota > Thermoleophilia > Solirubrobacterales > Thermoleophilaceae > JACVRW01. The sequence continues at coordinate 9,021 of JACVRW010000079.1, read as the reverse complement.
CACCGGGGGGACGGTCCTCGGACGCGGGACGCCGGCGGCGCAGGCCACGCGCCGGATCCAGGTGACCGCCGCGGCGGAGCCACCGCCGCCGCCCGGAGCCCCGCCGTCCGTGGCGCCGACCCCCAGCCAGGCCCTCGTGCCCGACCTCGGCCAGACCCTCCTCGCCGAGCCGGTCAGCGGGGTGATCCGCGTGCGCCTCCCCGGTGAGGACCGTTTCCAGCGGCTGACCGATATCGGGGAGCTCCCGATGGGCTCGACGATCGACGCCCGTCGCGGCCGCGTCGAGCTGACCACCGTTCGCAGCCGGCGGGGCCGGCTCCAGGAGGCGACCTTCCACGCGGGAGTGTTCACCGTCCGCCAGCGCGCCAGGGATCGCTTCTTGACCGAGCTCGCACTGCGCGGCCGGATCCGGCCGTGCCCGCGCGGGCGCCGGGCGAGCGCGGCCCAGACGAGCCGGAGGAGGCTGTGGGGCAGCGGCAGGGGCCGGTTCCGCTCGCGCGGCCGCTACTCCTCCGCCGCCGTGCGCGGGACCCGCTGGCTCGTCGAGGACCGCTGCGACAGCACCCTCACGCGCGTGACGCAGGGATCGGTCACGGTGCGCGATTTCGTCAGCGACCGGAGGATCGTGCTCCGGCGCGGCGAGCGCTACCTCGCCCGGCCGCGGTAGCGTCCCCGATCGTCCAGATCACGACCTTCGCCCGACGCCCCCGAACCTCGAGCTCATCGACGTGCTCGAGATCCGGTTGCGGGCCGACCAGCATCAGCCGCGTCGATTCCGACAGGTAGATCGTGTGCGGCGTTCCCTTCGTCATGCCCTCGATGCGGGAGGCGGTGTTCGTGGTGTCGCCGATCACGGTGTACTCGAGCCGGCGTTCCGATCCGACGTTGCCCGCCATGACCGCTCCGCTGTTCAGCCCGATGCCGATCTTGAAGCCGTCGCCGTCTCCACTCGAGCGCAGCCAATCGTTGAACCGCTCGAGCGCGGGACCCGCCATCTCGCGCGCGGCGGCGAGGGCGCGGTCGGCGTGGTCGTCCATCGGGATGGGGGCGCCGAAGACGGCCATGATCCCGTCGCCCATGAACGCCACGAGCTTCCCGCCGTGCTTCAGGATCACGTCCGTCATCGACGTCAGGTACCTGTTGAGGACGTCGATCACGACCTCCGGCGAGCGCGTCTCCGAGAAGCTCGTGAAGCCTCGCACGTCGCTGAAGAGCACGGTGACGAGCTCCCGCTCACCGCCGAGCCGCAGGTCCTCGTCGACGTTCTTGAGAACCTCGTCGACCACGGGCTCGGGCACGAACCGGGAGAAGACGTCGCGCACCCGCTCGCGCTCGAAGGCGTCCAGGACGAGCCCGATCGCAAGCGCGCCGACGACCCCAAGGAGCAGCGACGCCAGCGGATACAGGAACGAGAGGATCAGCCCGGCGTTGAACGCGATCTGCACGCCGATCGCGAACGCGGCGGCGACGAGCGCGCCGGCGATCGCGGCCCGCAGCGGCCCGAGCCGGAGCGCGAATCCGGGCCCGACCACGCCGAGCAGCACGATCAGCGCAACGTTCAGCGCCCCCGGCGCAGGCTGGAGGGGGAAGTCGGCCAGCGCCGTGGCGGTGGCGTTCGCCTGGATTTCGGGCCCGGGCATCGGGCGCCCGCCACCGACCGGCGTTGCGTGGACGTCCTGGAGCGACGGCGCGGTGGCGCCGATCACGACGACCTTGTCCCGGAAGAAGTCGGGCCGGGTCCGTCCCTCCACCAGCCGCGAGAACGGCACCGACTCCACTGTCCCGCGCGGTCCTCGGTAATCGATCCACTCGAAGCCCTCCCGCACCGGCAGCGGCCGTCCCCGGAACTCCTCCGCCGCGACCATGGCGAAGCTCTCGAGGCCCTCGACGGCGTACGGCACGCGCCGGATCACACCGTCCGAGTCGTTGACGTAGTTGCTGCTGCCCGCGCGGGCGCCCGCCTGCCGGACCACCTGGTCGCCGCCGAAAACGTTCGTCTGTCCGCCCCGCTCGACCTCCGTCGTGGCGAGCACGACGGCGCTCGTGCCGCTGGCCCGATTCACCGCGGTGATCAGGGCATTGTCCTCGCTCGGCTCGGTCGGCTCGGTGAACTGAGTGTCGTACGCGATCACGTGCGCCCCGGCCCGTCGCAGCCGATCGACGGCCTCGGCGTGGAGCGAGCGCGGGAACGGCCACGTCCGCTTCAGCTCGCTGAAGGTCACGTCGTCGATCTCGACCATGACGACGTCTTCCGGCGGTCCCTCGTCACCGCGTATCTCGAATCGCGCGTCGATCGTGTCGAGCTCCGGACCGTCGAGCACGTCGAGCGCATAGGCCAGGAGCACCACTCCGGTCAGGATCAGGGCGTTGACGATGAAGAGGACGAGCGTCAGCCGGCGGAACGAGCGCCGTCGCCCTCCATCGGCGAGGGCAGGAGAGTCCGCCATCCGTGCAGAGTCTCACCCATGTTGGCGCACCCGCGCCACAGCATTCGAGCCGCCGCGATGAGGTTGGGATAGCGGTGGAGTGGACGGAAGCTTTCGTGGTGTTCTTCGTGTCGCACCTCGTCGGCGACTTCGCCATCCAGACCGAGTGGCAGGCGCGGCACAAGCGGCGTGGACTCGGCTCCGACCCGACGGCCCGGCGAGCCCTGTTCGCACACGTGACCACGTACACGCTGGCGTTCGTGCCGGCGTTCGTCTGGCTCTGGGACGAGGTGGGCGCGGGCGTGCTCGCGCTCGCCGCCGTCCTCTTCGCAACCCACCTCGTGCAGGACGACGGGCGACTCTTGAATCGCTACGTCGTTCACGTCAAGCGCACCGACCCGCAGAAGCACCCGGCGGTGCTGCTGGCGGTCGACCAGACGCTGCACGTCGTCGTGCTGTTCGGGCTCGCGCTCGCGACGGGCGCCTGAGCGGTCAGAGGATGCGATCTAGGCGCGCCACGATCGCCTCGGCGTGCCGGACGAACGCACGTGGGTCGAACACCTCGTCGAGGTGGACCTCGGGCGCCGACTGCTCCAGCAGCCCGCGGAACTCGACGCCCTCGTCCCAGGCCCGCTGCGCCGCCTGCTGCACGACCCGGTAGGCCTCGTCGCGGGATCTCCCCGCCTCGACCAGCGCGAGCAGGGCGCGCTGCGAGTAGATCGCGCCGTGCGTTGCGTCGAGGTTCCGGCGCATGCGATCGGCGTGCACGGTCATGCCCTCGACCACGCGAGTCGCCAGGTGCTGTGCGTAGTCGAGCAGGATCGTGGCGTCGGGGAGCGAGACACGCTCGACGGACGAGTGCGAGATGTCGCGCTCGTGCCAGAGCGCGACATCCTCGAGCCCGGCCTGTGCGTATCCGCGCAGCAGCCGCGCGAGACCGGTGATCCGCTCGGAGATGATCGGGTTACGCTTGTGCGGCATCGCGGACGAGCCCTTCTGGGCGCCCACCCGAAACGGCTCCTCAACCTCACGGACCTCCGTCCGCTGCAGGTGGCGGATCTCGGTCGCGAACCGCTCGAGCCCCGCGCCGGCCAGCGCGACGGCGTCGAGCAGCTCCGCGTGACGGTCGCGCGGCACGACCTGGGTCGAGACCTCTTCGCGACCCAGTCCCAGGCGGCGCAGCACCGCGGCCTCGATCTCCGGGCCGTTCGACGCATAGGTCCCGACTGCGCCCGACAGCGCGCCGACCGACACTCCTTCCACCGCCCGGTCGAGCCGCTTGACATTGCGATGCGCCTCGAACGCGAAGCTCGCCAGCTTCACCCCAAAGGTCGTGGGCTCGGCGTGGATGCCGTGCGTTCGGCCCATGCACAGCGTGTCGGCGTGTTCGCGGGCCCGCCGGACGACCGCGTCGCGGTAATCGCGCGCGCCGGCGACGAGGATCAGCCCGGCCTGGGAGAGCTGCAGCGCGAGTGCCGTGTCCAGCACATCCGACGAGGTGAGGCCGTGGTGGACCCACCGCCCCGCGTCCCCCACGGACTCGGCCACGATGTCAACGAACGCGGCCACGTCGTGGTCGGTCACCCGCTCGCGCTCCTTAACGGCGTCCACCGTGAACGTGGCCCGGTCGCGGATCGTGGCGGCGTCGTCCTCCGGGACGACGCCCTGCTCGGCGAGCGCCTCCACCACCGCCAGCTCCACCTGCAGCCAGGTCTCGAGCTTGCGCTGCTCGGACCAGACCGCGCCCATCTCGGGACGCGTGTAGCGCGCTATCACGCGTTCAGGATGCGGGCCGCGAGCACGGCCGCGTTCTTCGGGCTGTCCACCCCCACCGCCGCCACGGGGACGCCCGGTGGCATCTGCGACACCGCTAGCAGGGCGTCGAGGCCGCCCGCCACCGAGGTCTTCGATGTGAGCGGCACCCCGATCACAGGCAGGTCCGTGTGTGCGGCCACTACCCCGGGCAGTGCCGCCGAGAGCCCGGCGCCCGCGATGATCACGCGGAGGCCGCGCAGGCGCGCGTTCTTTGCGTAGTCGGCGACCGTCTCCGGATCGCGGTGCGCGCTCATCACGCGCAGCTCGTAGCGGATGCCGCGCTCCTCGAGCTCCTCGCCCGCACGCTCCATCACGGGCAGGTCGCTCTTCGAACCCATGACGATGCCGACCTGAGGGACATCGTCCACGTCGAGCTCGTCGAACTCGTGGGCGACCTCGGTCTCCGTAACGGGCGCGAACTCCTCCGACTTGCTCACGCCTCGACCCTATCCACCGCGCGGGCCGCAATGTCCGTGCGCATCTGTTTGCCGTCGAACCGGATCTGCTCCGCTGCGGCGTAGGCGCGGTCCCGGGCCTCGCCTGGTGTGGCGCCGAGGCCGGTGACGTTGAGCACGCGCCCACCGGCCGTCACGATGTCCCCGTCGCGCTCGGCGGTCCCGGCGTGGAAGACCTCGGCATCCACCTCGTCGAGGCCGCTGATCACGTCGCCCTTCGACGAGGACTCCGGGTAGCCTCGCGACGCGAGCACCACCGTCACGGCCCAGTCCTGCGACCACTCCGGGTCGACCGCCGCCAGCCCGCCGGCCCGCGTCGCGGCCGCCAGCAGCTCGAGCAGGTCCGAGCGCAGGCGGGGAAGCACCGCCTGCGTCTCCGGGTCGCCGAAGCGGCAGTTGAACTCGAGCACCTTCGGCCCGGCGGCCGTCATCATCAGCCCCGCGTAGAGCACGCCGTGGTAGGGGGTGCCCCGCCGGCGCAGGTCGTCGACGATCGGCTGGTGCACGCGGCGGGCCAGCTCGCTCACCCGCTCGTCGTCGAACCCCGGCACGGGCGAATAGCTCCCCATGCCGCCGGTGTTCGGCCCCCGACCGCCGTCGAAGATGCGCTTGTAGTCCTGGGCCGGAGCGAGCGGCACGGCGCGTACGCCGTCGCACAGAGCGAGCAGGGAGAGCTCCTCGCCCTCCAGGAACTCTTCGAGGACGACCTGCGTCTCGCCGAAGCGCTTCTCCGAGAAGAAGACGTCGAGCGCCGCACGCGCGTCCCGCTCGTCGGCGGCGATGATGACCCCCTTGCCCGCCGCCAGCACATCGGCCTTCAGCACCGCGGGATACGAGGCGCAGGCCAGATGCGTCGCGGCCTCCTCGCGATCGCGCAGCAGGACGTGTGCGGCGGTGGGGACTCCGCACTCGCGCATGAGCTCCTTGGCGTACGCCTTCGAGCCCTCGATGCGCGCCGCCGCGCGCGTCGGCCCGAACGCCGTGATCTCGCTCGCGGTCAGCTCGTCGACGACCCCAGCCACGAGCGGCGCCTCGGGGCCGATGACGACGAGGTCGGCGCTGCGCTCCTGCGCTGCGGCGACCGGGTCGGCCCCCGACAGGCACTCGACGCCGTCGCGTGCGATCCCGGCGTTGCCCGGTGCGCAAAGGACCTCCGGCCGGGTCGGGCTGCGGAGGAGCGTGCGGACGAGAGCGTGCTCGCGCCCACCGCCGCCGACGACAAGTACGCGCGTCACGGAGGGTCACCGCGGCTCAAAGCGCGGCGATGAAGTCGTCGACGGGGATTGCGGAGAGCGTCTCGTAGTGCGCCGTTCCGCGCGAGCCGAGCTCGATCGACACCCGCGCGATCGTCTTCTCGTCCGGGGCCTCGACGATGTTCACAAAGTCGTACCGGCCGAGAACCGCCCACTGCGCTCTTACGGTGACGCCGAGCTGCTCGATCTCCTTGCTGACCTCGCGGATCCGCTGCGGGTTGCTCTTGATCGTCTGCACGCCCTCGGGGGTCAGGGTGCTAAGCATCACGTAGGTCGGCACGGACTGTCCTTTCGGTTCGAGGTGCGTCGCCGCAGGAATGTACCCTGCCCTCGCCGACCCGACCAGGAGAACCGACATGAAGTCGATCCTCGCCGCCGTCGCAGCGGCCGCAGTGGCCGTGGCGGCGCCGGCCACAGCCTCCGCGGCAACGCTCGAGGTGAGCAACCCGAAGCCGTGCTTCGGCGCCGGCGACACGGTGAACTTCCTCGGCACGGGCTTCACGGCCGGAGGGATCGTCGACTTCTCCCGCGACGGCGAGCGCATCCCCGCGGACCCGCCGATCAGGGCCGCGGCTGACGGCTCCGTGAGGGCCAGGCTCGAGGTGTTCAAGCGAAGCGGCCGGAAGCGGCGGGTCTACGGGGCGACGGACCGCACCGACCCCGCAAGGACCGCCTCGACGCGGGTCACGGTGAGCGAGTTAAAGGTCGACCTGCGCCCGCGCCGCGCACGGCCGGGAAGCGCCCGGACGATCAGGGCCGTCGGCTTCACCACCGGGATCACGCTGTGGGCTCACATCGTCTTCAAGGGCGATGTGCGGACCCTCAAGATCGGCGCCCTGAAGGGCCCTTGCCGCGGGCTGACTCGCCGGAAGCGGCTGTTCAGCGCGCAGCCTGCCTTCGGCCGCCACATCATCCACTTCGACACGCACCGCCGCTACCGCAGGAAGGTCGCCCAGCGAGTCTCGTTCAGCTTCCGGATCTTTCCGACGTAGGGGCGAGATGGGCGGGCGCGTCGGTCCGCGTGCACGGAAGCACCAAGGGGTTCACAGGCGACCTCCAGGCGCCACGGTACCTCTGGGCCGCCTCCGGAACCGGACCGGTTTTCCTTACCCGGCCCCAGGGGCGGGCCGCGGAGACGCCGGCGGCGGGTGGCCGGTCAGCGCCGCCTCCGGCGCCTCGATCTCGTCGGGAGCGGGTGGCTCGTCCAACGCCCGCGCCAGCGCCACGCCCGCGACGGCCGACCCACCCGCGATCGCCGCCACCACGTTTCGCGAGCTGTCCGGGATGGATCCACTCGCGAGCAGCGTCGCCACGAGGTCGATCGCGTCCGACAGCGCGGCGGCCTCGAGCCAGCCGCGCACGGGAGTGCCGCGATCGAGCGCGATCGCGGTGCCGAGGCCGATCGCGAGATCACGCACGCCGAGCGCGCGCGTCAGCAGCTTGACCGTCGGCCGCTTCGCGTCATCGCCGATCCACAGCCGCCCCATCGACCCTGGCAGGAGGACGAACCCAATACCGAACGCGATTCGGTTGCGGGCAAACATGAGGGCGAGCTCCTGGGGCTTCATTCGTCGAATCTTATGTGCGAAGGCCACCGGCGCACGCCATGGCCGAGCTCGCGCCGCGGACCGGCCGGGTCAGGCGACCGCCGGCTCGGCGGCGGCCACCCTCGCCTTCTCGAAGGTGAGCTCGCCCCCGGCCGCGTCGACCAGAACCCGGTCGCCCGGCTGGAACTCCCCCTCCAGGAGCTTCAGCGCGAGCTTGTCGACCAGCCGCTTCTGGATCACGCGCTTGAGCGGCCGGGCGCCGTAGGTCGGGTCGTACCCGAGGTTTGCGAGCAGTGTGCGGGCGTCGTCGGTCAGCTCGACCTCGACGCCCTTCTCGCGCACCCGCTCCGACAGCTTCGTCACCTGGAGCTCGACGATCTGGGCGATCTCCTCGCGCGTCAGCTGGTGGAACTCGACGATCTCGTCGAGGCGGTTGACGAACTCCGGCTTGAAGGTGGCGCGCACCCCGGCCAGGCCGCCGGGCACGTTCGAGGTCATGATCACCACGGTGTTCTTGAAGTCCACCGTGCGGCCATGCCCGTCGGTCAGGCGGCCGTCGTCCATCAGCTGCAGCAGGACGTTGAACACGTCGGCGTGGGCCTTCTCGATCTCGTCGAGCAGGATCACGCTGTACGGCCGGCGCCGCACCGCCTCGGTGAGCTGCCCGCCCTCCTCGTAGCCGACGTAGCCGGGCGGCGCGCCGAGCAGCCGCGCGACCGAGTGCTTCTCCATGTACTCGGACATGTCGATCCGTACCATCGCCTGCTCCGAGTCGAACATGAACTCGGCAAGGGCCCGCGCCAGCTCGGTCTTCCCGACGCCGGTCGGGCCGATGAAGAGGAAGCTGCCGATGGGGCGGTTCGGGTCCTGCAGGCCGGCGCGCGAGCGTCGCAGGGCGTTCGAGACAGCCTCGACGGCCTCGTCCTGTCCGATCACCCGCTCATGGAGGCGCTCCTCCATGTGCACGAGCTTCGCGACCTCGCTCTCCATCAGCTTCGAGACGGGGATGCCCGTCCACTTGGCGACGACCTCGGCCACGTCCTCGTCGTCCACCTCCTCCTTCAGGAAGGTGACGTCGGACTGGATGGCGGCCAGGCGTGCCTCGTGCTCCCTCACCTCCTGCTCGAGCCTCGGAATCTCCCCGTAACGCAGCTCCGCGGCGCGCTGCAGGTTCGCCTCGCGCTCCGCCCGCTCGGCCTCGCGGTGTGCCTGCTCGAGTTGTTCCTTGCCCTGGCGGATGGCCTCGATCGCCTCCTTCTCGCCCTGCCAGTGCGCCTTCATCTCGCTCGAGCGCTCGCGCAGATCGGCGAGCTCACGCTCGATTGCCTCCCGCCGCGCCACGCTGGCCTCGTCCTTCTCCTTCTTGAGCGCCTGCTCCTCGATCTCGAGCTGCTGGATGCGCCGCTCGACCTCGTCGATCTCGGTCGGCATCGAGTCGATCTCGATCCGCAGTCGCGAGGCCGCCTCGTCGATCAGGTCGATCGCCTTGTCGGGCAGGAAGCGGTCCGCGATGTAACGGCTGGAG
>JACVRW010000067.1 GCA_014534235.1 Thermoleophilaceae bacterium | reverse complement strand
GTCGTGGACCGAAGTAAGGCTGGGCGCCCGCGCGCACACGACCCGCACCGCCAACCGCGCACGCGCGTCGCCAGCCCACCAGCTCAACCCCGCAACCCCGGACCCTGCGCTTGACGCGGGGACCCTGCACAAGTAAGGAGGACGTGCCTCCGATGCCAACCTATGATTTCGACTGCGAGCGCTGCGGGACCTTCGAGCTCCGGCAAGACCATCGCGAGGTCGCGCCGACGAAGCCCTGCCCGGGCTGCGGCGGCGCCGCCCGGCGCGTCTTCTCCGTGCCCGCCATCCGCTCGCCGAGGAACATGCTCCTGATGGGCGGCGTCGGCCCGGAGGGCCGCGACCGCATCGAGCGCGCCCACACGGGCGAGCCCAAGATCGCCAGCGCGCCGCCGCCCGGGGTGCCGAGTGGCCGCATCCTCCATTCCCATCCACACGGCCACCGGCACGCGCACGGCGCGGGCGCACGGCCCGGACCCGAAGTGCCAAGGCTTGGGAAGGGCGCCCGCCTCGTGGGCGGCCGCCCTTGGCAGGTCGGTCACTAGCTACCTCGCGGCGGGCGCCACCTCGAGCCCGATCTGCTCCACCGCGTCGAGGTCGCGGTGGAGCAGGTGCTGGGCCACGACGCGCTCGACCCCGGCGCGGGCAGCTCGCCGGGTTGCTCGACGGCCTCGTCGTGCACCGGGTTGAGGGTGAAGGCGAGGTGCACGAGCGCGTCGGGCCGCGCCCGGTCGAGCACGGCACCCACGCCGTCGCGGTCGCGCACGTCGAGCCGCTCGAATTGCGACTTCGGCTTGTAGCCGAGCCCTACGCCCGCTTCGGCGATCAAGCCGTAGGTCACATTGAGCACCGGCAGCCGATCCGTCGAGAGGGAGGCGAGCGCGACGCCCACCCCGTAGAGGACGCCCGCGCACACCGCCACGCGGCGAGGGCCCGAGCGCCTCATCCAGACGCCGCCGAGGAAGGCGGCGAATCCGGCGGTCAGGACGAGGAGGCTGAAGGTCCAGCGTGACCTCCGTGATCGCCAACCCGAAGGCATCCGACAGCGGGCGCCGGTAGACGCTCCATGCGTAGACCGTGCCGAGCCCGGTCTGCATGGGCACGCCGGCGGCCGCGATGAGTTAGCAGCGGTTCAGCGCAGTCGAGCGGCCAGGTCGGTCAGGAGCTCGGCGAGCTGCGCCACGTCGTCGGGATCCGCCTCGGCGAGGATCACGGCGTGGCTGTCCTCGATCCGTCCGGCCAGCCTCCTCTGAAGGGCGCGTCCCCGTGGCGTGATATGCACGAGCACGCGCCGGCGATCGCGCGGGTCGGCCTTTCGGTAAGCGAGGTTGTCGGCCACCATGCGGTCGATCAGGCGGGTGAGGGTCGGCGCCGGAAGCAGCGCGAACTCGGCGATCTCGGACATGGGGTGGCTCACCCCGTCGGCGAGAAGCACCAGCGCGCGCCACTGCTCGACGGTGCTCCCCTCCTCGTCGAGCACTCGGCGGAGCTGACGGGTAACGCCATGCTCGGCCTGGCTCAGCAGCTGGGCCAGTTCCTGCATTGCGGAGGCGGAGGAGGATCCCCGCCCCTTCCGCTCACGCATCTGTGCCACAGTACGAGATCGGTCAAGGCTTCGCGCCCGGGGGAAGGAGTCGCCAGTGAGCGAAGGGCGAGAATTGGACGGCGAGCGTCGCCCCGCCGATCCAACCATCGATGTCGCGCTCGTGATCCCCCTACACGGCTCCGCTGGGATCTTCGGGCCCTCATGCGAGCTCTGCGGCCAGCTGGCGGCCGAGGAGGTGAACTCGCAGGGCGGGGTGCTCGCCCGCGAGCTTCGACTGGCGGTCGTGGACGGCTCAGGGCCGCCTGAGCGTGTGGCAGACGAGGTCGGGGCTCTGGTCGGCGCCGGACTGGTCGATGCCGTCGTGGGGTGGCACATCTCCGCGGTACGGCAGGCAGTCGCCCCACGCATAGCAGGCCGCGTGCCGTACGTGTACACCGCGCTGTACGAGGGGGGCGAGCGCACCCCCGGCGTGTTCATGGCCGGTGAGACGCCGGGGCGACAACTCCTTCCCGCCATGCGCTGGCTACGCCTGGAGCACGGCGTCCGCAGTTGGTGCATCGTGGGCGATGACTACGTGTGGCCCCGCATCACGGCGAAAGCGGCTCGCGCCTACGCGGAGCTCTGCGACGGTCGCATCTCGGATGAGATCTTCGTCCCCCTGGGGACCACGGATTTCGGGCGAGTTCTCGAGCGCGTGGAGCGCTGCAGGGCCGACGCCGTGCTCATGCTCCTCGTGGGAGAGGACGCTGTTCACTTCAACCGCGCCTTCGCCAAGGCGGACCTACACGACCGCTGCCGCCGGCTGAGCACCCTGATGGACGAGAACATGCTCCTGGCCAGCGGCGCCGGCAGCACTCGGGGCATCTGCGCCACCGCCGCCTACTTCGAGTCGCTCGCCACGCCCGAGAGCCTCGACTTCGGGTGGCGCTACACGCAGCGATTCGGAGCCGACGCCCCCACGCTCAACAGCCTGGGAGAGTCGTGCTACGAGGGAGTCCTCATGCTCGCCGCGCTCGCGCGTCGGTCCCAGAACCTCGACGTTCGGGCGATGTGCGCGGTGGCCGATTCGGTCTCGTACGAAGGACCTCGCGGCGAGCTGCGCATGCGCGACCGCCACGTCGACCAGCGAGTCTACCTCGCCGAGGCGAGCGACCTGGAGTTCGACGTCATCGCCCAGTTGTAGCGACCTCGCGCCGTGGGCGCGACCGGCGAAGTCGGCGGCGACATGGAATAGTTCCGTGTGAAAGCACTCGCGGTAGACTGCTGGCGCATGACACCTGCGCTCGCACCGACGCGGGGCGTCCGCGAGCGTCGGCCGGCAGCAACGCCGCCCTCGGCTCCAACGCGGGCGCCGCGTGACGCACCAGCCAGCACGCTGCGCGTCAAGGGTGCGTATCGCCCGTGTCTCCTGACGTGGGCCCGCGGTCGTCCGACGGAAGCGCTCATCGAGCAGATGAGGCGTGCTGCGCTCGCCTCGGACCGGAGGAGCCTGCTCGTCCCGCTTGACAGGACCACGCAGGTCCTCCTCCTCGCGGAGGATTCGGCGGGACGCCCGAACGCGGAAGGCGTCGGTCAGGCGGTCCACTCGGTGGTCGATGCGGTGCGCGCCCTGCGACCCGATGCGCGGATCCACGCCGTCGTGGGCGAACGTATGGCCCCCGGGGAGCGGCTCGCGAACGCCGCCGGACGGCTGCGCCGGCTTGCGCGGCGCGCGCCGGCGCGTCCGGACATCGACGTGGTTTGGGCTCGGCGTTGCTCGCTGGCGTCGCTGCTCGACACGCTCGATCCACGCCAGGCGGCGGCCTTCGTCGAGGAACAGCTCGCCGGCATCCGCGCCTACGACCGCGAGCACGGGACCAACCTGCAGCGCGTGCTCGAGCTTGCCCTCGACCACCCGAACCGCAGCATGGCGGCGAGTGCCGCCTTCATGCACCGCAACACCTTCCGCCGGCAGCTCGGCAAGGCGCTGGAGCTCGCCGAGGTCGATCTCGGCGACCCTGAAGAGCGGCTAGCGCTGCACGTCGCCCTCAAGCTGCGGGGGCTGGTTGAACCGGCTGGGCTTGCCGGGCGACTTGGCGCCTCGGCCTCGGACGCGCGGGTCCCCGCGGCTAGCTCACGAGCAGCTCCTTGAGCGCATCGTCGATGAACTTCGTATCGGTCGGATTGCCCCCGCCACCCGCGAAGTGGCCCCAGACTCCCGGAATGACGCGCAGCTCGGCCTCCGTCCCGGTCATGTGGCGGACTGCATACTCCTCGTCCTCGGGCGGAAAGTAGAGGTCCTTCTCCGCGGGCATCACGATCGCCTTCGCCGTGATCGACCCGAGCGCCTTCACGTGGTCGCCGTCGAAGCCGGGCGTCTTCCCAATGTCGCCGTTCTGCCAGGTCCACAGCATGGTCAGCAGGTTGTTGGCGTCGCGGCCGTCGAGGAAGAAGCCCTCCCAGAAGGCGACCAGGAAGTCCTCGAGCGATGAGTACCCCATCTCCTTGTAGACCTGGTTCCAGTAGAACGCCTGGGAGAACCCCCAGCCCGCGTAGACGCGTGCCATGGCGCGCAGGCCCTTGGCCGGTTGCTCCTCGTACCAGCCGTGATTCCAGGCGTCGTCGGCGGTGAGCGCCGCCTTCACTCCCTCGAGGAACACGATGTTGTGCTCGCTCGTCTTCGAGGAGCCACAGAATGGGAGGATCCGCTTGACCATGTCGGGGTAGCTCACGGCCCACTGGTAGGTCTGCCCCGCGCCCATGGACCAGCCGGTCACGAGCTCGAGCCGCTCGATCCCGAAGTGTTGGCGGACGAGCCGGTGCTGCACGGTGACGTTGTCCAGGACGGTGATCTTCGGGAAGCGCGCCCGATCGTAGGGCGGCGGGGTGTTGCTCGGCGAGGAGGAGAGCCCGTTGCCGAGCATGTTCGGGACGATGATGAAGTAGCGGCCCGGGTCGAGCGCCATGCCGTCGCCGATCAGCCATTCATTGTCCCAGTGACGGCCCGAGTACCAGGTCGGGTAGACGATCGCGTTCGACTTGTCCTCGGTGAGCGTGCCGTACGTCTTGTAGGCGAGCTTCCCGTCTCGCAGCGTCGCTCCCATCCGAAGCTGGACGTCGCCCAGCTCGAAGATCTCGTAATCCTCGCTCAGAAGGCGAGCTCCTCCTCCAGCAAGAGGATCGCGAACACCCAGGCCGTGCCGATGCCCTCCAGGATCGCCAGCCAGCCGGTGATTCGGGCGATCGGGCGCTCGAGCGCAAGCAGCAGGAAGAACAGGAACCAGAGGACGGCCCAGGCGAACCAGCAGACACCAAGGTAGATGGAGGCGTCGTTGCCGTCAGCGTTGCTGAAGGTGTAGATGCCGGCGGCGACCGCCGTGATCGCAACGAACAGGCAGTACCACCCGAAGGCGTGACCGCGAACGTTCAGGAACTGGTTGAACGCGACCCAGATGTAGGTGAACGCGAACAGCAGGATGTAGCCGGCGGCGCGAATCGAGGCGATGTCCTCGTTCTCGTTGCCCTGCACCGCGAGCGTGACGGCGGCCACCACCCCCACGAAGCCCGTGAAGATGTTAAGTACGGCGACTTCGCGGTTCTCAATGAAGGTCGGGTGCGCCTCGACCGCGACGGCCGCAGCGCCACCGCGCTCACCAGCGGTCGGAGTCGGCCGCACTTCCGCGGCTCGCGCCTGGCCCAGAAGCCAGATCCCGTTCACGATCAGCACCACGCCGACGTAGAGCAAGACGATGCCTAGCAGCATCCGGTCCTCCTTCGCATCAGTGTCCGAGCGTCCACGGCGGCGACGGCGGCGTGCCGGTGCGGCATCCGTCGCCCGCGCTGATCGCTCACCACCCGCGGCTCGTGCGGGCTCCTCTCCACCGCTCGCGGCACCCGACGCAGAACTGGCTCCCGAACTTCACGGGCGAAGCCGTCAGGACGTCGAGAAGCCACCGGTCGTGAAGCGTACGGCCTGGGCGGCCGAGAGCTTGGAGTGGTGAACTTCCAATCCCACGTGCAGGGTGGCCTCCTAGATCGCTTGACTCGATCGGACGAGCTCGGCCGTCCGCCCTTGCGTCGCGCACGGCGGCGCTTGCCGACGGCCGCCGCCGTAGCGGCGCCAGCCGCTGGCGCGACCCTTCCAGCGCGGAAGGCCACTGTCAATCGGGCAGGTGCACCTTGCACACAATCGGCGGCGCACGAGTGTGGCCGTGGTCGAATCAGGCGGTCGAGCTGAAGGACCGGCAATCGTAAGGGGCAGCTCAGCCGGCCGCGAGAGCGAAGCAGCCGCGGTCGCGCAGCGGCGCGCGCCGCTAGCGGGCTTCCGTCCGGCGGCCTGGGCGGCGGGACGGGGGCTCACCATCGGGCAGCTCCGCGCCGTCGCCATCCTGGTCGGCGGCGCCGCCGGCGCCCTCGCCCGTGCGGGGCTCGCTGATGCGCTCTCCGCGGATGCCGGCGAGTGGCCGTGGGGCACCTTCCTCGCCAATCAGCTCGGCGCGCTGATGCTCGCCTGGCTCTCCACCGAGCTGGCCGAGGTGGTGGTGCCCACTCGTCTTTGGCGGCCCTTGCTCGGCACCGGTCTCTGTGGCGCCCTGACGACGTTCTCGGCGTTTCAGGTCGAGACGATCCAGATCGCCCGGCACGGTCGCCCGGGTCTCGGGGTCGCATACGCAGCGGCGAGCATCGCGGTCGGGATGGCCTGCGCGGTGGCCGGCACCGTCTACGCGCGCAGGAAGGCCTACGGGTGATCGACGCGCTGCCGTGGGTCGGCGTGGGCGCCCTCGGCGCGCTCGGCGCGCTCGGGCGCTTCACGGTCGATCGAGCGGTGTCCGAGCGCTGGCCGAGCGACTTCCCCTTCGGCACTCTCGCGGTCAACCTCAGCGGCGGCTTCGCCCTGGGGGTGCTTGTCGGGCTTGGGGTCGCGGGCGACGCCATGCTGATCTTCGGCACCGGCCTCCTCGGCGGCTACACGACCTTCTCCACGTGGATGGTGGAGGCCCAGCGGCTCGGCGAAGACGGCGAGTGGCGGCTCATGTGGCTGAACCTGGTCGGGCCGATGGCGACCGGGCTGGCGGCCACGGGCCTCGGGTGGATCCTCGGAGGCGTGCTCGCGTGATCGACGCGCTGAAGTTGTGGGTCTTCTTCGGCGACTCGCAACTCACCGGCGCCGAGCTGACGAGCGACGCGCTGATGGACGCCCTGGCGCGCCGTCACGTGACCGTATCTGCGCTGTGCCGCGGGATCGAGGGCTTCGGGCTGGGCCGCCGTATCCACACGGAGCGCTTCCCGGACGTCTCCACCGATCTGCCGCTCGTGGCCTGCGCGGTCGACTCGCGTGAGCGCATCCAGGCGCTGCTCGACGACGTCGACCGCGTGGTGGCCGACGGGCTCGTGACCCTCGAGCACGCGCGCCTTGCGAGCGGGGACGGCGTGGCGGGGGCGGAGTTTCCGCGTGAGCCGGGGCGCGCGGCCAAGCTGACGATCTACTGCGGGCGGTCCGAGCGCGCCGCCGTGGGGCGCCGGCCGGCCTACCGGGAGGCGGTGGAGATCCTCCGCCGCCACGGCGCCGCGGGGGCCACCGCGCTCCTCGGCGTCGACGGGACGTATCACGGCTGGCGCCGGCGGGCGACTTTCTTCTCACCCAGGCGCGATGCGCCGCTCATGATCATCTCGGTCGGGGCCAGGGACACGCTCGCGGCCGCGCTCCCGGAGCTCGGTGCGGCGCTCGAGTGGCCGCTCGTGACGCTGGAGGGGATCGCGCAGCTGAAGCACGACGGGGAGCACCTCGAGGAGCTGCCGACGCTCCCCGCCCGCGATCTCCGCGGGCTGTCCATGTGGCAGACGATCCGGGTCTACACGCGCCAGTCCGCGCAGTTGAACGGCCGCGCGCTCTACACCGAGCTGACCCGCCGCCTGCGCGAGGCGGGCGCGGCCGGCGTGACCACGATCCGCGGCCACTGGGGCTTCTCGAGCGACGAGCCCCCGCACGGCGACAAGTTCGCCCGCTTCACGAGCCACGCACCCACCTATACGACGTACATTGACCGCCCCGCCAAGGTCGCCGCGGTCTGGCCGGTGATCGACGAGGTGACGGCCGAGCACGGCATCGTCACCTCGTCGTTCGTCCCGGCCTACCGCGAGCGCCGTGGGCAGCGCGTCGGCGGCAGCCTGCGGCTCGCCGACGTCACCGCTCGTCCTCGCTGAACTTCCCCTCGAGGTCCTTCATGACGCCCGGCTCGCGCAGCGTGGTCACGTCGCCCAGCTCGCGGCCCTCAGCGATGTCGCGGAGCAGCCGGCGCATTATCTTGCCCGAGCGAGTCTTCGGCACGTCGGCCGTCCAGATGATGCGCTTTGGACGGGCCAGTTTGCCGATCCGCTGTGCCACGTGCTCGCGCACCTCGCGCTCGAGCTCCGCGCTGCCCTCGAGGTCGCCCTCGAGGATCACGAACGCGCAGATCGCCTGGCCCGTGTCCTCGTCACGCTGGCCGATCACCGCCGCCTCCGCGACGCGCGGATGGGAGACGATCGCGGACTCCACCTCGGCGGTCGAGAGCCGGTGGCCCGAGACGTTCACCACATCGTCGACGCGTCCGACGATCCAGAAGTAGCCGTCCGCGTCCCTGCGCGCCGCGTCGCCGACGAAGTAGGTCCTCTCGTCCCACTTCGAGAAGTAGGTCTCGCGGTAGCGGTCGGGGTCCCGGAACAGCGTGCGGAGCATCCCGGGCCACGTCCTGCGCAGAGCCAGCAGGCCCTGCTCGTCGGCCGGCGTCTCGTTCCCGTCCTCGTCGAGCACGGCCGCATCGATGCCCGGCAGCGGGAGCGTCGCCGAGCCCGGCTTGGCTGTGGTTACGCCCGGGAGCGGCGAGATCATGATCTGGCCGGTCTCGGTCTGCCACCAGGTGTCGACGATCGGACAGCGCCCGCCGCCGATCACCTTCCAGTACCAGAGCCACGCCTTCGGGTTGATCGGCTCGCCGACCGTCCCCAGCAGCCGCAGACTCGAGAGATCGTGCCGCTGTGGGTACTCGACGCCCCACTTCATGCAGGCCCGGATCGCCGTCGGGGCGGTGTAGAAGACCGTCACGCCGTGGCGCTCGATGAGCTGCCACCAGATGTCCTTGTCGGGGTAGTCGGGCGCCCCCTCGTACATGACGGAGGTGACGCCGTTCATGAGCGGGCCGTAGACGATGTACGAGTGGCCGGTGACCCAGCCGACGTCGGCCGAGCACCAGAAGACGTCCTCGTCCGGCTTCAGGTCGAAGACGTACTTCTGCGTCCAGGCAACGCCGGTCAGGTAGCCGCCCGTCGTGTGCAGGATTCCCTTCGGCTTGGCCGTCGAGCCGGAGCTGTAGAGCACGTAGAGTGGGTGCTCGGCGTCGAGCGGCTCCGCCGGGCAGTCCTCGGAGGCGGACTCGATCGCCTCGTCGTAGAACAGGTCGCGACCCTCGCGCATCGGGACGTCCGCGCCGGTGTTCTGGACTACGATCACCGTCTCGACCGACGGAACCTCGTCGAGGAACTCGTCGACGGCCGGCTTGATGTCCGCGCTCTTGCCCTTGCGGCGCGCCTGGTCGACGGTGATGAGCGCCTTAGCCTCCGAGAACTCCATCCGCTCCTTGACGGCGTCCGGGGCGAAGCCGCCGAAGACCACGTTGTGCGGCGCCCCGATCCGGGCGCAGGCAAGCATCGCGACCGCCACCTCGGGGATCATCGGCAGGTAGATCCCCACGACGTCGCCCGGCTCGATGCCGCGGTCCTTCAGCACGTTCGCCAGGCGCTTCACGTCGCGCAGGAGGTCGGCGTAGGTCACGTCACGCTCCTCGCCCTCCTCGCCGCGCCAGTGGAAGGCGACCTTGTCGCCCCGGCCGGCCTCGACGTGGCGGTCCAGGCAGTTGTGCGACGCGTTCAGCTTCCCGCCGACGAACCACTTGAAGAACGGCGCGTCGGAGTCGTCCAGCACCCGGTCCCACGTCTCGAACCAGTCGAGCGCCTCGGCCTGCGTCGCCCACCAAGCCTGCGGGTCGCGGGCCGCCTCGTCGTAGACAGAATCGTTCGCTATCAGGGCCGTCTCGCGGAACGCGGCCGGGGGCTCGAACGTCTCCTTCTCGAGAAGCTCGGCCAGCTCGCGCTCGATCTGCTCCGCGGACGGCTTGGTGGTGGCCTCCATCTCTCCTCCTTGTCGTCCTCAGATCAGTTGTACCCGATGAGAGGGGGCGCACACGGCCACCCGTGCGCGCCCCGCTCCCTCAGCGCTCCGCCGGGAGCGCCGCCGGCGTCCGCTCCGGGGCCGGCGTCACCGCCGCGCCGAGATGGATCTGCCGCTCGGCCTCCAGGAACTTGCGCTCCGCGTCGGTCTCTCGCGTCAGCAGCGACGCCACGATGCCGCCGAGGAACGCCAGCGGCATCGAGATGATCGCCGGGTTGCCGAGCCCGAACGGCGCGTCCTCGTTACCGAGCACGTCCTCCTGGAACGTCGGCGACAGGTAGATCAGCACCACCGCGGAGATGGCCCCGAGCAGGATGCTCGTGACCGCTCCCGCCGTGGTGAAGCGACGCCAGTAGATCGACATCACGAGCGCCGGGAAGTTCGCGCTCGCCGCGATCGCGAAGGCGAGCCCGACCATGAACGCCACGTTCTGGCCCTTCATCGCGATGCCGAGCCCGATCGCGGCCGCGCCCAGGATGATGGTGGCGATCCGCGCCACCCGCAGCTGCTCGCGCTCCGGGGCCTCGCCGCCGCGGACCGTGTTCGTCCAGAGGTCGTGCGACAGCGCCGCGGCGCCGGCGAGGGTGAGCCCCGCGACCACGGCGAGGATCGTGGCGAACGCCACCGCGGCGATGAAGCCGAGGAAGACGTCGCCCCCGAGCTCCTGCGCCAGGAGCGGCGCCGCCATGTTTCCGGCCTCCTCGACGTCGGTGATCGTCCCCTGTCCGACCAGCGCCATCGCGCCGAAGCCGAGGATGAAGGTCATCAGGTAGAAGAACCCGATCAGGATCGTGGCAAGCGTCACGGACGCGCGGGCCGCCGCCGTGTCGGGGACGGTGTAGAACCGCATGAGGATGTGCGGCAGACCGGCCGTGCCGAACATCAGCGCCAAGCCGAGCGAGATCGCGTCGGGCGCATTCTTCACGATCTGGTCGCCCGGTCCGAGCACCTCCTCGCCGGCCTCTGCTCGCCCGGCGGCGTCGTCGAACAGGTCGAGCGGGTTCAAGCCGAACTCTGACAGTGTCCAGACCGCTATGACCAGCGCGCCGCCGAGAAGCAGCACCGCCTTGATGATCTGCACCCAGGTCGTGGCGATCATGCCGCCCAGCAGCAGCATCGAGGTCATCACGACGCCCACGATCACCACCGCCACCGAGTAGTCGATCCCGAACATGAGGTCGATCAGCGCGCCCGCGCCGACCATTTGCGCGATCAGGTAGAAGATGACCACGCACAGCGTCCCGATGCCCGCGGCGATCCGCACCGGCCGCTGGCGCAGCCGGAACGCCACCACGTCCGTGAAGGTGTACTTGCCGAGGTTCCGCAGCGGCTCGGCGATCAGGAAGAGGACGATCGGCCACCCCACCAGGAAGCCGATCGAGTAGATCAGCCCGTCGAAGCCGAACAGCGCCACGAGCCCGGCGATGCCCAGGAAGCTCGCCGCGCTCATGTAATCGCCGGCCAGCGCGAAGCCGTTCTGTACCCCGGTGATCGAGTGGCCGGCGGCGTAGAACTGCTCGGTCGTGCGCGTGCGCCGCGCCGCCCAGTAGGCGACGCCGATCGCCACGACGACGAAGACGAAGAAGAAGACGATCCCTACCGCGCCGGGCTTCCCCAGGTCTTGCGCGATGTACATGGTCTCACCCCCTCCGCAGCCGCTGGACCTCGGGCTCGTAGTCCCGGTTGGCCCACCGCACGTAGATGAACGTCACAGCCCAGGTCGCGAGGATCACGAACACCCCGATGACCATGCCCCAGCTGAGGCCGTCCGTCAGCAGCTTGTCGAGCGAGCCCTTCGCGAACGCGATCATCAGGATGAACCCGAAGTACACGACCAGCATCACCGCGGTGAGGACCGCGCCCACCTTGAACCTGCGGCGCATCAGCTCCTCGAGCTCGGGCTCGTGCTCGAGGATCTCCCTCGAAACCGCCCCGGGTCCGTCCGTGGACGGGGATCCGGCGGTACTCCGCTCGTCAGCCACCGTGGCCACCCCCCCTCACAGCAGGCTCTGGTCTCCGCATTGACTCCTCCTCAAGTCGACCGGCCTGCGCGCCTGTCCCGGCCGCCGGCCGGATTACGCCTCTCCTTCAGCTCCCGTTCTACCCCGATCCGGCGCCGCCCTCACCGCCTGGCGTAGAGATCGCTGCTCACGCGCGCCGCGCGCGTGCGCCGGGCCGCCTCGCGGGCCGCGCGGAGCGTCTCGATCCCGGCGGCCCGAAGGAGCGGCAGGAGCCGCACGAAGATCTCCGCGGTGACGAGCGCGTCACCGAGGGCCGTGTGGCGCCCGACCACGCTTACGCCCAGGCGCTCGGCCATCGCCTCGATGGAGTGGTCCTCGTGCTCCGGGTTCGCCACCGCGTCGAGCAGCAGCGTGTCGAGGACCGGCTGCGTCAGGCGCACGCCGGTCCGGTGCTCCTTGAGCTCGAAGAAGCGCAGGTCGAACGCCACGTCGTGCCCGATCAGCACCGTGTCCTCCGCGAAGCGAGCGAAGCGCGGCAGCACCTCCTCCACCGGCGGCTGGCCCTCGAGCATGTCGCGCGAGATCCCGTGCACCCGCACCGCCGCCTCGGGGACCGACCGGCGCGGATCGATCAGCTGCTCGAACACCTCCCCGCCAAGCACGCGGCCGTTCACGATCCGGACGGCGCCGATCGAGACCAGCTCGTCGCCGCCGGCCGGGTCGAGTCCGGTGGTCTCGGTGTCGAAGACCGTGTACGTGAGGCGCTCGAGCGGGCGGTCGTCGAACGGCGACCCCTCGTCCGTGCGCTCGAACAGGTCGAAGTCGTAGAACTCGGGCCGCGAACCAAGCGAAGGCCGCGGCCCGCGTGCCGGCGACGGCATGAGGGTTCGCGCCGCGAGCGGCGGAAGCACCACCCGCAGCAGGGCCCGACCGTCGTCCAGTGCGGTGGACCAGGCCTCCGCCCCGTGACGCGAGAGTACCTCGCGCACGGTGAACGGCGGGCCGCCGTTGCCCGCGGACAGCGAGCGCTCCTCCCATTCACGTTGGAGGTCGGGCCCCAGGTGGGCGCCGGGCCAGCGCAGGTCGAGATGGACGTGCTGGGCGTCCCGGCCGAGCGCGAGCTCGAGCTCGGACACGCCTTGCTCCTGGCGGAGCCGCTCCGCCGCGGCGACGAGCGCCCATCCGAGCGAGTAGCTGTCCACCGCGAGCCACAGCTCCTCGTCCGGCTCGGGCTCGGCCCGGACCGGTAGTCCGGTCCGCCGGGCGACGGCGCGCCGCAACGCGGCCAGGAGGTCAGCGCCCCGCATCTCGTCGAGGGTCCACTGGCCCTCGACGAGCTCCGTCGAGGCCGCGAGGCCCTCCTCCACGCGCCCGCTCAGCCGCACCGCCTCCTCGCGCACGATCTCGAGGAAGCGAGTGCGCTGTGCGGCGTCGAGCTCCCCCCAGTCGAGCATCGCCTCCGCCGCGGCGCGGAGGTTCGCGACGGAGGCCCGCGCACCCTCGGAGAGCGAGCGGAGGAGAGCGTCACGCCGGCCGCTGCGCTCGGCGGCGGCGGTCACGTCCTCGGCCATCAAGACGAACCCGCTCGTCTCGCCCTCACGGTCGCGGACGGGCGCCAGCTCGACGCGGAGCACCGCCTCGCCGAGCGGGGCCGCGAAGCGCGCCACCGGCCGCTCGGTGTCGCGCCCCGATCGCTCGCGCACCTCCTCTAGAGCGTGGGTGACCAGGCTGCGATCGAGGACGGCGAAGAGCGAGCGACCGAGGCCGACCGCGCCCGCGCGTTCGCCGCCCAGCAGGTCGGCGGCGGCCTCGTTGTAGAGCAGTATGCGGCCGTCCAGGTTGCAGACCACGACGGCCCGCGTGAGCTCCGACATCACCGCGGCCAGCCGGTCGCGCTCCTCCTCGAGCTCCGCGCGGCCGCGGGCGGCCGCGCGCTCCACCTCCCGGCGGGCCTCCGCGTGTCGCTCCCCGAGGGCGTTCAGCGCCTCCGCGAGCCCGCGGAGCTCGGGCGCGCCCTCGGGCTCGGCGCGATGCTCGCGATTGGCCTCGGCCATCAGCCTCGCGGCGGCAGCCAAGCGCGTCGCGGGCCGCGCGTAGCGGCCGAGGAACGCTGCGAGACCGAACGTGAGCAGCGCCGCGAGCAGCAGGGCCCCGCCCACGGCCACCCCCACCTCGTGCTCCAGGATCGGGCCGACGACGTCCCGCTCCCGCGGATCGAGGTCGGACCAGATCAGGAGGGCCAGGCCCGCGACGAGCGCCAGCACGGCGGCGGTCGCGCCGGCCACGGTCAGCCCGAAGCGCATCGCTGCCTCAGGCCCGCCCGAGCAGCCGCTCGAGCCGGGTGACGAGCTCCCGCGTGGAGAACGGCTTCGTAACGTAGTCGTCCGCGCCCAGGGCCTTGCCCTTCGCCACCTCGGCTTCCCTTCCCTTCGCGGTGAGCATGACGATCTTCACGTCGCGGAGGTCGGCTCGCTCGCGCAGGAGCTGGCAGACCTCGTACCCGTTGCGGTGCGGGAGCATCACGTCGAGCAGGACGAGGTCGGGCCTGAACTCGTCGACGGCCGTAAGGGCCTCCTCCCCGTCCGCGGCCACCCGGATCTCGTGCCCCTGCTTGCGCATCAGGAACTCCAGCGACGTCACGATGTTCGGCTCGTCGTCGACGATCAGGACCTTCATCGTGCGCTCTCCTCCCTTGTCACCGGCTCGCCGCTCGGCGGTCGTCCGTCACCCCGCCCGGCGGGCAGCGTGAAGGAGAAGGTGGCGCCTTCGCCGGGCTGGCTCTCGACCCACATGCGGCCGCCCAGCCGCGTGACGATCTCCCGGCTGATCGGCAGCCCGAGCCCCGTGCCCTTCGGCTTGCCGGTCAGCGTCTCGGCCTGGCGGAACTTCTCGAAGACCCTCTCCCGCTCGGTGGGCGCGATGCCGGGTCCGTTGTCGCTGACGTCCACGCGCACCTCTCCGCGGGCGGCGGCGACCCTGACCTCGATCCGGCCGCGCCGCGGATCGCAGAACTTGGCGGCGTTCGTCAGCAGGTTGAGCAGCACCTGCTTCACGCGATCGCCGTCGGCGGACACCGGCGGCACCTCGCCGTCGGCGTGTACCACCAGCTCCACCTGGCGATCACGGGTCGCCTGCTGCGTCGTCGCCACCGCGTCGTCCAGCACGGCTCGCACGTCGACGTCCTCGATCTGCCACTCGGCCCGGCCGGACTCGAGCTTCGACAGGTCGAGCACCTGGTTGATCAGACGGGTGAGGCGCTCGCTCTCCTCCACGATCAGCCGCAGGAAGCGCTCTCGCTCGGCGGGCTCAATGTCCGCGTTGTCGAGCAGGATCTCGGAGAACGCCCGGATCGAGGTCAGCGGCGTCCGCAGCTCGTGCGTCACGTGCGAGACGAAGTCGTCCTTCAGGCGGTCCAGCTCCTTGAGGCGCTCGTTCGCCGTCCTCAGCTCGGCGGTAGCGGCCTCGAGCTCGCGCGACTTGCGCTCCAGCTCGCGGCTGTGGGCGCGGACGTGCGATGCCTCGTCGAGGATCTCCATCACCTCCTCGAGCCCGAAGGGCTCCTCCTCCGCCACGGACGCGACCATCACGCGCGCCGATGCGGAGCCGACCGACCCGGCGAGCAGAGTCTCGACGTGGTGCACGAGGTCGGGATCGGCCTGCGCCCCCGGCTCCAGCGCGAGCCCTCGATCGACCGCGTAGCGCTCGAGCGCGCGCCCGGCTTGATCCGCTCCCATGAAGCGCGCGAGCAGCACCTGCAGCTCGGCCACCGTCGCGCTCCCGCGCCAGAAGCGCGCCCAGGTCGGCGCGCGGCGGAACACGTCCACGAACAGCGTGGCCTGGGCATGCTCCACGGGGTCGCGCCGCCCGCGCAGCGACACGGCCACGTAGAGGCCGACGTTCACGAGCATGCTCCAGAACATCGCATGGCTCGTCTCGTCCAGGATGTCGAGACCCAGAAGGTGCTGCGGGCGGAGGGCGGCGATGCCGAGCGGCCCGTCGGTGAGGAAGCTCTCGGGCAGCCAGCCGGAGCGGGCGAACGCCGGCAGGAGCAGCGTGTAGACCCAGATCGCGAAGCCCCCCGCGAGCCCCGCCAGCGCACCATCGCGCGTGCCACCCTTCCAGAACATGCCGCCCAGCACCGCGGGGGCGAACTGCGCCACGGCGGCAAAGGAGACAAGGCCGATCTCCACGAGCGCGGGCGCCTCGCCGGCCAATCGGAAGTACAGGTAGCCGAGCAGCAGGATCAAGACGATCGTGCCGCGGCGAACGCCGAGGATGAGGCCGCCGAGGTCGGGCCGCTGCGCGATCTGCGAGCGCCCGCGGAGCAGCGCCGGCATCACGACCGAGTTCGAGACCATCGTGCTGAGCGCGATCGCCTCGACGATCACCATCCCGGTCGCCGCCGACAGCCCGCCGATGAAGGCGACGAGGGCGAGCAGCTGCTGGCCGTCGGCCAT
>JACVRW010000190.1 GCA_014534235.1 Thermoleophilaceae bacterium | reverse complement strand
CTCGAGGCGTTCCAGTCGGGGCTCTCCTGGCTCACGATCCTGCGCAAGCGGGACGCCTTCCGCGCGGCCTTTGCCGGCTTCGACATCGAGGCCGTCGCGCGGTTCGGCGCGCGCGATGTCAGGCGGCTGATGTCGGACGCCACGATCGTCCGCAACCGCGCGAAGATCGAGGCCGCGATCGCAAACGCGCGCGCCGCGGCCGACCTCGACGTTCCGCTCGCGGAGCTCGTGTGGTCCCACGCGCCGCGAGGGCGCCGGCACGCCCCTCGCCGGCGCGAGGACTTACCGGCCACCACGCCGGAGTCCACCGCGCTGTCCAAGGAGCTGAAGCGGCGCGGCTTCCGCTTCCTCGGTCCGACCACGGTCTACGCGACCATGCAGGCCTGCGGGATCGTCAACGACCACCTCTCCGGCTGCCACGTCCGCGGCGAGGTCGAGCGGGAACGGGCGCGCGCCGCGGCCACTATCCTCCGCCGCCGGCATGGATGAACGCGCTCTGACCGAGCGCCTGATCACCTACGACACGTCCACCGTCGAGGGCATGCAGGCGGCGGCGGGCTTCGTGAAGGGCTGGCTCGAGGCGCGCGACGTGGAGGTGATGGGCACTATGTACAACGGCCGTCCCGTGCTGGCGGCGACCGTCGGGCCGCGGAGCGGGCCCACGGTCGTGCTGCACGGGCACCTCGACGTCGTCCCGGCCCGCCCGGAGCAGTTCACCCCCCGTATCGAGGGCGACCGCCTGTTCGGGCGCGGCGCGTACGACATGAAGGGCGGTCTCGCGTCGATGATGTGCGCGCTGCGGGAGGTGGCCGGCCAGGACGCCGTGCGGGTCCACTTCGTGTGCGTCAGCGACGAGGAGACCGAGGAGATCCAGCAGCGCGGCTCCGACTACCTCGTAGAGCAGGGCTACACCGGCGACTTCGCGATCACCGGGGAGCCGACCAACATGCACATCGGCATCCAGGCGAAGGGCGTGCTGGCGATGAGGATCGAGGTGACCGGCACCGCGGCCCACGGCGCCACCCCGTGGGTGGGCGACAACGCGATCGTGAAGGCCGTGGACGTCTTTCGCCAGATCGAGTCGCTGCCGTTCGCCCGTGAGTCGTCCGAGCTCTTCGACCGACCCTCGATCAACCTCGGCCGGATCGTGGGCGGGGACGCCCTCAACAAGGTGCCCGACCTGTGCGCGATCGACGTCGACATCCGCTACCTACCGGGTCAGGACGCCGCCGAGATCCGGGAGGCAATCGACGCGCTTCCCGACGCGCACGTGGTCAGCGTCTTTCACCGCCAGCCGGCGATCGTGGCCCGTGACAACACCTTCGTGCGAGCGCTCGGCGCGGCCATCTCGCGGGTGGCGGCCCCGACCGCCGAGCGGCTCGGGGTCGGGCGCGACGGCGCCTCCGACGCGATCTCGTTCCTCGAGGTCGGCGTGCCCGCCGTCGAGTGCGGGCCGGTTGGCGACGGCCACCACGGGCCCGAGGAATGGGTATCGGTCCGATCGCTCGGCCAGTATCGGAGGACCTTGGTCGAGTTCGTGAAGCTCCTCCCCGCCCACCTGAGGGAAGACGACCGCCCGCTCAAGATCGCCTGATGCTCGAGGACATCCCACGCCCCGGGATCTGGAAGCGCCTGCTGCTGGGCGCCGTGCTCGTGGTCTTCGCCACCGCGACGGCGACCGCCGTGGCCGCTCTCCATGAGATCGACAGGGTGGTCGACGCGCTGGAGCTCGGGCCGGAGCTCAGGCTCGGCCCGGAGCTGGCCGAGACCGACCCGGGGGAGCCGCAGACGCTGATGCTGCTCGGCTCAGACCGGCGCCCGCGGAACAACCAGGAGGGCGCCGCGGGGGCGCGCTCGGACACGATCATCCTGGTGCGCCTCGACCCGAAGAAGGACGCGATCGCGCTTATGTCGCTGCCGCGCGACCTCAAGGCCGAGATCCCCGGCCACGGCACCGACAAGATCAACATGGCCTACGAGTTCGGCGGCCCTCGGCTCACGCTCAAGACCGTGAAGCGGCTGACCGGGCTGTCGGTCAACCACGTGATCAACGTCAACTTCAGGGGCTTCTGGCGGGCCGTCAACGCGATTGGCTGCGTCTACGCCGACATCGACCGCCGCTACTACAACGCCAGCGCCGAGTACACCTACATCAATCTCCAGCCGGGCTATCAGCGGCTCTGCGGCACGGACGCGCTCCAGTACGTCCGCTTCCGCCACGAGGACAACGACCTCGTCCGCTCCGCCCGCCAGCAGGACTTCCTCCGGCTGGCCAAGCAGCAGGTCACCTCGTCAGAGCTGTTCGAGAAGCGCGACCGGCTGCTCAAGATCTTCGGCCGCAACACCACCACGGACACCGCTCTCCGCTCGCGCTCGGAGGTGCTGCGCCTCCTGAAGCTCGTGCTGGGGACCGCTGGCCTGCCGATCCGCGAGGTCCACTTCGAGGGGCATATCGGCCCTAGCTACGTGGAGGCGAGCGACAGCCAGGTGAAGAGGCTCGTGAGGGAGTTCCTCCAGGTCGAGGACACGCCCGGCCCCCGCGGCGAGCTGGGGGAGCAGCGTAAGCCGAGGCGCAAGCGGCGCAAGCGCCAGATCCTCGACGAGCTCGGGCTCGAGGACGCGAGCGCGTTCGGGAAGGAGCAGGCGCTCCTCGCCGTCCAGTCGGGCGCCGGCGGCTCGCTGCCGGTGCTCTACCCGCGCCTCAGGCTGAAGGGCTCGGTCTACGTCGACCAACCGCGCGTCTACGAGCTCCCCGGTCCGAACCGCAGGCGCTACGGGGCCTACCGCATGGTGTTCAGGAGCAGCACCTCCCCGCTCGGCGAGTACTACGGTGTCCAGGGCCTGACCTGGAGGGACCCCCCGATCATGGAGGACCCCACCGACGTGCGCCGCATCGGACGTCGGGAGTACGAGCTGCACTACGACGGAGACCGCCTCCGCCTCGTCGCCTGGCGCACGCCGAAGGCTGTCTACTGGATCTCGAACACGCTGCTCCTG
>JACVRW010000022.1 GCA_014534235.1 Thermoleophilaceae bacterium | reverse complement strand
CGCCAGGCGTCGTCCGCGTGATCAAGCTCTACGACGGCGGCGCCGCACTGGAGCGCCACCCGGCGTAGGGGCCCGACCGAATCGCCCGAACCGCCGCCGCGCCGCAGCGAAGCGTTTCCTCCGCCGCTCGAGCGATCGCGGCCGCCGCAGCGAGCGTGGAAGGCGCTTACCCAGCCCCAACCCGGCCGGCGGAGACCGACACGCCCGAGCCTTCGGCCGGAGCGCCGCTAGCGCTAACCGCCCCCCCGCAGTCGCCCGATCCCCCGCCTGCGGCGGCGCTCTAGCTGCTCCTCCGTCTCCTTCAACTGGGCCGACACCGCGTGCAGGCGCTCCTCGAGCGTCGCCGTCCTGACTCTCGCCGCCTCGAGCTCGGCGGCGGTCTCGTCGCGGACGGACCGTTCGCGCACCAGCTTCTGGCTCAGCGCGTGCCGCGCGCGCCTCGCCTCACCGAGCTGCGACTCGAGCTCGGCGCGCCGCGCCCGTTCTGCCGCCAGCTCCGCCCCCAGCTTCTTGCGCGTCTGACGCTCGGCGGCGAGCCGGCGCTCCGCCGTAGCGGCGACGGCGGCCAGCTCGGCGACCCTTTCGCCCTGGCGCTCGAGCCGGTCGAGCAGCTCCTCGCCGCCGACCGCGCCGCCGTCGTCACCCTCTCCCTCACGGACGAAACGGCTGGCCGCGCTCTCCCTGCTGGGCATCCGCACCTCCTCCCTCGATGCCGGCAGGCTACCGGCCGGCGAAGACGCAGGCGCCGCCACAGTCGCGCGGACCGGCGCTTTCACCGACGGTTTGACCGGCAACCGATGAGTCGTCTACGTCCGGGCGCGGGCCAGCTGGCGCTGGATGACGTTGCCGAGCAGCTTCACGACGCCCGCGTCGCCGCTCACGCGCACGTGACCGTGCTCGTAGGCCCGGACCCAGTCACGCAGGCGCCCGTCGGTGGCGAGCTCGTTGAAGTGCGAGCGAGCCACCGATACGTCGAGTCGGGCGTCGCCCGCGGGGTCGCGGTCGATCTTCGGTCCCGGCAGCTCGACCCGCCAGATCGGCACGTTGCCGCCGCGGGCGCGCAGCTCCAGCCTCATCACGAGCTTCAACTGCTTCAGCGCGGGCACCTCCTCCTGCAGGCGTTCGATGGCGCCGCGGATCAGGACCCTGGTATCGCCGGCGGCCACGCCGCCCTCAAACCTTGTGCCGTTCGAGCAGCTTCTTGCCGATCACCATGCGCTGGATCTCGGACGTGCCCTCGCCGATCAGGAGCAGCGGCGCGTCGCGGTAGAGGCGCTCGATCTCGTACTCCTTCGAGTAGCCGTAGCCGCCGTGGATCCGCAAGGCCTCCTCGACGACCTCCTTGCCGGTCTCCGACGCGAACAGCTTCGCCATGCCGGCCTCGAGGTCGGAGCGCTGGCCCGCGTCCTTCATGCGCGCGGCCTTCAGCGTGAGCAGGCGGGCGGCCTCGACCTTCGTGGCCATGTCGGCCAGCTTGAACTGGATCGCCTGGTGCTTCGCGATCTCCCGGCCGAACGCCTTGCGCTGCTGCGAGTACGTAAGCGCCAGCTCGAGCGCCCGCTGTGCGATGCCCACGCCCCGGGCGGCGACGTTCACGCGCCCCACCTCGAGCGCGTCCATCATCTGCACGAAGCCCTTGCCGAGCCCCGCCTCCTCGCCGCCGAGGATCCGCTCCGGCGGACAGCGGTAGCCGTCGTACACGAGCTCCGTGGATTCGACGCCCTTGTAGCCCATCTTCTTGATCTTGGGCGGGATCGTGAGCCCCGGGTTCGCGGACGCCCCCGCCTCCTTCTCGGTGATGAAGCAGGTCATGCCCTTGTACGGCGGGTCCGCCTTCGGATCGTCCTTCATCAGCACGAACACGACCCCCGACATCAGCCCGTTCGTCACCCACATCTTCTGACCGTGCAGCTCCCAGTCGCCAGCGTCCGTGCGACGGGCGACGGACTTGATGCCCTGCACGTCGGAGCCGACCTCCGGCTCGGAGAGCGAGAAGGCGGCACGCAGCTCGCCGGTGGCCATCCCCGGCAGGAAGTGCTCCTTCTGCTCGTCCGTGCCGAACTTCATGAGCAGGTACGAGCCGATGAAGTGGGTGTTGACGATCCCAGAGACCGAGATCCAGCCGCGCGAGAGCTCCTCCACGATCATGGCGTAGGTAGTCAGGTCGAGCCCCATCCCGCCGTAGTCCTCGGGGATCGTCACGCCGAACAGCCCGAGCTCCCTCATCTGCTCGACGACGGGCTCGGGGAACTTGTCCTCGTGGTCGTACTCCTCCGCGATCGGGATGACCTCGTTGTCGACGAACTGACGGACCATCTCGGTGATCGCCTTCTGGTCGTCGGTCTTCTCGGTGTACGGACTGGCGGCTACTGCCATCGGTTCAGGCGTGCTCCTCAGGGATTGACTCGCGAGTCAGCCGAGAATACCCCCCGGCGCGCCGAGGCTTCGCTGAGCCCGGCACCGCCGCCCGGTGACGCTCGCTGCGACTAGTAGCCGACCGGATGGCGGGCGACGAACGCCGCGGACTCTCGCAGTGTTCGGCTCCAGCGCGGGCCGGTGCGCGGCCCGGGGGCGTCCGAATCGCGCAGTGAGGTGTCGAACCGCAGCCCGGCCACGACCATGTACGCGTGGCCGCCGTGGGCGTAGACCGTGATCCACTGTCCGGGCCCCCGCTGGCCCCAGCTCATCATCGCGCCCGACGGCAGCGGCGAGCGCAGGAACCGGCCACCCCAGAGGGCGTAGGAGACCGCGCCCGAGCAGTCGTAGCCGCGATCGAGCTGGCCCTTCACGAACGGCTTATGGCCGCCTCCGTACACGTACGGCTTCTCGACGAGGCGGTTGGCGGCCGCGATCACGCGCTTCACGCGCAGCGGGGCGGAGGCCGGCGCGATCACGCGCCCGTTCACGAGCTGCGCCTTCTCCGGCGGCGGCGGAGGAGGCACGAAGACCGCTCCGCCGGCGCCGGGGGGGTCGTCCGCGCTCGCGGCCGGCACGCCGACGACGGCGCCCGCGAGGCACGCGGCCACGACGGCGGCATGCAACAGCATCTTGTTGCTCCGGGGCGAAGGCATCTCTTTCGTCCGCCTGCGGGGTTAGCTGACGGGCTCGCGCTGAAAGAGCTCGCGCGCCTCCTCGAAGGAGGTTCGCCCCGTGGCTCTCACCACATTGGGTCCCCCGCTCCGCGTTGCCGCGGATTCGGCGTGGCCGGCAAGCTAGCAAATGTTCCGACGAGGGTTCCACCCCACCGCCCGAGAATTCGCGTCCCCGCAGCCAGCGCACCCCTGAGCGATCATCTGCGAAGCTCCCTCTTCGCCCCGTCGGACGCCGGACCGGCAGCAGTCGTGATGCTGATGACGGAAGGGCCATGACCACCACTCCGCGCAAGCGCCTCACGGCCGACCAGCGCCGTGCCGCCATCCAGGGGTCTGCGATGGAGGTGTTCGCCGAGCGCGGGTACCACGCCTCGTCGATCGACGACATCGCGCGCGCCGCGGGAATCTCGAAGGCGCTGATCTACGAGCACTTCGCGTCCAAGCAGGCTCTCCACGCCGACCTGCTCGAGGCCCAGGCGAGCGAGCTCTTCAAGCGGGTGTCGGACGCCGTAGCCGCCGTGGAGGCCGAGTCGAGCGCCGCCCGGCTCAAGGCCGGCATGGAGGCGTTCTTCCGATTCGTCGAGGAGCGCCGCGACGCGTGGCGCGTGTTGTTCCGCGAGACCGTCGATCCGGAGTCCGCGGCGGCGCTCGACCGGGTCGGCGCGCAGATCACCTCGCTTGTCGCCGGCCTGATCGCCGAGGACCCGGGGGCCAAGCCCCGCGATCAGGCCCACCCCGCGGCCGACCCAGGCATCCAGGTGCTCGCGCAGATGCTCGTGGGCTCGATCCAGTCGGTCGCCAACTGGTGGGCCGACCACACGGAGGTGCGACGAGAGCTCGTGCTCGAGACCGCGATGGAGTTCGCCTGGCTCGGGCTCGACCGCGTCGGCCAGGGCGAGCACTGGCCCGTGGAATGAACTTCACGAGCGACGTCGTAGACGCCGCGGATCCCTCGAACCTGGCGCTGGTCGCCGTCTCAGCCGCGGGTGAGCGGCGTGAGATCCGCTTCGGCGAGGTCTCGGACCGGGCGGCCCGGCTGGCCGGGACGCTCCGTGGGAGCGGCGTTCGGCGCGGCGACGTGGTGGTGACCGTCCTCGGCAACACGCCGGAGTGGGCCTACACGATGCTCGCCTGCTGGCGCCTCGGCGCGGTGGCCCAGCCGTGCACGCTGCAGCTCCGCCCGGCCGACCTGCGATCGCGCATCGAGCGGGTCGAACCGCGCACGGTGGTCGCCGACGAGCATCACGTCGAGCTCGTCGGGGCGGCCCGCTTCGAGGGTCCTGTGGTGATCGCCTCGGATCCCGGCATATTCGCCGCCGAGCCGGCGCCCGCGGCCCCCCTCGACGAGCGAGACCCCGCGCTGATCGTGTTCACGTCCGGCACGGCCGGCGAGCCGAAGCCGATCCGCCACGGCCAGGGATACCTGGCCGGCCAGCGGGTTCAGGCCGAGCACTGGTACGGCGCGCGCCACGGCGACCTGTGCTGGTGCACGGCCGCGAGCGGCTGGTCGCTCTCGGCCCGAAATGCGTTCGTCGCCGCGTGGCTCCGCGGCGCGGCCGCCCTGCTCCACGACGCCCGCTTCGATCCCGACGAGCGCATCGAGCTGCTCGTGCGGGAGCGCGTCAACGTCCTCTGCATGACCCCGACCGAGTACAGGTCGATCGCAAAGCGCGCCGGGCTGCGGCCGCTGCCGGCGCTGCGGCACGCGGTCGCGGCGGGCGAGCCGCTGGATCCCGACGTGGTGCAGGCGTGGCAGGACGAGGCGGGCGTCGCGGTCCACGACGGGTACGGCCAGACCGAGACCGGCCACCTCGTCGGGATGCCGATCGGTCCGCCGGTGCGCCCCGGCTCGATGGGCCGGCCGCTCCCGGGATTTCGGGTCTGGATTGAGGAGGGCGAACTCCTCGCCGACCCGGTCACGGTCCCCACCTTCTTCCTCGACGGCGCACGCGAGCGTCCCTGGCGCACCGGCGACCGGGTGCGAGCGGACGAGGACGGCTACCTCTGGTTCGAGGGGCGCACGGATGACGTCATCATCTCCGCGGGCTACCGGATCGGCCCCTTCGAGGTGGAGTCGGCGCTCCTGTCCCACCCGGCGGTGGCAGAGGCCGCGGCAGTCGCGGCGCCCGACGAGATCCGCGGCCAGGTGGTGCGCGCCGTGGTGGTGGTGCACGAAGGCTACGCGCCCGGCGATGCCCTCGCTCAGGAGCTCCAGGAGCACGTGAAGGCCGCGACCGCGCCCTACAAGTATCCGCGTGTCATCGACTTCAGAGACGAGCTGCCGAAGACCCCTAGCGGCAAGATCCGGCGGGCGGTCCTTCGCGGTGAGCTCACCGGCGTCTGAGCCTCAGGGGAACCGTCCCACCGCGTCTCCGCTCCCACCCGACGCTCACGCGAACGGGTCGAGCGTCGCCAGGTAACGTCGCAGCAGCGGGTCGATCACCCGCCAGCGGCCGCGGCTCTGGTGCTCGAGGATTCCGGCGTCGCGCAGGAGTTTCAGCACCCGGTCACGGACCCCCGGGTGAAGTCGCCGCGGAGGCGCCCTCCCGGCCGCCACCTCCCGGGCCACCAGAAGTCCGTGCTTGTGAAGAAGCCGCACGCGCTCCACCACCTGCTCCATCGTCGGCCGGTCGCCCTCCAGAGCCCGCTCGAAACCCAGCTGCACGAGCTCGAGGTCGATCTCCCGCGTACCGAGCTCGATCGAGACGAGGTGCGTCTGCTGGGCGACGCGCATGGTCGCGCGGGGGTGGCCGTCCCCGAGCTCCACGAGCCGCCCGAGGGCGGCGTCCCCGATCGTGCAGTCGTCCGCGGCGAAACGCTCGGCGAGGCCACGCCGCCACTCCTCCTCGCCGATCGCCCGTAGCGAGTAGAAGCTGCCGAAGCCGCTGAACGCCCGCCGCGCCGGCGCGAACAGGTTGCGCATCGTGTGCTCGATGCTGCCTGCGAACAGATAGCTGACCGACGTCGAGCGCTGGAAGATCGCCCGCATGCGGTTGGTCACGGCGTCGGGGTCGCCGTACGGCCGCCGCGCAGAGGCGACCTCCTGGAACTCGTCGAAGAACAGCACGAGGCGCTCGCCGTCGGCGCGGGCCACTCGCTCGGGCAGCTCGAGCGCGAGGTCGAGCGCCCGCTCCGGGTCCTGCGCGGCGCGGCCCGGCGACAGCGCGAGCTCCACCCCCTCCCCAAGCTCCCCCACGAGGCGGAGCAGGAGCTGCGCCTGCGCCGCCGACAGAGCGGCCCGGCCGAAGGCGCGCGCCCGGCGCAGCGCTCGGTGGGCTGCGGAGCGGTTGGCGATAACCGAGGTGGCCACCGCCTCAGCGAGCTCGGCGGCGTCGGCGACCCGGAACAAGTCCACGCGCGCCGTGTAGTTGCCGCGCCGCCTGAGCCTCGCGAGCGCTGCCTCGCATGCGCTCGTCTTGCCGGTGCGCCGGGGTCCTGCGACGATCAGGTGGGTCCCCGCCGCGAGGCGCGTGGCGACCTCCCGTACGTCGTCCCGCCGCCCGATCATCTCGCTGGCCGGCAGCGGCGAGTCGGTTGGGAAGAGCTCGCCGCTGGCCTGCCTCACGCCGGGGACCTTACACAGTATTCGTGTATCGATTTCCCGCCTCTCGCGTAAAGCGTCATCGGCGCGGACCCGGGTAGGGTGGCTGGAGATGGCCAACCGCCTCGCACACGAGACCTCCCCCTACCTCCTCCAGCACAAGGACAATCCGGTCGACTGGTATCCGTGGGGGGACGACGCCCTCGCCCGCGCGCGGGAGGAGGATAAGCCGATCCTCCTCTCGATCGGGTATTCCGCCTGCCACTGGTGTCACGTCATGGAGCACGAGTCGTTCGAGGATCCGGAGACGGCCGCGCTCATGAACGAGCGGTTCGTCTGCATCAAGCTCGACCGCGAGGAGCGCCCGGACCTCGACGCCATCTACATGGAGGCCTGCCAGGCCATGACCGGATCGGGCGGCTGGCCGCTGAACGTGTTCCTCACCCCCGAGCAGGTGCCGTTCTACGCCGGCACCTACTTCCCACCCGAATCGCGCATGGGGATGCCCGGCTGGCGCGACGTACTCGCTGCCGTGGCCGACGCCTGGGACAAGCGCCGCGCCGAGATCCGCGCCGGGGGCGAACGGATCGCGCAGCGGCTCCGCGGCGGCGCCCTGCTCGAGCCGTCGAGAGAGCCGCTCGACCCGCGCGCGCTCGGCGAAGCCATGGCCGGGCTCCGCGCGGGGTACGACCGGGCGCACGGCGGCTTCGGCGGTGCGCCGAAGTTTCCGCCGGCCTCGGCGCTCGAGCTCCTGCTCCGCCGCGGCGAGACCGAGATGAGCTTCCACACGTTGCGCGCGATGGCCTCGGGCGGGATGTACGACCAGGTGGGCGGCGGCTTCGCCCGCTACTCGGTCGACGCCTACTGGCTCGTACCGCACTTCGAGAAGATGCTCTACGACAACGCCCTGCTGGCCCGGGCCTATCTCCACGGCTGGCAGGTCGCCCAAGCGGGGCCGGCGCGCGGCCAGGGCGGCGGCGACGAGCGGCTCTTCCGCCGGGTCTGCGAGGAGACGCTCGACTGGGCGCTCGCGGAGATGCGCGCCCCCGAGGGCGGCTTCTTCTCCGCCCTCGACGCGGACTCCGAGGGCGTCGAGGGCAAGTTCTACGTCTGGAGCGTCGAGGAGATGAGGGAGGCGCTCGCCGGCGAGCCGGACACCGACGAGGCGATCGCCTGGTTCGGCGCGACGGACCGGGGCAACTTCGAGGGCCGCAACATCCCCGTGCGTGGCCCGGGCTTCCCCGACCGGCTCCCCCTCTGGCGCCGGCGGCTCTACGACGCCCGCGCCCGGCGCGTCTGGCCGGGCCTCGACGACAAGCGCCTCGCGTCCTGGAACGCGCTGATGATCTCCGCGCTGGCGGAGGCCGGCGCGGTGCTCGAGCGCTCGGACTACCTCGAAGCGGCGACCGCATGCGCCGACTTCATCTCGCGCGACCTGCGCGACCGCGACGGTCGCCTGTTGCGCACGTGGAAGGACGGCCGGGCAAAGCTCAACGCCTACCTCGAGGATCACGCGTTCCTGCTCGAGGCCCTCCTCACCCTTTACGAGGCGAGCTTCGAGCCGCGCTGGTTCGCCGAGGCGCGCGCGCTGGCGGACGCGATGATCGCGCGCTTCGCCGACGAGGAGAACGGAGGCTTCTTCGAGACCTCCTCCGACCACGAGCGACTCGTCGCCCGGCGGAAGGACCTGGAGGACCACCCTATCCCCTCCGGCAACGCCAGCGCCGCATACGGTCTGCTGCGCCTGGCCGCGCTCACCGGCGAGCACGAGTACGAGGCACGGGCCGTGTCGACGCTGCGGCTCATGCACGAGTTCGCCCCGAAGCACCCGCAGGCCTTCGGACACCTGCTTCAGGCGCTCGACTTCCACCTCTCGCCCGTGAAGGAGGTGGCGCTCGTGGGCGACGACGTCCGTCCGCTCGAGCGGGTGGTCCGCGGCGCCTTCCGCCCGCACGTGGTGCTCGCCGCGGCGTCTTCTTCCGCCGCGCAGGACGACGGCGTGCCCCTCCTCCAGGGTCGCGCGCCGGTGGACGGCCGCCCGGCCGCCTACGTCTGCGAGCGCTTCGCCTGCAAGGCGCCTGTCACGGACCCCGGCGAGCTGGAGCGGCTGCTCGCATAGTGCCCGCGGGGTGCATCCCGATCGCGCCATCTGGCTGGCGCCATGGTGGCCCCGAATCCAGATAGCGTGCGCGCCGGCGGCTGGGCTAGGCGCGCGCCTCGCGTCCCGCCCTGATCGCCCCCCGCGTCGCGTCCTCCGGGGCGCGGCCGTCGCCCTCGGGGCCGGCGGGCGGGCCGTCCCGCCGCGCGAGCGCGGACGGCCACCACACCTTCGGCCCGACCTCCAGCACGAGCGTCGGCACGAGCACGCTGCGCACGAGGAACGTGTCGAGGAGCACCCCGAAGGCGACCACGAAGCCGATCTCCGTGAGGAACACGAGCGGCAGCACGGCCAGCACCGAGAACGTCCCCGCCAGCACGATCCCGGCGCTCGTGATCACGCCGCCGGTGACGGCGAGGGCGCGCAGGATGCCCGCGCGTGTGCCGTGCTTCAGCGTCTCCTCGCGCGCCCGGGCGACGAGGAAGATGTTGTAGTCGACGCCCAGTGCCACCAGGAACACGAACGCGAACAGCGGGAGCGACGGGTCCGAGCCGGGGAAGTCGAAGACGACCTCGAAGGCGAAGTAGCCCACGCCGAGGGCGGCGAGGAAGCTGAGGATCACGGTCCCGATCAGGAGCAGCGGGGCCACGACCGCGCGTAGCAGCAGCATGAGTATCAGGAACACGACCACCAGCACGATCGGCGGGATCACGGTCGAGTCCCACGCGGCGGCCTCGCGGACGTCGAACTCCACCGCGCTCGCCCCGCCGACGAGCGTCCCGGGCGCGGCCCGGTCCGCCGCATCGCGGATCGGGTCGATGAGGTCGAACGCAGCGGTCGAGTAGGGCGGCGGATCGAGCGTGGCCTGCAGCAGCACACCCCGGTCGCCCCGGGCCACCGGCGGGGACACCGATTCGACCCCATTCACGCCGTCCACCGCCCGGGTCACCGCGGGCACCTCGGCCTCGTTCGGGACGACGATGTCGGTCGGCGCGCTGGCCCCGGCGGGGAAGCTCCGAGCGAGCAGGTCCTGCCCCTCGACCGCCTCGACGGAAGTGGTGTAGCTGTCGTTGGTGGTCAGGTCGGTGGAGAAGAAGCCGAGCCCGGCGCACATGACGAGGAGAACGGCTATCGAGCCGAGCATCACGCGCCTCGGCCGCGCCGCGACGCGGTCGCCGACCCGCTTCCAGGACCCGTGTGTCGGATCGACCTCGCGCTCGTGCCTGAACCGGCGCAGCTCGTAGGGCTGGAAGATCGCGCGGTCGAGTGGGCCGACGATGAGCGAGGGGATTCGAAGCCGCCCGCCGGACACCGTGCCGACGACCCAGCGGACGAGCGTGTTGAGCAGGACCAGCGGCAGGAGCAGCGCCACCACGAGGCAGCCGCCGATCACGCGGAGAAGGGCGCCGAACCGGGATCCCTCCACGATCCGCTGACCGAGCCCGCCGGCCGGCGCGCGGCGCGCGCCCGCCCACCGCGGCGTGTGCGGCACGAAGGGCCAGAAGGCGCGTCGCCCGAAGATCGTGAGGAGGGCCGGGAGCAGCGTGAGCATCGCCAGGCAGGCGGAGGCAACGCCGATCGCGGCGATCGGCCCCAGCCCCGAGGTGCCGTTCACCTTGGCGATCGTCAGGCAGAACAGGGCCGCGATCACGGTTGCGGCCGACGCCAGCACGGCCGGTCCCGCCGACGTCAGCGCGGCCCGCGCGGCCTCATGGCGGTCCTCGGCGTGGTGCAGCTCCTCGCGGTATCTCGCGACTATCAGCAGCGCGTAGTCCGTCCCCGCACCGAGCACGAGCACGGACATGATCGAGCTCGACTGCGTGTTGATCGTCACGCCGAGCTCCGAGAGCCCATAGCCGATCGAGCGGGAGAGGATCTCGGCGAACATGACCGCCGCCAGCGGGATGAACAGGAAGATCGGCGAGCGGTAGATCAGGATCAACAGGACGATGACCAGCCCGAACGCCGCCAGCAGGAGGGTCCCGTTGATGTTCTCGAAGACCTTGATCGAGTCCGCCGCGTACCCGGCGGGACCCGTGACCTTCACCTCGAGCCCGCCGCCGGGACCGGACACGACGTCCCGCCAGTAATCGATCGGGTCGAGGATCGTGTCTCCCTCGCCGTCGCCCTTCAGGTACGCCGTGACGATGGCGGCCTTGCCGTCCGGCGAGCAGATCGGGCCGACGAACGGCGCGTAGGAGCTCGGCTGGCCGGGGATCGGTGTCGTCGGTCCGCCGCACCCCCGGGGCGGGGCGCCTGCAGTGCCGCCGCCAGGGGCCTCGGCGCCCTGGCCGCTTGCGCCCTGAGTGGACCCTCCTCCCTCGCCGCCCGCGGCCGCCGTGGCGCCGTCGGCGATGACACCGGGGAACCGCCTCTGCGTGAGGCGCTGCACGTCCTCCCGGACCTTGCGCAGGTCCGCGGGCGTGAGGCCGGACGCGCGGCGGTACACGATCACCGCCGGCGCCAGCTCCCCGCCCTGCAGCTGCTCGGTCGCCTGCAGCGCCTTCGTCGACTCGGCGTCTCCGGGGAGGTACGACGTCGACTCGTTGTTCTCTGCATCGGTGAACTTGCTGGGCAGGTTCGCCGGGCCGGCGGCGATGAAGATGCCGACCAGCCACACGAGGAACACGAGCCACTTGGCTCGGCGACCGGTGGCGAAGGCGAAGAGCGAGCGGCGCTGGCGGTTCATGGCCGCGTACGTCTAATGACGTTTACCTTGATTGTCAAGATACACCGCGGTTAAGATTCTGTGTCCGAGTTGACCACGCCGGCCGAACTGCTCCGCGCGCTACGCCGCTTCGGGCTGGAGGACGACCGCCTCGACGCGATCGTCGCCCGCCGCTTCGGCGCGGCGCCGGCCGAGTTCAAGGCGATGGACCATATCCTCGCCACCGGCGGCCTCACGCCCGGCCAGCTCGGTGACCGACTGGCGCTCAGCTCCGGCGCCGTGACGGCGCTCGTCGACCGCCTCGAGCGGCTCGGCTGGGTCAAGCGAGTCCCTCACCCGACCGACCGGCGGTCGGTCATTGTCAGCAAAGCGAGCCCGAAGCTGAGCGCCGGGGAGGCGATCTACGAATCGTTCGCGGAAGCGCTGGCGCGCGAGGCGAGCAAGATGTCACCGAAGGAGCGGGCCGCCTGCGCCCGCTTCCTGGAGGCGGCCGCGGATATCGCCGCCGAGCGGGCTACAGAATTGAGAGATAGCGGTCCAGCTCCCACTGTGTCACCTGGACGCGATAGTCCTCCCACTCCTGCCGCTTGATCTCGACGTAGCGGTTGAAGATGTGCTCGCCGAACGTCCGGAGCACGAGCTCCGACTCGGCGGTCAACTCGATCGCCTCGCCCAGCGTCTCCGGCAGCTGCTCGATCCCGAGCCGCTTCCGCTCCTCCGGGCTGATGTGGTAGAGGTTCTTCTCCATCGGGTCGGGGAGCTCGTAGCCCTTCTCGACACCCTCGAGCCCGGCGGCGAGCAGCACCGCGAAGGTGAGGTACGGGTTGCACGCCGGATCCGGGCAGCGGATCTCCGCCCGCGTGGCCTGCTCCTTGCCCGGGTGGTAGAGCGGCACCCGGACGAGCGCCGACCGGTTGCGCCGTGACCATGCGCAGTACACCGGCGCCTCGTAGCCCGGCACGAGCCGCTTGTAGGAGTTCACCCACTGGGCGAACACCGACGTGATCTCACGCGCATGCTTGAGCTGGCCGGCGATGAAGGCCTTGCCCGTGTCTGAGAGGTAGTACTGGTCGTTCGCGTCGTAGAACGCGTTTCGGCCGTCCTTGAACAGCGACTGGTGCGTGTGCATCCCCGAGCCGTTCTCGCCGAAGAGCGGCTTCGGCATGAAGGTCGCGTGCCAGCCGTACTTCATGGCGTACTCCTTGACCGTGATGCGGTAGGTCATGGTGTGGTCCGCCATCTCGAGCCCGTTCGCGTACCGCATGTCGATCTCGTGCTGTGAGGGACCGACCTCGTGGTGCGTGTACTCGACGTGGATGCCGAGCTGCTCCAGCGCGAGCACGGTCTCGCGCCGCACGTCGGAGCCGGCGTCGAGAGCCGTCAGGTCGAAGTAGCCGCCCTCGTCCAGGATCTCGGGCGCGCCGTTCTGCGCCTTGGCGTTGCGGAAGTAGAAGTACTCGAGCTCGGGCCCGACGTAGAAGCGGTCGAAGCCCATCTGCTCGGCACGCTCGAGCGCGCGGCGCAGAACGTGGCGGGGGTCGCCCTCGTACGGCTCGCGGTCCGGCGTCACGACGTCGCAGAACATGCGCGCCACGCCCTTGTCCTCGGGCCGCCACGGCAGCACGGCGAAGGTGGAGGGATCTGGCATGGCGATCATGTCCGACTCCTCGATCGCGTTGAAGCCGGTGATCGACGAGCCGTCGAAGCCCATCCCCCCTTCGAAGGCGTCGTCGAGCTCCTCGGCGTTTATCGAGAAGCTCTTCAGCTGGCCGAGGATGTCCGTGAACCAGAGGCGGATGAAGCGGATGTCGCGGTCCTCCACGAAGGACTTGATGTCCTCGGGGGTGTTGGGATGGTCGGCCATCGGGCTACCTCTTGAAGTCGTGTCTTACGTGCGATCGACGCCGCCGGCACGAGCAGGACCTCCGGGGCGGCGTAGGGAGAGGCGCGTAGGCTACAGCCAGGCGCGCGCCCAGGCCTTCAACGCCCGTACCGCAGGCTCGAGGGCCTTGCCCTTCGGCGTCAGGGCGTACTCGACGCGGACCGGCATGTCGTCGATCACGCGACGCTCGACGATGCCCTCGGCCTCGAGCTCCTTCATCCGCTCGGAGAGGAGCCGGTCGGATAGGTCGGGCACGAGCTGCTTCACCTCCGAGAACCGGGCCGGGCCGTCGAGCAGCACGAACAGGATCGCGCCGGTCCAGCGCTTGCCGACCAGCTCGATGGCGCGGTGATACGCCGAGCAGCAGGTCTCCCGCTGCACGACAGTGGCCTGCTCCGAGGCCATGTCGTACATCGTAGAGATCCGCACGAGTCGGCTCGAAGCTAGGCGGCCTGGAGCACCCGTGAGTTCTCGGTAGAGCCGTCGAGCGGGACGTCCCCGGCCCGGGTCACCAGGTTGGCGAAGCTCGCGAGCGCGACGTGGGCGACCGCCTCGAGCATCTGCTCGTCCGACCAGCCCGCTTCGAGCGCCTCCTCATGGAGGTGGCGGGGCGGCGCACCGTCGCTCTCGAGGAGCGCCTTGACGTAGCGCAGCAGGATGGAGTTGCGCTCGTCGCGCGAGTCGAACTCGCGCGCGAGGGCGATCTCGTCGAGCCCCAGGCCGGCGTCGCGCGCCGTGCGCTGGAGCGTGGCGAGCCCGTACTCGCTCTGCTGGTGCTCCGCCACCGCGAGCGCGATGCGCTGCTGGGTGGCGTACGGGAGCGTGCCGTGACGCAGTTCCGAGCGGAAGCGGGCGTAGGCACGGAGCACGGCCGGGGCCCCCGCGAGCACCCCGATGAAGTTGGGAAGCTGCCCGCCGCCGGCAAGTGCGCCCTTCAAGATCGGGACGCTCCGCTCCGGCGCGGTGAGCTCGTCGTGTACGTGGAACCTGCTCTCCTTGGTCTTCATCGCTACTTCACTTTCTGCGCACGGCTTACGGGCCGTAAGTCTACGACAAAAAGGAGTGTTCGTCACGCCAAAGAGTGATACGGCAGTAGGCTTATCGGCTCAGGCCGCGGGCGACGAAGCCCGAAGCCACCACGCTCCGCCGGCCGGCGGCGAGGCCGGCGCCGTCAGGCGTGGGCGGTCCCGGCCGCCACGGCGACCAGGAACAACCCGAGCAGGAACGCCCACAGGGCGATCCGATCCGGCTGCGCGAGCTGGTTATCGACGACCGAGCGCCGGCGCCGTGGCGGCCGTGGCCGTGCGGTGATCGTGATCGCGCGCCGTTCCGTTGCGGACGCCGCCGAGCCCGACTGCCGCCGATATCGACGTGGGGCTGCATGGGGGACGTCGTCGATGAGCGGGCCGGCGCCGCGGGAGCGACGTACGCCGTGGGGGGAGTGACGCCGCTCGTCGCGCGAGCGCTCGAACCGACCAGGCCTGCGCGCGGCGACGTCGCGCTCGTCGCCAGGTCGCTCGGAACGACGCGGCCTCGGCTCGGCCTCCTCTACCACCTCGCCGGGCCGCTCGAGCTGAGCCGGCCGGCGCTCGGCGGCCTCGATCTTACGCTCCCATTCGAGCAGCACCGCCTCGCGACTCATCCCGTGCGGACCACTCCCAGGGGGCTCCGGCAGGCCGTCCCGGGTCGTCCGCCGCGGCTCGTCCTGGCTCGTACCCTGCGGCTCGTAGTCGGGCAGGATCCGGGCACCGGCTGTCTGCATCAAGTTCTCTTTCTTCTCGCCTGCGGGGTTAGCTGACGGGCTCGCGCTGAAAGAGTTGCGCTACACGGCGCACCGTGATTCGCCCCCGGCCGAGCGGCCATTTGGGTCCCCCACGCCCCGCCACCGACAGGGCTTCGGCTTGGACGGACGCGGGCACTCTAGCAGCACACCGCAGGCGTCGGACGGAAACCGCCGCAACGTGCGGGGTTCATATGAAGGGGTCGCTACTGACCGGCGACCCGCGAGACATAGAGCGCGACGTCCCGGGCGTCACGGCCCTCCAGGAGCCCCGGAGGCATGCGGCCTTGCCCCGTGCCGCCACGCTTGATCGCGTTCACAACGCGCTGCTCGTCGAGCCCGCCGAGCTCGTCCAGGTCGGGGCCTGTCACGCCCCGCGCATTGACCGCGTCGAGGTTGTGGCAGGTGCTGCAGGTCTGCATGAACAGCTCCTTGCCCTCCTCGATGCGGGTGCTCGGCTCCCGGGTGCGCAGCTTGCCGACCGCACCCTCGGACTCGCCGCGCGAGGCGATCACCGCCGCCGGAACGGCGATCCCGGCGGCCAGGTAGAGCAGCACCATCAGCGCCGGAAAGAGCCGCCTGCCCCCCGAAAGGTACGTCTCTCTTGCGGCGGCCGGACCGCCGGAGAAGGCGACGAAGATCACCCCGATCCCGATCACGACGAAGGGGATGAGTACGGCGACGACTTCCATGGGGCCCGGGACTCTATCTGCCGTGGACCCGGCCGAGGACCTC
Organism: Thermoleophilaceae bacterium; assembly: GCA_014534235.1. Classification (GTDB taxonomy): domain Bacteria; phylum Actinomycetota; class Thermoleophilia; order Solirubrobacterales; family Thermoleophilaceae; genus JACVRW01. Next base: position 20,118 of record JACVRW010000022.1, on the reverse strand, counting down.
CGTGGTGACCGCCGCGATGCACCCTAGAGCGGCTTGGGCGCCGGCGCCAGCCCGGGCTTGCCGTGACCCCGGCCGTAGTTGCGGCGAATGCACTATGCCGAGGTTGCCGCCGCCCGGCGAGCGCGCTTCCAGCTTCCGAAGGCGGCAAAGACCTCGCTGAGGTCGGGGAGGGTCTCGTCTCCCGAGGCGTGTTGCTGGTAGTCGACCATGAGCAGCCGCTCCGGTCGTGCGCCCACCGCCTCCGCCACCTCTCGGATCGCCCGGCAGACGTCGTCCTTTGAGGCGGTGCGGTCGCCGCCGGCGCGCTTCGCCTCGTGAGCGAACACCCCGGCCGCGCTGCCGCGGGCGCCCGGCTCCGCCGATGGCGTCGGCCGGGCGCGTCCGCTCCCGACGAGCAGACGGCAATGCGGGCACCGGAGCGGCTCCCGCGGCCAGTGGTCGCCCACCTTGCGTTCGATCAAGAGATGGCAGTGGGGGCAATAGGCGTCGCCGGCCGGCTTCTTCTTGGTCGTGGTGGTGGTCGGGGAAGGCATCGACAGCGGGCTGCGGGTCTATTCGCCGGGACGGGTGGCCGCGAAACCGGAACTTCAGGAGCGCGCAGCATTCCTGGCGGAAATGTCTGCCCTGCAAACACGAGCACCCCGCCGGGGCGGGGCGCAAGCTCGGCGGCGGAGCGGCGCATAGGAAGGGCCCTCGCGCGAGGGCCCCTCCCGTAGCCGGCCGGTAAGCCGGATTCTGTCGCGAGCAGCCATCCATCTCGCCCGCCGCGCGGGTCCGTTAGCGGGCGCGTCGGCGGGCGGGACCTCTCGGCCCTGCGGCCTACCTGGAGCTCGGCGGGCAGCCTCGTCGCTCCTGCTTGGCCTTGCACCGGGTGGGGTTTGCCTGGCCGCCGCGTCGCCGCGACGCCGGTGCGCTCTTACCGCACCATTTCACCCTTGCCGGCACCGGGCTCACGTGAGGCCCGGCGCTTAGGCGGTGTATTTCTGTGGCACTTTCCCGCGGGTTTCCCCGGGTCGGTTTCCCCGACCACCCTGCCCTGCGGTGTCCGGACTTTCCTCGAGGGACCGGTTGTCTCCCCGGCCTCCCCGCGACTGCTTGACCGGCATTCCTCCATGGTAGGTCGCGCAGGCCGGCGCGTCGACCGGCGGGGCGCTCGGTGCCGCGGGCTAGAGCGTCCCTACGTGAGGCGCGCGCCGCACGCCCGACACTCGCCGGCGTCCGCGTGGAGGGTCATCCCGCCATCGCAGAGCGGGCATTCGGCCGCGCCGTCTCCATGCAGGCCCCGCCACGCTCGCTCCAACCTCCCCTCGAGCGTCAGGCGCTCGTCTCGGCTGCCGTTGGGAAAGGCGGCGTCTGAGCGCCGGCGACTGGGGACGTCGAGCAGCGTCGTCACGGAACCCTCCTACACACACCTACGACCCGGCCGAGCAGCTTGACGTCGCGCGTCCGGATCGGTTCGAGGTCCTCGTTCTCCGGCTGTAGGCGCACGTGGTCCTCCTCTCGGAAGAAGCGCTTGACGGTCGCCTCCTCCCCCACCAGCGCGACGACGATCTCGCCGTTCGCGGCGGTCTCCTGGCTGCGAACGATCACGTGGTCGCCCTCGTAGATGCCCACGTCCTTCATCGAGTCACCCTTCACCCGCAGCACGAAGGTGCCGTCGTCACCGCCCGCGATCGGCGGCACCGCGACGTACTCCTCGATGTTCTCCTCGGCCAGCACGGGCTGACCGGCGGCGACCTGACCCACGAGCGGCAGACCGGTTGTCGCGGCCGCGGCCTTCGCCTTGTCCACCAGCACCTCGATCGCGCGGGGCTTCGTCGGATCACGCCGAAGCAGCCCGAGCTTCTCGAGGTTCGCGAGGTGGGCGTGCACCGTGGAGGAGGAGGTGAGGCCGATCGCCTTACCGATGTCTCGCACGGTCGGCGGATAGCCGTGCTCGCCCACGTACCGCCGAACGAAGTCGAAGATCTCCTGCTGTCGCTTGGTTAGGTTGAGCTCGACCATGAGGCCTCCGGATCTAGCCGCGTGCAGTGCACTGGTTCGAACACGTGTTCGGAGACTACCGCGGGGGTCGGACGGCATCAAGAGCGCGCGGGCGGCGGGGCGCTCGGCCGGCCGGCGCGCCGCTCGGCCGACAAGGGTGCCGGCTCTATACTGGGCGCTCCACGCGCCTGTGGCGGAATTGGTAGACGCGCAAGGTTGAGGGCCTTGTGGCCCGTTTGGGCCGTGGGAGTTCGAATCTCCCTGGGCGCATCGAGGGAGCCCTGCATGCGCGGCGTTTCTCTGTTGTGCTGTCCGGACACGCGCATAGAGCGGGCGTCAGGAACAGCAGGGCAGGATTCAGACTACCCCCGTCAAGCCAGCCTGCTCGCCATCCTCTTGGCCTCAGCCCGCCTCTCCTCCCGCCATGCGGAAGACCATACGGTGTCACCCTCTGGCGAGGCGAGCACATTCACCTCGTAGTTATCTGAGCCTCTGTCCGCGTCGAGTCGCTCAGCGTGCTTGATGGCCATGCGAAGGTCCTCGTCTCCGCCCGCGAAGTACCCCTCGCGTCCCCGTTCGGGCCACTTCTTCTTGACGACGTAGGTCTGCTCCACGCGCTCGACGTTGAACCCCTCCGGCAAGATCCTCGTCACGCGGCTCTTGGCGTCCTCCTCGGTGTCTGCGTCGACTACGGCCGTCAGGCGGAAGAGCGAGAGGTCGGGCGGAGGCTGGTTGCCGAAATAGCCTTCGGAGACAGCGATTGTCCGGATGCTTGCGCCGTCCAGCAGCCCCATCGCACGCCAAAGGTCGTCTCCCTGGATTCTCAGCCAGAACCGCGGCATCTCACCCGTTCGTTCGGCGTCGGTACCTGGGGTCGCCCTCAGGGAAGCAGGACTCGTGGAAGACGACGCTCATGCCATCGGCGGTATCGCCTGGCGCTCCGAAGCCCGGCACCGGCGCGACCTCGACCGCCTCGACTACATCAGACTCGTCCGGGTCGATCGCTTCGCCGCAGGTGGGGCAGGTTGTCCGAGGTCTCTCGCTCACGCCTTGGGCGTCCAAGGCTACTCTCGAGCACCGACGTGGGGCCGACCATGACCGCGCGATTCGGCGTCGAAAGACGGAGCGCCGGATCATCCGTGGAGCTCCACGGGCTCGGCGTGCCAATCACGACGATTCGCGAGGGAGGCCGGGCTGTCGAGGACGACGGTCTACGCCTACATCCGTGGGCGGTGACGTCCACACCCCGGCATACCGTTAGACAGTCGCCCTTGGACCCCAGCGAGATCATCACCGCCGTGGTAGCCGCATATGCGGCCATCGTCTCGACCGTCGCCCTCGTGTTCCAGCGGCGCGACAAACGGGCGCGGGAGGAGACTCGTTGTGAGGTTGAAGTCGGGCTGTACACGGTCGTGGAGCCGGTGTTGGCCCAGACGGAGCTTCAGGCGGTGAGGGTGAAGCTATTCAACCGCAGTGAGCACCCGGTTCGGTGGACTGGCGTGGCGTTTCACCGGCAGGGCGGCGGACCGGACGAGTGGCTCGTGCCGACCGCGTATGCATGGTCGGCGCAGCATCAGCTGCCGCTTGAGGTTCCCTCGAGAGACGCCAGAGACATAATGCTCGACCGGGAACGGCTCGAAGCAAGCGGTATGAATAGGAGCCAGCCCGTGCGCGTGCGGACTTCGCTTTCGACGGGCGAAACGTTCTACTCCGACGAGAAGCCGCTACACAAGGGAACGTAGTGCTCGGCGTCTCGAGGCACGATCCACAATTGGGTCAGCCGCCGCTAGCTTCGATGATCGTCTAACTATCGCATCCCGCGTGCTAACGGGGCCGTCCTTCGGGGCAGTCCCGTCGCTTTCGATTTTCCGCCCGACCCTCGTCCGCGGCTAACTTCTCCGCTCAGGCGGCTCGTTCCGGTGTGCGATGTACCTGTTCATTGCGTCGGCCGAGGCCGGTGCCCACCACTCAAACGCTGCGATGTCCTTCCATTCGTGCGACGGGATGAACCTTGGCCTGGAGTTGGACTCGGTGACGGCTCGCCGGGTCCGGTGACCAGCCGCGGTTGTGGCCGAACTCGGCGATCACCTCCCTCGTCGCTCGGCCCTGGATCGAGAACGGTGTGGCGTAGGCGAAGCCGTCGTCGGACTCCGGGCGCAGCTTCGAGCGGGTTGTCTCCCAGCGCAACGGCTGCCCCGAAGGCGCGTCCTCGACGACGAGCCGCAGGTCGGTAACGATCAGCGCTGCGGCCCCGGTGTTGAAGAACGCAAGCGGTAGCCGTAGCCGCACCCTGTCGATAAAGGCGTAGGTACGAGGCGGCGCGGCCTCGAGCGATCCTCGCCGAGCATGGAGCCACCAGAAGGACAGCACCGTGAAGGCGAGCGTGAATCCCGAGATTGCGAGGGCGGCGTAGACCATCGAGCCGAGCAGTCTGCCCTATGGACCTACGGGTCGATCCTGCCCGTTCGTCGCAGCGCGGCCTTTGCCGCAGTGCGTGGTCTCCGGCGCTTTGCAACCTAGACGCAACCCAACAGCACAAACGGAACGGCACGAACCAACACCACGAGTGTTCGCCGGCACACGAATCACCTGCGATGCCGAACTAGAGCGAGCGCGCCGATACGGAACGTCACGACCGTGTCGGGAGTTCGAATCTCCCTGCGCGCATCGAGGGAGCCCAACGCAAGGGCTACGTCTGACGCCTCGCATCGGGCTACGCCCACGTAGCGATCGACCTCGGCACGGGCGACGGCCGCTACGTCCTCCGGACTGCGGCAGACCGACCCGGCACGCTTGTGATCGGCCTGGACGCGAACGCCGCCGTATGGCCAAGGCCTCAAGGAGAGCCGCGCGCGGCGGTGCGGCCCGGAACGCGCTCTTCGCGGTGGTGGCCGCCGAGCACCCGCCGTAGGCACTGGACGGCTTGGCCACGTCGCTCACCGTGAACTTCCCGTGGGGATCGCTGCTGCGCGGCATTCTCGGCTACGACGATGCGGTCCTGGCCGGGCTCGCCCGGCTACTCGCACCCGGGGCCGAGGCTACGATCCTGACGTCGGTGCTCCCGCGGGACAACGCGCCGCCGCCGCCCCCGGCAGACGCCCTGGCGCGCGCGTATGCCCGTCACGGCCTCGGCCTCGTTGAAGCACGCGGGGCGACACGCGTGGAGGTGGCGGCATCACACTCGACGTGGGCGAAGCGGCTGCGCGTCGGCGTGGAGCGGCCGGTGCTGTGGCTCAGGGCGCGACTTCCTCGACGGCAGTTGGCCGTTTAGCCAAGAGGCGCCGGGCACCCACGGCGTAGCCCACCGCACCCGCAGCCCAGGAGGCTCGTCGTGATTCTGCGTATTGACCGTTGGGGCACGGAGCTGCCCCCGCCGGCCGACCCCGATCCGGACGGCGCGGCAGCCGTCCGGGAGCTGATGGGCGGTCGCTTCGGCGAGATGTCCACCTTCATGAGCTACACGGTCCAGTCGTTCAACTTCAGGAACAAGCAGGGAGCGCGCCCCTTCTACGACCTCGTTGCCAACATCGCCGCGGAGGAGTTCGGGCACATCGAGCTCGTCGCGGCCACGATTAACAGCATGCTGACCGGCGCCTCCGCGACATCCAACGGCGACGGCTCGATCGACGGTGCGATGAGCGGCGTAAAGTATGCGCGCACGCCCAGCAGTTCATCGCCGGCGGGGCACGCCGCGCTCCCGCAGGACTCGAACGGCAGGCCCTGGACCGGTGACAACATGTTTTCGTCCGGCGACCTGATCGAGGACCTGACGCACAACTTCTTCCTCGAGACCGTCGCGAGGCAGAACAAGCTGCGCGTCTACGAAATGGTCGAGCACCCCGCCGCCAAGGCGCTCACCGGATATCTGCTGGTGCGGGGAGGCGTGCACCAGGTGGCTTACGCGCGGGCACTCGAGAACCTCACCGGAGCCGATCTGACGAAGCTGTTCCCGACCCCCCGTATCCCGACCGAGAAGATCCCCGAGTGCAAGCCGCACATCGAGCGCGGCGACCACAAGCGGCTCTACCGCTTCTCGCCGGACGACTACAAAGAGCTCGCCGCCGTGTTCAACGGTCCGCATCCGGAAACCGGTGACGAGCTCGAGTTGTTCGACGGACCGCCGGAGGGCGCAGCGCCGAACGACCTGCCGCCGCAGCCCAAGGCGTTCGTTCCCGACTTCCACCCCGAGGAGGTCGCCGAAATCGCGGCCAGGCTGCGCACTGCCGCCGGGCTCCCGAAGGAGCCGAGCGGCGAGGTCAACGTGCCGGCCGGCGGCGGTGGCGTCGTGGAGAAGGTGAAGGACGCGCTCACGTAGGCCACCGCGTCCGCCGAGGGCCGGGCTGCTGCGATGGCCCGCACGCCCGGCCCCCGGCGCTGCGGCCGGCGAACGTCCAGGGAGCGGCGCCACGGCCCCGCGCCCGACGCGCCCGACCGCGAGACCAAGTCGAGGTACGGCTAGCCGGAACGCCGCGGCGTGGCAACCGAACCACAGGACGCCGGCTGGCCACCTGTTCCCCGGCGACCGCCCCTGGGAGCCTTGCTGCATGCCCTTTCACGAGCTCCACCAGTCCGGCCTGACCGCCCCCTTCGTCCGCGACCAGCTGCTCGAGCTCGAGAGCGAGCGGGCACTCGCCCTGGACACCGGCGTCGCGGAGATCGACGCCTATCTCGCCGATCTTCGACAGAAGATCGCGATCTGGCGCGAGCTCTATGTGCTGTCCGCGGTCACGGAGATGGCCACCTTGCGGGCCGAGGTAGACGGCCCACAGGTCGGTTAGGGCGATCGACCCGTGTGGCCCGGGCGATTCGGCGCGCGCGACGGCCGCGGCGAGACCGCTCAGGCGCGCGGCGCCTCGCCGTGTCGCTGTGGCCGGCACGAGGCACTTAGGTTCGATCCCTGAGATCGCACTGAGGGCGGGACGCCCGAGCCTGCGAGTGGCGTACAGTCTCCGCGTGCCGGTCGCCCGCAATCACATGTCGCGCAACCTCCTCACCGTCGAGCCGGACCTCCCGCTCGCGGAAGTCGCGAAACGGATGGTGTCCAGGGACGTCGGTGCGGCGCTCGTGACCGAAGGTGCGCGGCTCGTCGGCATCGTCACGGAACGTGACATCCTTCGCGCGGTCGCCCGCGGCATCCAGGAGAGCGCGGTCGTCACCGACTGCATGACGTCCGATCCCGAGACGATGGATCCGAACGAGTCGACGGAGCACGCCGCCGTCCTGATGCTTCACGGTGGCTTTCGGCACCTCCCGGTCGTCGAAGGGGGAGGCGTGGTCGGGATGCTCTCCATCCGCGACCTCATGCGCGTCGCCCTGGAGGACTCGGCCCCGCGCGGCGCCTAGGATGATCCCGTCTCGCGCGTCGAGCTGGTGCGCGGGGAGGTCGGCGAGGAGGGCGCCCGCTCCGCGAACGCGCCGCCGTGCAGCCCCGCCCACGTTCGAAGCTCCTCCCATCGGTGGCCGTATCCCTCCTGCTTCTCGGCTGCGGTGGCGACGGCCGGTTACCCGCCGTCACGAGGGCCGTCGAGGTCGAACGTCCTCGGGCGGGCGCGTCCGATGCCGGCACCGAGCAGCGGCGCGGACGCGTGCGGGCCCGCCACGGACGGCACTCCGAGGCGGACTGAGCGTCGAACGATCGGCCGCGGGAGCGTCGACGGTAACCACCTCGACGGGCAGCGCGCAGCTTCGCTCCACGGGCGACCGTTGCTCAGGGGATCGGGTCCCCACTCGGGTGGATGTGACGCTGTGGGCGGATGCGACGAACGCCCACGAGATGGAATCGAGCAGCGCTCCCGTTCGCCTGACCCTCAGCGACTGACGCCGTTCCCAGGTTGCGATCTAGGCTTCGCCCATGATTGGCCGCGCCCCAGCTGAGGTCGCCCTCGGCGCACAGCGCCACGCCTTCGACATCCCGGCCGACGTGGCCTACTTCAACACGGCGAGCCTCTCGCCCCAGCTGCATCGAGTCCGCCTTGCCGGTGAGCGGGCGCTCGAGCGCCGCGGCCGCCCGTGGACGATCGAGGGCTCGGACTGGTTCAGCGACGTTGAGCGCCTGCGCACCCTCTTCGGCCGGTTGATCGGCGCGGACGCCGACGGCATCGCGATCGTGCCCGCCACGAGCTACGGCTTCTCGGTCGCCTGGCGCAACCTCGACCTCCGGCCGGCGGATCGGATCCTCGTGCTCGCCGGGGAGTTTCCGTCGGGGATCCTCAGCTGGCGAACCGCGGCTCGGAAGACCGGCGCAGAGATCGTCACGGTCGCCCCCGAACGCGGCCAGAGCTGGACCGACGCGATCCTGGCGGCGCTCGACGAGCGCATCCGGGTGGTGAGCGTGCCGAACGTCCACACCACCGACGGGGCGCTGATCGACCTCGAGGCCGTGGCCGACCGCGCCCACGCCCTCGCGTGCCGGCTCGTGATCGACGCCTGCCAGTCGGTCGGGGTCATGCCGCTCGACGTGAAGCGGCTGCGCCCCGACTTCCTTGTCACCGTGGGTTACAAGTGGCTGCTCGGTCCGTTCGGCCTCAGTTATCTGTTCGTCGCCGAGGAGCACCGGGACGGCGAGCCGATCGAGGACAACTGGATCTCGCGCGCGGGCGCGGAGGACTTCACCGCCCTGATGGACTACGAAGCCGACTACCAGCCCGGCGCGCGGCGGTTCGACATGGGGCAGCGAACGAGCTTCCACCTGACGCCGATGGCGATCTCGGCGCTCGAGCAGCTGCTCGAGTGGGAGGTGCCGCGGATCGCCGCCACGGTGGCGGAGACGACGGCCGCGCTCGCCGCGCGCGCCGCCGACCTCGGGCTCGTCCCGCCGCCGCCGGGACGCCGGGGACCGCACATCCTTGGACTGGAGCTGCCGAAGGACGCACGAGAGCGGCTGCCGGCCGCGCTCGCGTCCGCTAACTGCTACGCCGCGGTGCGCGGCGGGCGCTCGCTGCGCATCGCGTCTCACGTGCATGTCACCAGCACCGACATCGACCGCCTGATGGGCGCGCTGGCGGAGGCGCTCGGAGACCGCGCTTAGACGCCCGCGGTCTCCCGCCGCGCGCGGGGCACCAGACCGTTCGGGCGCCTCACGCGGGCGCCGGCGAGATCTCCCCAGCGCCAGCGGCGCTGCACGAGGACCCACATATGCGCGGTCTCCCGGACGGCGTTCTCGACCATTTGCCAGTGGAAGAGCGTCCACGGGAGGTGGAAGCCGCGCCAGCCCAAGGCCGGCCGGCCCCGGCAAGACCCCATGGCACGCCCACCCCGCCCCGGGTTAGCATCGGTGGGTGAGCCAGATCCGCTCGGACATTGTGGCCGAGGCCAAGCGCCTCCTCGAGCTGGCCGCCTCGAAGGGAATCCCGCTACGCGTGCTGGGTGGGGTGGCGATCCGCCTGCGCGCGCCGGGGCCGCTCCCGCCGGCGCTGACGCGCGAGTATGCGGACGTCGACTTCGTGACGGCGAAGGGCTCGTCCCACGCCGTGCAGGGCCTTCTGCGTGAGGCGGGCTACGAGCCGCACGTGGCCTTCAACGCCCTCCACGGGACCGAGCGCCTCTTGTTCTTCGACCACGGGAACGAGCGCCAGGTCGACGTCTTCGTGGGCGGCTTCAGCATGTCGCACAAGGTTCCGGTGGCGGAGCGCCTCGAGCTCGAGCCCACCACCCTGCCGCTCGCCGAGCTGCTCGTTACGAAGCTCCAGATCGCGGAGCTGAACGAGAAGGACGTCCGCGACGCGCTCGCTCTTCTGCACGGCCATCCAGTCGAGGAGCGCGACGGCGACGCGATCAACGCCGCGCGCGTCGCCGAGATGTGCCGCACCGACTGGGGGCTGTGGCGCACGCTCACCGGCAATCTCTCCGCCTGCCGCGACCGTCTCGAGCGCTACGACCTCCCGGACGAGGACAAGGAGCGCCTGCGCCGCGAGATGGCCGTCCTCCTCGATCGGATCGACCGCGAGCCGAAATCCCGGGCTTGGAAGCTGCGCGCCAGGATCGGCGAGCGCAAGCGCTGGTACATGCTTCCCGAGGAGGTGGCGGGCGGGCCCTGAGGGGCATAGTCTTCGCTTATGCGGCTGTTCTTCGCGACGGACATCCACGGATCGGACACGTGCTGGCGGAAGTTCCTCAACAGCGGTAAGCACTACGACGCCGACGTGATCGTCCTCGGCGGCGACATGACCGGCAAGGCCCTGATCCCGGTCGTCGAGGCCGGCGACGGGCGGTGGTACGCAACGCTGCTCGAGAACCGCCACGAGCTGAGCGGCGACGAGGAGCTCAGAAAGTTCGAGGAGGCGGTGAGGCGCCGCGGCTACTACCCGTTCCGGACCACGCCCGAGGAGCTGCGCGAGCTCCAGCAGGACGAGAAGCGCACCACGAACCTCTTCCACGACCTCATGCTCGCCCGCGTCGAGAGCTGGGTCGCGCTCGCCGACGAGCGGCTGGCAGGCGCAGGGCTGCGCTGCTTCGTATGCCCCGGGAACGACGACCAGTTCGAGGTCGACGAGGTGCTCGCCCGCGCGAAGCACGTCGAGGCGTGCGAGGGCCGCGTCGTTGAGATCGACGGGCATCAGCTGGCGTCGACCGGCTGGTCCAACCGGACGCCGTGGGACACTTACCGTGAGGAGGACGAGCCGGAGCTTGGGAAGCGAATCGAGGAGATCGTCTCAGAGGTGACCGCGCCGCCCGAGCAGACAATCTTCAGCTTCCACTGTCCCCCGTACGGGTCTGGGTTGGACGAGGCGCCGGAGCTCACGGAGGACATGCAGCTGAAGCACGCCGGGCGGGCGCCGGTACCGCTTGGCTCGACCGCCGTGCGAGAGGCGATAGAGCGGCATCAGCCGGCGCTCTCGCTGCACGGCCACATCCATGAGTCGCGCGGGAACACGAGGATCGGCCGCACGCTCTGCATCAACCCGGGCAGCTCGTACGAGCAGGGGGAGCTGCTCGGCGCCGTGGTAGACCTCGAAGGCGGCAAGAAGGTCAAGCGCTTCGTGTTGACGAGCGGATAGGAGAGGGAGCATGGAGAGTGCGGCTGGCAGGGTCGAACCGCTAGGGGAGCCTTCGCTCTTCGCCCGCAAGGCGACCGGCCTGGTGCGGGGCTGGGCGGTGCGAGACGCGTTCATCTACGCGTTCTTCTCGATCAACCTCGTCACGCTGGGGTTCTTCATCTTCTCCTACGCCGTCTTCATCCCGGGCGGCAGCCTCTTCTGGGCGGTCCTGCTGTCGGGCGCCTACCTGCTCCTCCAGGCGGTCACGTACGCCTCGCTGGTCGCGGCGATGCCGCGTGCGGGAGGCGACTACGTCTGGATCAGCCGCATCCTCGGCGGCGGGCTCGGCTTCGTCCTCGCCGTCTGCGGGTGGTGGTTCATCCTCTGGCACTGGGTCCCCATCTACGCGAACATCCTCAACGTCGAGGTGTTCGTCCCGCTGTTCGCGATCGTCGGCTGGGACGGCGGCGTGACGTTCTTCTCCGAGGACAGGGGCCTCTTCTGGTCCTCAGTCATAGTCGCCGGGCTCGCCTCGCTCTTCATCGCGCTCGGAATCAGGACGTACGCCCGCATCCAGCAGGTCTGCTTCTACGGCGCGCTGCTGGGGCTCGCCTTCATGTTCGTCCTGCTGCTCGTCAACTCGAAGACGGACTTCATCTCGGCGCTTAACACGCAGTCGCAGGAGGTGCTGGGGACGGGCCCAAACGCGTACCAGGGAACGATCGACGCCGCGGCCGCGGGCACGCCCAGTGGCGTGGGTGACTTCGGCGCTCTCAGCGGGATCTTCCTGCTGATCCCGTTCATCGTGTTCTTCAACCTCTGGTCGAACTGGGGGGCGACCCTCTACGGCGAGGTCCGCGGCGCGTCGGACTTCCGCAAGAACATCCGCGCCATGGGGGGCGCGCTGGTCGTGACAACCATCCTCGCCGGAATCTCGTTTCTGTTGTTCGCGAAGACGTTCGGATGGGACTTCTACAACGCGGCGAACAACGGGTACTGGGGACAGCCGGCGCTCTTCGACTACGTCGAGGACCCGGCGATCACGTTCTTCCCGTACCCAGGGCTGCTCGCAGCGTTCCTGATGGACGGCGCGGTCTGGCAGTTCATCCTCGTCGCGCTCATGGCGCTCTGGTTCTTCGGCTGGGTGGGAACGGTCTTCCTGTCCTCCACGCGCGTCGTCTTCGCCACCGCCTTCGACCGCGTGCTGCCGGAGACCGTCGCCAAGGTGAGCCGGAGGGGGGTTCCCTACGTGGCGCTCGCCCTGATGCTCATCCCCGCGCTCCCGATCAGCTGGCTCTACGCCTTCAACGAGGATTTCTATAGCTGGACGCTCGCGGCGACGATGGTTATCGCCATCACCTTCGCCGGATCCGCGATCGCGGCCGCCGTGCTGCCGTGGCGGAAGCCCGAGATCTACAACGCATCGCCGATAGGCAGATACCGCGTGGCGGGCATCCCATTGATCACGGTCACGGCGATCGGCTTCCTCGCGCTGCTCGTGTTCTGCCTCTACAAGTGGCTCCAGGACGACGTCTACGGCCTGAACGACTCCTCCTCGCTCATTTACATGGGCGTTCTCTACGTGATCGCCCTCGTCATCTACATCGGGTCGCGTATCGTCCGCCGGCGGCAGGGAATCGACATGGCGATGGTGCACAAGGAGATTCCGGCGGAGTAGGCCGCGGAAGGCGAAGACGGCCGAAGGCCGGGCCCTACCGGGCGCAGCCCTGCCGCGGCGGGCGGCTCAGCTGCCGGGCTGCGAGGCGGCCGGCGCGGCCGCCTCCTCCCCGTGCCGGTAGTACGGCAGCGGCTCCGCGGGCAGCGGTGTGTTGCCGACGATTAGGTCGGCGGCCTTCTCCGCCACCATCATCACTGGCGCATAGATGTTCCCGTTCGTCACGAACGGGAACACGGACGCGTCCACCACCCGCAGGCCCTCCGTCCCGTGGACGCGCAGCGTGAGCGGGTCGGTCACCGCCGTCTCGTCCGTGCCCATCCGGCACGTGCACGACGGGTGCAGCGCGGTCTCCGCGTCCTTCGCGACCCACTCTAGGATCTGCTCGTCGGTGTCGACCTCGCGGCCGGGCGAGATCTCGCCGCCGTCGAGGTGGGCCCAGGCGGTCTGCGAGAGGATGTTGCGGGTCACGTGGATCGCCTCGATCCACTCGCGCCGGTCGTTCTCGGTCGAGAGGTAGTTGAAGAGCAGCGCCGGGTGCTTGCGCGGGTCGTTCGAGACGATCTTGCACGTGCCGCGCACGTCCGAGTACATCGGCCCCACGTGCACCTGGTAGCCGTGCCCGCCGCCGCCCTCGGGCAGGGTGCCGTCGTAGCGGACCGCGATCGGAAGGAAGTGGTACATGAGGTTCGGCCACTTGACGTCCTCGTTGCTGCGCACGAACCCGCCCGCCTCGAAGTGGTTGGTTGCGCCGGGGCCCGTCTTGCGGAGGATCCACTCGAGGCCGACCTTCGGGCGATTCTTCATAAGGAAGTAGGGCGCCACGGAGACGGGCTGTGTGCAGCGATGCTGGATGTACACCTCGAGGTGGTCCTGAAGGTTCTCGCCCACCCCGGGAAGGTTGTGGACCACCTCGATGCCGAGCGGGCCGATCTCGTTGGCCGCGCCGACGCCCGAGAGCTGGAGCAGCTGCGGCGAGTTGATCGCCCCGCCGCAGAGGATGACCTCCCCGCCCCGGGCCTGCTCATGGCGGCGCCCGTAGCGCGTGTAGTCCACGCCCACGGCGCGCTTTCCCTCGAACAGCACGCGGTTGACGAACGCGAACGTCTCGACCTTCAGGTTCGGCCTCCCCATCACCGGATACAGGTACGCCCGCGATGCCGAGAGCCGCCGCCCGTTGTGGACGTTGCGGTCGAACGGCGCGAACCCCTCCTGGCGGTAGCCGTTCACGTCATCGGTCAGCTGGTACCCAGCCTCCTGCACGGCCGCGAAGAACGCGTCGAAGAGCGGTCCCCGGGCCGGACCCCGCTCCAGCACCAGCGGCCCGTCGTGTCCGCGGTATGGATCGTCCGGCGTTGCCGCCAGGCAGTTCTCCATGCGCTTGAAGTAAGGCAGGCAGTGGTGGTAATCCCAGGCCTCCATCCCCATGCCGGAGGCCCAGCGCTCGTAGTCCATCGGGTTCCCGCGCTGGAAGATCATCCCGTTCACGCTGCTCGATCCGCCCAGCACCTTCCCGCGTGCGTGGTACACGCGCCGGCCGCCCATGTGCGGCTCCGGCTCGGACTCGTACTTCCAGTCGTAGAACCGGTTTCCGATCGGGAAGGCGAGCGCAGCCGGCATGTGTATGAACACGTCCCACGACCAGTCCGGCCGCCCGGCCTCGAGCACCAGGACCCGGTTCGCGGCGTCCGCCGAGAGGCGGTTCGCGAGCGCGCAGCCCGCCGAGCCGCCGCCGACGATTATGAAGTCGTATTGCGAGTTCATGCAGGTCTCCCGGTCACGAGCGAATCAGCACGGTCTGGAATTCGGTGAGCGTCTCCATCGGGTAGCGACCGCCGACGCGCCCGACCCCGCTCTCCGAGCGGCCGCTCCCGCCCCAGGGCAGGTGCGGCTCCCAGTAGTTGGTGGTCTCGTTGATGTTCACGAGCCCCATGTGGACCGAGTCCGCGAACCGCAGCCCGGCCGCGAGGTCGCCGGTGAAGATCGCCGCCATCAGGCCGTAGGACTGCGAGTTGGTCCGCTCGATGGCCTCCTCTAGCGACCCGACCGACACGATCGGGGCGATCGGGCCGAACGTCTCCTGCGTGACCGCGATCGAGTCGGGTGGCACCCGGTCCAGCACCGTGGCCGGCCAGTAGAGGCGGGTGGGGAAGCCGCCGGCGCGCGCGCCGCCGGCCACAACCTCCGCCCCGCGCTCGACCGCGTCGGCGACGTGCTCGTCCATCTTGGCGGCGCCGGGCTCGTTGTTGAGCGGCCCGAGCGTGGTCGCCTCCTCGAGCGGATCGCCGAGCCGGATGTCGCGCTCGACCTCCTCCGCCAGCCGAGCGACGAACTCGTCCCGGACCGCCTCGTGAACGAGCAGCCGCTCGGCGGCCGAGCAGCTCTGCCCGGCGCCCAGGAAGCAGCCCACCCGCGCCGCCTCCGCCGCGATCTGCACGTCAGCGTCGTCCATCACGACGAACGGCCCGTTGCCGCCCATCTCGAGCAGCTGGACCTTGCCGGCCGCGCGGCGGGAGACGATCATGCCGGTCTGGGTCGAGCCGGTGAACGACACGGCTTGCGTGTCGGGATTCACCGCCAGCTCGTCGCCAACCTCCGGGCCGGGGCCCAGCACGAAGTTGAAGACGCCGGGCGGAAGGTCGGCCTCGACGACGCAGTCGGCGAGGACGCCCGAGCAGACGGCGGTGGTGGGTGCCGGCGTCCACACCACGGTGCAGCCGCAGCCGAGCGCCGGGGCGAGCACCTCGGCGGGCATCGTGTACGGCCAGTTCCAGGGCGTTATGAGCCCGAGGACACCGACCGGCCGCCGCAGCAGGAGCACCCGCCGGCCTGGGGCCGCGCTCTCGGGAATCCGGCCCTCGAGGCGCTTGGCGTCCTCGGCGGCCATGCGGAAGAACTCGACGAGCTCCCCCACCTCGCCCTCCGCCTCGGCCTTCAGGGGCTTCCCCTGGTCGAGCGTGCAGATCCGCGCGAGCTCGTCGCGGCGGCGCTCCATCGCGTCGGCCGCCCGGTGGAGCAGCGCGGCGCGCTCGAAGCCGGTCCGGGCGGCCCACGCCGGGAAGGCGGCGTTCGCGGCGGCGATCGCGCGCCGGGCGTCCTCACGGTCGCCCTCGGCCACCGGCCCGAGCGACTCGCCGGTGGCGGGGCTCGTGGCCTCGACGGTCGCTCCGCTCGCGGCGTCGCACCACTCCCCGTCGATGAACATGCGGGTGACCATGGGCGGACGCGCCTACTCGGGAGGCGACCCGGCCGTCGCCGGCCGTGCCGAGGCCGGCGCGGTGACCCCGGGGCCCTCGGCCGCCTCCACCCTGTGCGACGCCAACACGCCGGTCTTGTGTCGCTGCACGAACCAGTAGTAGGCGAGCCCGCCGAAGAAGACGATGCCGATGAAGAGGACCGCCCCGTACTGGAGGTACCAGTGGAAGGGCTCGGTCGCGTTGTAGACGTCCTTGCGGGGCCAGGCGAGGTTGATGGCCATGCCCGCGCCCCACACGACGGCGAGGATAGTGATCGGCAATCCAAGCCTGTCGAGCGTGAAGTAGCCCCGCTCCTTGGCCTCCCTGGGCGGCCACTGTCCCTTCAGCCGCGGGACCAGCACCGGCACCCCACGAGCAGGTACGCCCGCGCTCGACACGCCGCTCTCGCAGGTCATGACCGCCCCGGCGCGCACGGTGCCGGCCGACAGCACCGCCTCGGAGGCGCTCGTCGCGATGCTCGACCACGGTGTCCGTCACCTGCTGGTCCTCGAGGCGCGCCGCCGGCTGATCGGCGTGATCGACGACGTGGACCTGATGGCGAGCGAACGGCGTGCGCCCTTCCATCTCCGAACGCTCGTCTCACGCAGCCGCGATGCGGCGGGTGTCGCCGAGGCCGCGGCCGACCTCCCGCGCACGGTGATCGCGCTGCACGAGGCGGGGCTCGCGCCGCTGACGATCTGCCGGATGATCGCGAGCATCCACGACACGGTCGTCCGCCGGTTGATCGAGATCGCCCACGAGGAGCTCGGCCCGCCCCGGGTGCCCTACTCCTGGCTCGCGCTCGGCAGCTTCGGCCGCCGCGAGCCGTTCCCGGGATCCGACGTCGACTGCGCCCTGGCCTGGGACGCGGGGACGACGCCGGCCCCCGCGAGGCCATGCTCCCGCTCGCCGGGCGGGTGCTCGCCGGGCTGTCGGCGAGCGGGCTGCGTCCGGACGCTCTCGGCGCCGTGGCGTCGAATCCGCTCTTCGCCCGCTCCATCCGCGGATGGGAGCGGGCGACCGAGGAGTGCTCGACGATCCGGACCGTGGTCGCGGCCTGCTGCTGTTGCAGGTCGTCGTGGAGAGCAGCGAGGTGTGGGGCACGACGACGGCGGCGGAGCGGCTCGCGGCCGCATTCGCCCGGCTGCCGCGCCGCGACCGCACGCTCCGCCGGCTTGCCGTCGCGGCCCTCGCCGAGCGTCCCCCGACGGGCTTCTTCCGCCAGTTCGTGCTCGAGTCGAGCGGCGCGCGGAAGGGCAGGCTCGACATAAAGCGCGGCGGGGTCCTCCCGATTGAATCGCTCGCCCGGTGGGCAGCGCTGGCCGCCGGCGTGAGCGCGACGTCCACGCCCGCGCGCCTCGAGGCAGCGGAGGGGGAGGGGACGCTCGGCAGCGATGATGCGGCGGTCCTCCGGGACGCGTTCGAGCTCGTCTGCGCGCTCCGGATGGAGCACCACGTGGACCGGCTCCGGGCGGGGCTCGCACCCGACGACCTGATCGACCCGAAGCGCCTGACCCCGCTCACCCGGACCTCCCTGAAGGAGGCGTTCCGCGCCGTCGCGAGGGTGCAGCGCGGGGTCGCGCTGCAGCTGGGGCTGTCCGGACGCTGAATCTCCCCCTCATGGCGGGCCGGGCGCTTCATCGTGGTCGACGCCGAGACCAGACGTGGACTAATCGGTCACGCGCCTGACGCGGCGGTGGTGCGCACGGGTGCCTCCACGCGGGCGGCGTCCGCGAGGACGCGCCGCGTCCAGCGGCTAATTACTCGCTTATGCGTTAGCTTCGCTTACTAGTGCTGGATCTTCGCCGCCTCTACCTCCTCCGGGAGCTCGGCGCGCGCGGGACGATCGCGGCGGTCGCCGAGGCCCTTTCCTACAGCCCGTCCGCGGTCTCCCAGCAGCTATCACAGTTGGAGCGGGAGGCAGGAGTGGAGCTGCTCGAGCGGGTCGGCCGGAACGTGCGCCTGACCGAGGCGGCGCTGCTTCTCGTGGACCACGCGGACGCCATCCTAGCGCGCATGGAGCGCGCCGAGGCCGAGGTGGCTCGCGTGAACGCAGAGCCGCGCGGAACCGTTCGCGTGGCGTCCTTCCAGACGGTCGCGGTGGCTCTCTTGCCGCGCGCTCTGTCCAGTCTGGCTCTAGATCACCCCTGGATATCTGTCGAGTACCTCGAGGCCGAGGCGGAAGAATCATTGCCCCTCGTCGTCAAGGGGGCGTTCGACCTCGCGATCGGCGAAGAGTACGAGCACGCCCCTCGCCCCCGCGACCGGGCCCTCGAGCGCCGCGACATCGTCCATGACCCGATTCTGGTCGCCGTCCCGCAGGATCATCCCCTCGCTCGTGGCCCGGAGATAGCGCTTGCCGACCTGGCCGGCGAACGGTGGGCGACCTCACGCGCCGAAACCGCTTTTGCCGAGATGGTCGTCGGCGCCTGCCGCACGCTCGGACATTTCGAGCCCGAGATTCGCTACAGGGCGAACAACATAGGCACGCAACTGAGCCTCGTCGCGGGTGGTCACGCAGTGGCGTTGGTTCCCGGCCTCGGGGATGTCAGTGCCCACGCCGGCGCCGCGGTGCGAAAGGTGGCGGAGGAGCCACTCGCGCGCCGCATCTTCATCGCCGTTCGCCGAGCCAGCACCCCCCGCCCGGCCCTCGCCGCCGTGGCTGACGCCCTTGCGGAGACGGCCGCGGCGATGGACGCGGAGACCGAGACGCTCTCAGCCCGGCGCTAGCTCGTCGTTCGCAGGCCGGGCTGCCGGCGCCGGCGTACGTCTCGCACGCGGGCGATGAGAGAGGATCGCCGTCGGGTCTCGGGGGCGTCGGCAAGGTCCATCTCCGCAGCCTTGGCTCGCAGGTTTTGCACGACGCCGGCAGTGGACACGAAGGGATCGGCGACTACCGCTCCGGTCTCGAACGAGATCGCCGCGACCACACTTCCCCGAAGCTCGGCAACGAGCACACGCCCACGAGGAACAGGTCCAGAATCGAGCTCAGCCAGCCGGGCAATCGTCGGGAGATCCACAGGCCTCGCAAGGCGAGTCGTCACAGGTTCGGTCAGGTACTCATCGCTGGCACTCATGGCTCTACACCTTCGTCCGGGGAGTGGGATGCAGCAGTGTGCGCGCAGCTGCTCGTAAGGTCAAGCGACGATTCTTTAGGAATTTGGTCAGTATTGCTGAAGAATCACTCGCCGCCAAGTAGCCCGACTTCGGTCAGAAAGCGCTCGGCGACGAGCGCCTCGTCCTGGCCGTCGACCTCGACGGCGCGGTTCATCTCGATCATCGCGCTCGTCGTAAGGCGGCGGTTGACGGCGTTGATGACCCGCATGAACCGGTCGCCGCCGAGCCGCTCGAGCTTGTCCTCGTCGATCACCAGCGCCACGTGCTGGAAGCCGAACAGGCGCTTGGGATCCTCAAGCACCTCGTAGTCCCCACTGGCGAGCTGCCCGTCCGTCGTGAAGACGTTCGCGGCATCGATGTCGCCCTCGTCCAGCGCCCGGTACTGCGCGCCGATGGCGATCGGCTTGAACGTGGCGTTCGTGAGACCGTAGACCTCCTGTAGGCCCTTCAGGCCCTGGACGCGCTCGGCGAACTCCGGCCGTGCGCCAAGCGTGAAGCTGCGCAGCTTGCGCAGGTCGGAGAGGCTGCGCAGCCCCCGCTGTTGCGCGAAGAACTGAGTCGTCGCGATTGCGTCGACATTCTCGAACGGTGTCTGCTCGCTTAGCGCCTGGCCGCGCTGCGCGTAGAATTCCTTCGCGAGCCGGTATGTCTCCCCGGCGCTGTCCCCGGCATCCTCCCGCCGCGCCGCCACGGTGAGAGCGACCCCCAGGTACTCCGGATAGGCGTCGATAGCGCCGCTCGTGAGTTCCTTGTCGATGACCTCGGTGGGCCCGATGTTTTTCCGCAGCCTGACCTTGTAGCTCTTCGCCGCGAGCGCCTGCTTGTAGAGCTCGCCGACGATGAACTCCTCGGTGAAGTCCTTCGTGCCGAGCGTGAGCTGCGTTTCGGTGCCCTGTGGCTGCACCGAGCCGGCCTCCTCGTCTTCGTCTCCGCAACCGGCGATCAGCGCGAAAAGCAATAGGACGAGGGCGGCGCTCGCTCGCACCCACTTCGTCCCCATCACCTGCCACCTCGCTCAGCTTGCGCTTCGCCCGCCGACGGCCGGACTGCCAAGGTCGCCTCCGCTTCGCCTGCCACCGCCCCGATCTCGATGCGCTCGGGCTCCTCGCGCGCCGCGGCCCCCCTGACCCTG
>JACVRW010000041.1 GCA_014534235.1 Thermoleophilaceae bacterium | reverse complement strand
GACCCCCTCAGACCGGATGCCGAGCCTGCCGAAGCCACGCCTCAGGCGCTCAGCCCGCGCGCGGGTCGACTCAGCACATCTCGAGCCGCGCGCTGAGCCGCGCGTCGAGTCCGTCGACTGGGGCGGGCTCCGCTGGATCAACATCGAGCGTCCGCGGCCGGTGGATCGGGCCTGGCTCGAGGAGCATTTCGACTTCCACCCGCTGGACTACGAGGACGTCCTCTCGCGCAACCAGCGGCCCAAGATCGACGAGTACGACGACTACCTGTTCATCGTCCTGCACTTCCCGGTCTACGACAAGTCGGTCGGCCGCCTGAACCCCGCCGAGCTCGACATCATAATCGGGCCGGACTACATCATCACGCTGCCGAACACCCCGATCCCGCCGGTTGAGTACCTGTTCGAGCGCTGCCGGTCCTCCGAGGAGGTCAGCGAGGCGCTGCTCTCGAAGGGAAGCGGCTACCTGCTCTACAAGATCGTCGACGACGCCTTCGACTACTGCTTCCCCATGCTCCGCAAGATGGGGAACAAGCTCGAGCGCATCGAGGAGGACATCTTCGAGGGTCGCTCCGAGGAGGTGGTCCGCGACATCTCGAACTCGAAGCAGGAGATCATCAACTTCCGGAAGACGATCCGCCCGCAGCGCGCCGTGCTGCACGATCTCGAACGCACGAAGCAGCGCTATCTCGCGGAGGACCTCGAGGTGTACTTCGACGACATCGTCGACGCCTCCGAGCGCATCTGGGACATGCTCGAGAACTACAAGGAGGTCGTGGAGGCGCTCGAGGACACGAACGAGTCGGTGCTCTCCCACCGCGTGAACGAGGTCCTCCGCGTGCTGACGGCGTTCAGCGTCGTGATCCTGCCGCTGACGCTCGTCGCGAGCATCTGGGGCATGAACCTCGACTTCCCGTTCGAGCCCAGCACGGGCGCCTTCTGGGTGGTGATCGCCGCGATGGCCGGCATTTTGGTCGGGATGGTCGTGTACTTCCGGCGTCGGGGCTGGTTGTAGGGCCGCCGCGGCGGCGAAAAGCGCGGGGCCGTACCCGCGTTGTCTGTTAGAGCGGCTTTTCTAACTGCCGTGGGAGAACGCAAGCCGAACATCAGGGCGCTTGTCCGCCGTGAGGACATCGAAGGCCTCGAGCGGGCCGCGGCGTACCAGGACCTGAGGCCCACGCCGCAGGGGAGTGTGAGCGATTTCGGCACCCCCGTGCGCGCGGAGGCGATTCTTGCGCTCGGATCGCTGGACAGCGAGGGCGACAACAGCGCGCTGGCACGGGCTCTTCGCGACGCTGCTGACTTGGTGCGATCTGCGGCCGTGCGTGCGTTGCACACGCGCGGGGAGGCCGGCCTGCTGGTGGAGGCGCTGAGATGGTTGCCCGGCGACGAGGGTCACTCCCGCAAGCTCGCGTTGCAGGCGGTGTTCGACCTTAAGGAGTTCGTAAGCGCGCCGGCGATCGCGGATGCACTCGTCCACCGCGAGGACGAAGAGGTGCTGAGTGAGGACGACGCCCCGCTGGTCCTCGGGCTGCTGGAGGGCGCCCCGGCGGACGAGCGGTATCAGCTGATCAAGCTGCTCGTAACCGCTCTCGGCGACGAGCGCGGGATCGTGGCCGATCGGGCCGCAGAGCTCTTGGTCCGGCTCGCGCCGATGAGCACCGAAGGAGTGGTCGCCGAGCTCCGCGAGGGCAGCGCGGCCGCCGAAGCAGCCTACGTCCTCGGAAGGATCGCCAACCCCGACACAGTGGACGCGCTCGTGGACGCGTTGGGACACCGGAACCCACGGGTTCGTGCGGAGAGCGCGGCTGCGCTGGGAGAGCTGCAGGACCCTGCCTCGGTGGAGCCACTGCTAGAGGCCACGCGCGACCGTGACCACGGCGTACGCAGGCAAGCCCGCTTGGCCCTCGACCGGCTGGGCAACACCGCCGTCATCGCCGGCGTGGCGGCACTGCTCGAGCCGATGATCCAGGAGGCGGTGCGAGCGGCGATTTGCGGCCTGGCGGGCGAGGAGCGCGATCGAGCCAGTCCGTCCGGGAAGCCCGCCCGGCCAGAATCCCGTGCCCACGGGTCGAACGGTGGGTCGCCGGGCACGGCGAACGGCGGGGCGTCCAATGCCACAAAGTTCGGCTCGCCGGAGGCGGCCGATCGGAGCTCGGAGGCAGATAACCAGCCGCAGTAGGGACGCCGGGCGTCGGCGGTAGGGTGCAGGCCGGAGTGGACCCTTCCATCTTCAAGGCCTACGACATCCGCGGCATTCATCCCGACCAGATGGACGAGGAGCTCGCCTACCAGATCGGGCGGGCGTTCCCGCGCGTGCTCTCCGATCTCGAGGCCACCCCCGTGTACGACCTGCAGGTGGCCGTGGGCCGCGACATGAGGCTGTCGTCCCCGCGCATGGCCGAGCGCTACACGGCCGGGATCGCCGACGAGGGCGCCGATGTACTCGACATCGGCATGGCCGCGACCGAGATGGTCTACTGGACGGTCGGCGCCCGCGATCTGCACGGCGGGCTGGTGTGCACGGCGTCGCACAACCCGAAGGCCTACACCGGCGCGAAGCTCGTCAAGCGGGGCGCGATCGCGCTGTCGGGGGACTCCGGTATCGGCGAGCTCCGCGAGATCGTCGCCCGCGGCGAGGTCGGGCCGCCGGCGGACGACCGCGGGGAAGTGCGCCACGAGGACATCGGCGACGCCTTCCGCGAGGCGGCGATCGGCTACATCGACGCCGAGCGAATCCGGCCGCTCAAGGTGGTCCTCGACGGCGGCAACGGCATGGCGGGCCCGATGGTGGGCCCGATCCTCGACTCGTTCCCGATCGAGCAGGTCAGGACTTACTGGGAGCCGGACGGCGAGTTCCCCGATCATGAGCCGAACCCGCTGCTGCCCGAAAACCGCCGGTTCATTATGGACAAGGTGATGGAGACGGGCGCCGACCTGGGCATCGCCTGGGACGGCGACGCCGACCGCTGCTTCTTCATCGACGACACCGGGGAGTTCGTGCCAGGCGACTTCCTTACGGCGCTGCTGGCCGAGTCCATCCTGCGCAAGGAGCGGGGCGCTCTCGTGCTCTACGACGTCCGCGCCTCCCGCGCGGTCCGGGACGTCGTCGAGCGCGCCGGCGGTCGCGCCGAGGTCAACCGGGTCGGACACGCCTTCTTCAAGACCCGCATGCGAGACACCGGCGCGGCCTTCGGCGGCGAGGTCTCCGGCCACTACTACTTCCGCGACTTCTACTGCGCCGACTCCGGGACGATCCCAGCGCTCCTAATCCTCGAGCTGTTGTCGGTCGAGCGCAAGAGGCTCAGCGAGCTACTCGAGCCGCTTCGCTCGCGGTACTTCATCTCCGGCGAGATCAACTCCGAGGTCGCAGACCAGGAGGCGAAGATACGGGAGATCGAGGATCGCTACTCGGACGGCCAGATCAGTCGGCTCGACGGCATCTCCGTCGACTACGAGGATTGGCACTTCAACGTGCGACCCTCGAACACCGAACCGCTGCTGCGCGTGAACCTCGAGTCCGTCACCTCTCGTGAGGAGATGGAGCGGCGGCGCGACGAGGTACTCGAGCTGATCCGGGCCTGAGGCGTCGCGGGGACAGGCGCCCGGTCCTGCGGGATCGCCCCACCTGAGCCTCTAGGGTCGGGATGCGCGTGCACTCCAAGAGATCGCCTCGATCAGACGATCCCTTCGCCGCCGCGGCCGTGGCCAGCATCCACCGGCTCGCGATCCCCACGCCCTTTGCGGTAGGGCGCGTGAACGCCTATCTATCGACGAGGATCCGCTCACTCTCGTCGACACCCGCAGGCACTCGTCATGTACCTCGAGTCGCTCAGCAAGACCCGCGAGATGGACGTCGAGCTCCTGCTTCCCGGCCACGGAGAGCCGATCTCGGACCATCGCACCGTGATCGACGAGCGCTTCTCCCTACACTGGCGCCGCGCGGACAAGCTGCACCGCCTCATCGCGGCCTGCGGGGCGGCGTCCCGCTTAGCGCACCACGGCGCCTTGCCTGCCGTTCACGCGGCGCTCGAAGCGCGGGCGGTAGCGCTCCCGGCGGACTTCACCGAGCGTCGCGCCGCAACGCTCGCACGTCCAGTTGAAGACCAGGACCTCGCCGGCCCGGTCGTAGTTCGTGCGGATCCCGTGAAAGCCCTCGTGGCGACACGTCATGCCATCCGAGCAACGCGCCGGACTCCGCCGAACTCGCCCGGGTAATACGAAGATCAGCCATCGGGTCGTGAGCTACGTCGCGGCGGGGATTCCCGGCCGCGACCGCATCTATCCGTTCTGAGTGCGGCGGCTAGTCCACCTCGGGGGTGCTGAGGAGCCCGCTGCCACGGGGGCTCATAGCGTCCTCCACGTCCGCGTCCTAGCGCGGTTGCCGGCCGCGTCGCGCGCGGTGCTGACCGCGATCACCCGCAAGCGGCCCCGGCCGGGAGCACAACTCGCGCCCACTGCTTAGTCGCCCGGGTTGGACACCGTCGGCGTCGGAACCCTCGCTCGGTCAGGCGCCGCTCGCCCGTGCGAGCTCGCGACGGACTTCCTCCTCCTGCAGGACCAGGTCGTGGCTGGCTTCCCGGTAGGCCGAGCGGCGGCCGCTCTCGGCGGCCGCGGCAAGTCGGCCGCACGCGGCTGCCGCGTCGCGGAGAGCGCCGCTGACGCCGTCGAGCCGACGTCCGCTCTCGAGGGGAGGGAGCCCTTCGAGCGACCCGGCCGCTCGCAGATAGCTGACCTTCAACGCCGTCGCGGCACGGGCCTGGCCGCGCGGCCGGTCGGCCGCAGCAAGTCGCCGTTGAGCCTCGGAGCGGCTCAAGCGCAGCGTCGCGATCACGTCGATCAGTCGCTCCTTCCAGCGGCCGAGGCCGGACAGGGGACGGGGCCGCTCCCCGCGGATGCGGAGGGTAGTGGCCGCGCGACCACATTCGTCCAGGCGCACGCCGGCCTCGTTCCTCGACGCGTGGCACACCAACAGCACCGCGCCAGCCGTGGTCGGCACGACGTAGGCAGCTCCCATGAGGTGCGGTCGAGGCCGGAGCCCCGCATATCGCCACGCGTACAGGCTGCCGAGCCGCACGGGAGTCCGGCCCTGACCGTCTCTTTGCTGCGCCTCCATAAGCCGCTCCGCGGCCGCCTCAGAGCCGACGCTGCCGACTACAAGTCCCGCCTTGGAGTGCTCCGACGGCGCCGCTGCGATCGCTGGTGAGATGGCGGCCGACCCGGCATCGACGCCCGCCTCCTCCCACCCGGGAGGAAGCTGGACCGCCATCCCAGACCGCGCCACGAACGAGGGTCCTTCCTTCGCATCCATAGCGCCGCCGATCGCGGTGCCCGCAAGCGCGCAGGCCGCGAGCGCTCCAACCGCGAACAGCGCCGGCTTGGAATGCCGCACCACCTCTCGTCGCCTAAGAGCGCGACCTCGAGCTCTGTGGGCCACGCCTGCCGCCAGCTCAGCGCAGCGGCGTGCCGCCGCGCCGGGGACGCGGCCCATCAGGGCGGGCATGCCTCGGGCCACCTCGGCGCTCCGACGGGCTAGATTGACCAACGACCCGCCTCGAATGGCGCGCGTCGCTGGAGCCGTCCCGCGGGCGAATCGATAAGCGAGGTCTACGAATCGTTCGGCGGCGGCCACTGCGACGGCAACGAGGGCCACAACCAGGTCTGCGCAGCCCCGGCCGACCGCTGCGAGCGTACGGCGCACCCGGGCCCGCTTCGCAGGCGCCTCGGACGCTCGCGACCGAGTGCGCCCTTCAACGGGCGCCGATCTCGGACCTTCGTGCGCGGGATGCAGCTTCGAGCGATGCGGCGCTTGAGGCGCTTCGGCGCCACGCGTCGACTCGGGGCGCCGTCCATTGCGCTGCGGCCGCGTCGCGGAGCCGCGATACGGCGAAGGCGGTGGCGGCGCGCCGGCGCCTCCACTTGACGGAGCGGACGTAGGCACCCCATTTAGGGCTAGGGCCGTGGTCGCGGCGCGCGCAAGCTCTCCGACATCGGGGTAGCGTTCTGATGGGTCCCTCGCCATCGCTCGAGCGACGACCTCGTCGATCCTCGGCGTCAAGTCCGCTCGCCGCTCGCTCGGAAGCGGCGGCTTACGTGGCCGGGCCGCGGGGCGCCCGTCACCCACTCCGTCAGCCGGCTGAATGCCGGTCAGCGCCGCAAAGAGCACCGCTCCCGCGGAGTAGACGCAGCTTCGCGGGTCGATCGGACCTCGGCTGCGCTCTTCCGGCGAGCGAAATGCAAGTTGCGAATCCTGCGCAGACGGGACCCGCCTCACAAGCTCTGGCGGAATCCCGAGATCCATGAGAATGCCACCGTCGGACGGGTGGATCAGCACGTTCTCCGGAGTGACATCACACGGCACCAGGCCCCGCTCCTGCAACGCAGCAGCGCCGGCCGCCAGTCCGTCGAGGATCCGTACACACTCCCTCTGCTCGAGCGGCGCCGCCGCCAGCCGTTCAGCTAAAGCGGGGTGTGGTGGCCGCTCAAGTCCGACGAACAATCGCCCATCCGCCTGACCGAGCGGCCACGCCCGGACCAGATTGGGATGCTTCGTAGAAGCACGAACGCTCACGGCCTGCCGCAGTCGCCGGCTCGCGCCATGAGACGGTTCGCTTGGCTCCAGCGTAATGACGACCCCGAACTCGTGACCATTGGACACGGACGGGGCACCGGGCCCGGCTGGGACGCGCAAGTCAGTGCCGGCCAACGGGCTCGTGATCACCCGGAGTCGTCGAAGGACAACGCCGGCTCGGGAGCGGGTGCAGGAGGCGGTGGAGACGGTCTGCGAGCAGGTGGCGGCGTGTAGACGGGAGCGGGAGCAGGGGCAGGAGCGGGCGCAGGAGCAGGAGCAGGAGCGGGAGGAGGAACGGCTTGGGTCCCCGGAGCGACGGGCTCTGCCGGCGTCACACTTGGTGGGGTGCGCCGCGGTTGCCGCCGTGGAAGCGGCTCCGGTTCCGGCGGCGGTGGCGTCTCGACGCGCACGACCGGGGCCGGCTCGGGAGCCGGGGGGCGCGCGAGGGCCGGCACTTTGGCTTCACGCCCCAGGCGCGGCGTCTCGAAGCTGGCCTCCTCCCCTGCCACGGGGACCGGCTTGGTGCCAGTGCTGTGCTGTCGCTCAGGGTCGGGGCGAGCAATTGCGAACGAGGCGCCGAGTGTGACGACGCACGTGGCAGCCGAGCCGAGCGCCATGGGGGTCAATCCCCGGGGCACGCTGCCCCCCTGATTGTGCCGAGTCTTAGACACCCATAGGTTCGTTTGGGCAAGCGCTCGTGGCGGATCTCGAATCGCGTGTTCTCGCCAATTTGGTTGCGGCGGCAGACGAACACGTCGAGAACCACGCCCGCGGGGAACCGACGCTCGAGAGCCCTGAATCGGGCTAGCGCCTGGCCGGCCATGTTCTCCACACCAGGTGCGTCCAAAACACGAAGCTGAACGGGCCAGACGTCGGCCCTCGAGTGTCCCGTAGCCCTCAATGCTCTACACCGCCCGGGGTTGGCGTCCAGAGGTTCATGAAAGGGCGTCGAAGTGGACGTGAGCGTCCCCGGCCCGGCAGCCGAAGGACGAGCCACGTCAGGCCCGTGGGCACGGCGCCATTCGGGTAGTGCCTGGCCACAGGCAGCCGTCGGTTCGTTGCGGACGGCGATTTCGCCGGAGCTTGAAGCGGGTGTACTTGCCGATGCTGTCGCCGCCACGGACGAGCACCTCGAGGGCAACGCCCGCGGGCATGAGACGCTTGAGGGCAGGGAACCGGACCCGGCCTCGACGTACGAGCTTCTCGGCGCGCTTGATGGGGCATCCTCGTCCGCGGCAGCGGATCAGCGCCCGTGCCCCCCTCGGCGCCCGCACCGCGAGCAGCTCGATGCGGGTACCTAGTTGAGTCACGCTTCCCACAAGCCTCACGATCGGGAACGGGCTCAACATCCTCGGCAGCGGCGTCGGGCCAGCAACCGGCTGGCGTTCGGCCGGCTCCGACGAGCCGGTCGCCGTTCCAAGCGGCTGCTCTCGCACCACGACCGTGAGCGACAGCGTCGAGGCGGCTCCCTTGTCATCCGTGACGCGAAGCGTGACCGTCCTCCCGCCCGGAACGGAGAACCTGCGCGTCGCGAGGGGCCCTGTGGCGTCGTCGAAGACCCCGTCACCGTTGAGGTCCCAGGCCTGCTCCGTGATGCGGCCGTCCCGGTCGTCGGAGTAGGAGACGAACGTCACTTCTTCCCCCACGACCGGCGAACCGGGGAGGACCGCAAAGGCCGCGGTCGGAGGTTCGTTCGCTGGAGGAGGCGGAGGCGGGTCCGTCGGCGGAGGCGGGTCCGTCGGCGGGGGCGGGTCCGTCGGCGGAGGCGGGTCCGTCGGCGGAGGCGGGTCCGTCGGCGGAGGCGGGTCCGTCGGCGGGGGCGGGTCCGTCGGCGGGGGCGGGTCCGTCGGCGGAGGCGGGTCCGTCGGCGGAGGCGGGTCCGTCGGCGGAGGCGGGTCCGTCGGCGGAGGCGGGTCCGTCGGCCGCGGCGGAGGTGGGTCCGTCGGCCGCGGCGGAGGTGGGTCCGTCGGCCGCGGCGGAGGTGGGTCCGTCGGCCGCGGCGGAGGTGGGTCCGTCGTCTGCGCGATCGCCACTCCCACCCCAAGCGGGGACACGACCGCGGCAATCGCGAGCAAGCAGGTCGCGAGGAGGAGCCTGACGTGACGCATCCGCATCCGATTGACCAACGTCGGCGTGGTTGGCCTACTTCCGGTGGGCGAACCAATCGACGACGCGAAGGGGCCCGGTCAGAGGCGAGCGCTTTGCCGCAACCACTTCACGGCGCCCGGAGCGTGACGCCCCGCGCTACCTCGGGGCAAGCAGCTCCCAATCCCGATCCGTAGGTCGCCACAAGGAAATCGCGTACCACTCCTTGCCCACAGCCGCGGCGACGTTCCAGCCCTCTGACTCCATACGCTCGACGAGCTCCTGAAGCGCGGCTCTCGCCCGCCTCGACGGTCGGACCGGTAGGAAGCGGGCCGCGCTGAACGGGGCGGAGAGCATGAGCGGGGTCGGGTTCCCGTAGGTGTCAAGCTCCTCCGCCACGAATCGGGCCCGCCGCGGCTGGCGCACCAGCGTGACAAGGCAACGCCTGCTGCGCGCACCCGAGTTGCGGAGGCGGACGAATCCCAGTTCGTGCCACGCTCCGCCCGAGTCGACGGGCCACCACCCGCAGGCCTCGAGACGCGCGACCAGCAGCTCGTGGGCGACCCGCGCAGGGCCCCGCCGCCGAAGTGAACCGAACCTCGGCGCGCGGAAGGACGGCGACCGGCCCACGTATCTACGTGAACCGTCCGACTCCGGCACAACCACCTGGAACTCGGCGCGGCGACCGGAGTCGTCGAAGACGATCGCACACCGGTCCGACCTGCGGGCGTCCGGCACCCGGCGGACCCGGTCCGTCGACTCGACTTCGCCGAGTGCCGGTCGCTCGTCGGACGGAGCTTGCCGTCGCGTTCGCGGTCGGCCCCCTGGCACCTGTCCCGTCGACTCGTGCGGCGACCTCGTCGCGCGGTGCTCGCGAAGCGCCTCGACAAGCTGCTCCTTGTTCATCGCCGAGCGGCCTTCGATGCCGGCGTTCCGAGCCTCGTCGTACAGCTCGCTCTTGGACCTCGACGCGTCCACGTCCGACCAAGTATTGCCGTTTGGGCGCGCCTCGGCGCCGGGCGCTTCGCCGTGGTACCGCTCGTGTTCGCCCTCCTCAACGGTCGCCGTGGGCTCATCGTCCGGAGCGGGCCCGGATCCGTTCTGCCCGAGCCGTTCGACGGGCTTGGTCGGCCACGCAGATGGAGCGTGGTTGTCTGGGCGTCGGCGGAGGGGCTTGGCCGACCGGCCAGACTCCCTCATGCCCGCTCCCTTGACCTCTGTGTCACCGTCAACGAACTAACGCGCGGTGGGGTCCCCAACGTGCGCAGCGCTCCACTGCGCGTGCTCCCGCTCCGCCCGCGGTGCCTCCCGTTCCCAGCCCCGCCGCACGGAAGAACCCGTGACACGAAGTCGTTCTACTCGTGGTGAAGACCCTCCCGTCGAAGCCGAAGGTCGCCCTGGTGGGCTCGAGCGGCGGACACCTGCTGCACCTGCTCCGGCTCAGGGAATGGTATGAGGCGCATCCCCGCGTCTGGGCTACGTTTCGCAAGCCGGACGCGCTGCACTACCTCGCGGGCGAACGCGTCTACTGGATCCACTATCCGACGAACCGCAACATCCCAAACCTTCTGCGGAACACCGTCGCCGCTTGGCGATTCCTCTGGCGGGAGAGACCGTCGCTGATCATCTCGTCGGGCGCCGGCGGAGCGATTCCGTTCTTCTTCCTCGGAAGGCTGTTCGGGGCTCGGCTGATCTGGATAGAGGTCATAGATCGCCTGTTCTCGGCGACGCTGACGGGCCGCATTCTCGCGCCGATCTCCGACGCCGTGATCGTCCAATGGGAGAGCCAGCGGGAGCTGTACCGAAATGCGATCGTCCTGGGCCCCGTCTTCGAGTGACGCCGGCGTCCGAAGCCGGGCCGCCATGCCAGGCGCAGTGGCGACGCTGGTCACGGCTGGAACTCACGAAGTTCCATTTCACCGACTTGAGCTGGCGGTAGCGGACCTGGCGTCGCGACGGGCACTTCCAGCGCCCGTTCTCGTTCAGACGGGCTCCCCGCCGAACGAGAACGGGGCGACACCTTCGCTGACCGCGGTCGACTTCCTCGAACCGGGCGAGCTCACGCGTCTGATGTCGGCCGCACAACTCGTGATCACGCACGGCGGCCCAGGCTCTATCTTCATGGCCCTCGAATCGGGGCATCGCCCGATTGCGGTCCCAAGATCCGCTGCGCATGGCGAGCACGTCGACGACCACCAGAGCGCGTTCGTGGAGCGGATGGGCGAGCGTGGGCTCGTCCACGCCGTGCAGGATCCGCGTGCGCTCGGACCGCTGATCGCCTCGCTAGCAACGACCCGGCGCGTCCCCGGGGGGTGGGTCGGGGGCGAGCGCGCTCGCAGCTCCACCTTCGCGGAGCGCTTTGCGCCGATCGCAGAAGCTGTCCTTCGCCGGGCATGAGCTGCGCTCGCTCCGCGCCCCCAGGGGTGGAGGACATCTTGCGCTCGCTCGGCGAGGCCTTAGCGGCGCGCGGCACTTCGCACGGGACGCTGGTCCTGAGTTGCCCACCGCAGCTCCACGCCCGCTCCACGATCTACTTCGTCGCCGACGGGGACGAGCCAGGCCGGGCCTGCCGGTGGGTCATCAAGCGTCCAGACGAGAGCGCCGCCCAGGACGACCTTGCCAACCCGGTCCGGGCCGAGCAGCAGTTCGAGGCCCTCCAGGTGCTCGCGACCCACTTCGCGACCGTCGCGCCAAAGCTGCGCGTGCCACGCCCGGTCGCATACCTCTCTAGCGTCGGCGCGCTGGCCATGGAGTACGTGCACGGCACAGGCCTTGACCGTCTCGTTCGCCCCGCAAGCCTCTTCCGTCCGCAACGGCTGCTCAGGGGAATTGTCTTGTCGGGTAAGTTCCTCCGCCACCTACACGCCCTTGAGCCGCAGGGGAGCAAGATGCTCAGCCCGCACGGGCTGGCCTACGAGCTGCTCGCGCTCGCCGAGGCGAGAATGCGTCCGGCCGGGCTCGTCGTTCCGGCGGTCGTCCTCGACGTACTCCAGAACGTCACGGCGACGGAGCACGCCACGGCCGCCGTCCGTCTCCACGGCGACTTCGCTCCGGTGAACATGCTTCTTGATGGCCGGAGTTCCGTAACTGGCCTCGACGTCAGCCTTACGGACATGGGGCTCCCGGAAGACGATCTGGCTCGCTTCCTCATGATGCTCGTAACGGAGCGGCTGTTCCTCCTGAGTCCCGACACGGCGCGGGCGCGGGCGCTCCGGGACACGGCACAGGCGACGCTCCTGGAGGCGTACGCCGGTGACGCCCGCACTTCCCCCTTCCTCGAGCTTCACTTCATCCGCCAGCTTTGCCTCCGGTGGCTTCGGAAACACACCGCGCGCATGGCGAGGGGTCCCTCTCTAAGCGGCCTGCGCAAGCGCGTCGTCGACCGGTACTTCCAGTTGCTCTTACGTGAGCGGGCTGACCGGCTCGCCGAAGCCACGCGCGTCTCGGTCCAGCCGCGGCCGCGTGCAGCGGCATAAGGTCAAGGTCTAAGGTGGACTAACCCAAGTAGTTGCGACACTTGCCGGGCGGATAGCGGCTTGTTGGTGTGGGACGCCGCGGCAGCTGCCGGGGCGTCCGCGCTCGCTCTCAGGCTCGGGGTCACCACACCAACCGCCTTGATAGGAGCGTCGCGTGACTGAGCATTCCTGGCCGGCGAGCTAGGCAACGTCTCGGCGGCCTGGCGGCCGATGGGAGTCCACCGCTGCGACGTTACTCCCGCTCAAGCGCCGGATCGACCGCTGGGGCTCGAAGGGCTCAATGTGAGAGATCCGGCGCCCCAGGATGCCGAACGAGATCGGGCCAGGTCTCGAGCGCCGGATCGTGGCCTTCTCGCTGGCCCACCCTGGACTGGGGCCGCGCCGCACTCCGCCAGCTGGCGCGGGACAAGTGGGGCGCCATCCGGATCTGCGAGCACGGCGTCTGGCGGGTTGCGACTGGCGCTCGTGGCCCACCACCGCGACCCCTACGAGCGCAGGCCGGCCGAGCAGCCCAGAGAGCCGCACACCGAGGCGTCCCAGCCCGGCGAGAAGCTGCAGCTCGACTGCCTCTACGTGGGCCGGCTGTCCGGCACCGAGGGCACCGTCTGGCAGTACCCGGCAATCGACGTCGCCTCCGCCTACGCCCGGGCGAGCTCAGGAAATCGCGGCGCACCCCCCGAGCGCGCCACACCGCGAGCTGCTCCACCGCGCCAGTTCGGCGATGCGGTCGAGCGGCTGGGCGCCCGCCGCCGCTCCATCAAGGTTGGCCGCCCGAACTCGAGCGGTCGCATCGAACGCCTCCAACTGAGCATCCTCGAGGAGTGCGGCGCCGCGCCGTGGCCGGCTGCCTGATCCCCAAGATGACCCCCCTCCAGCGCAACCTCGCCGAATACGTGACCGACTACTACTTCGACCGCGCCCGCCCCGGGCGCCTCACCAACGGACGAGTGCCCGCCGACATCGTGTTCGGCGCCCGCAAGACGAAGCCCGGGAAATCAGCCAGACCTGCCGCACATCTCTGGATTAGGACGAGCTAAGTCGACGTTCGCGGCTACGGCAGGGCCTTGTAGTTGTGCCAGTAGTAGCTGCTCGAGTCGTTCGAAGCGAGGACCACGAGACCGCTCTGCCGGGTAACGTTTCGCTTGCCTGCCGTCGCGTTGTTGAGGGCATTGGTCTGGCTGGCGTCGCGGAGGAATACAGTGCCGACGCCGACCGGGAACGAGATGGAGCTAATCGAGGACGTCTTCGTCCTGATCGTGCCGCCTGACTCGCTCGATGACGCGAACACGTGCAGCGCGAGGTTTGACTCATCGATGATCAGGATCGGGCGCGTGATGCTGCCGTCGCCGACGCGCCAGACGGGATGGTTCGACCAGTTCCCGGCGGCATTGCGGACCAGCAGCAGCACGATCGGCGCGTTTGCGTCCGGCGTGGGGGCGTCGTTCAGCGACGTCTTGATGACGGCGAAAACGCGGCCGCTCCCGTCGGACTGCAGCGACCTGAGGTTGGCGTGGTCGTCCGCGTAGAGGGGGGACTGGATCGCGGGCGACGCCGTCCACTGAGAGTCCGCCGCCCCGTCGGCGTGAATGGCGAAGTACATCGCGGAGTCGGTCTGGTTGCTCCACATCAC
Organism: Thermoleophilaceae bacterium; assembly: GCA_014534235.1. Taxonomy (GTDB): domain Bacteria; phylum Actinomycetota; class Thermoleophilia; order Solirubrobacterales; family Thermoleophilaceae; genus JACVRW01. Next base: position 8,808 of record JACVRW010000041.1, on the reverse strand, counting down.
CCCAATCTTGTTGCCGCCGAACGCCACGAGCGTCGATATGTCGTCGCTTGCGAGATTGGAGGCGCCCCCGGAGGGAATCACGTACGGGGTGACCCAGGTGCGGTCATCGCCGGCGACCGTGTGGCTCACGAGGACCTTCTTGTCCTGAGCCCAGGTCGCCCACAGCGTCCCGGTGGAGTCCTTGTCGATGACGAGGGTCTCGGTGCTCGTATCGTTGATAGCCACCGGGAAGCCGGGGTCGAGGCTGTAACTCCGAGTGACCGGGTTGTAGCTGTACCGGTAGAGCCGGCTGGGCTTGCCGGGCGATGAGGTCGAGCAGCCGCAGGTCGAGAAAACGTGCGAGGCGACGTAGAGATGTGTTCCGTCCCAGAGCACGTCGGCCCGGGTCCCAGCGCGATCGTCGAGCTGCACGCCCGTATCGATCCATCTCTGAGTCGCCAGGTCCAGCCGGAAGATGTGAAAGCCCTGGCCGGACCCGGACCCCGCCCACATGCTCGCCCACCAGGCACCGTCGTTCCACCAGAGCTTGCTCTCCGGCTTCGAGCCCGTCGGCCCAACCCCCGCCCCGGCAGTCGAGGGGCCGCGATAGCCGACCGACCCGCTCGCCGTCACCGCCGAGGTGTGTGCCGAGGACGCTAGGGCGGAGCCGCTTGCGTTGGAGGCGGTGACGGATACGCGTAGGGTCGAGCCGAGATCGGCCGAGACGATCGCATACGTGGTGGCGGTGGCGCCGGCTATGCCGGTGCAGCTAGCGCCGGTTGAGTCACACCGCTCCCACTGGTAGCTGTAGCTAATCGGCTCGGTGCCGGACCAGCTGCCGGGGGCGGCGGTCAGCACCTGCCCGACCTGTGGAGTGCCGGAGACCGTCGGGGCGGACGTGTTCGCGGGGGGGAAGGCATTCGGCGTCTCGTCCGTCGTCTCGACGACGAGCTGAGGGCCGTAGGCCGACTCCCTCGTATCGAACTCCCTCCGGGTTGAGCTGACGGTGCCGATTGCCATCGACACGAGCCCCCCTCCCTGCACGAGCTGCGTCGCGTCGAGCGAGACCCACGCCCCCGCGCTGAAGCCGCCGCTCCGGTGGACCGATGCCCCGATTGGGGGCGCGTTGCTGTACGTCAGCCCGCCTTCGGTCCATAGATTGCTCGACACGCCGTGGAGATCGACGCCAAGGGAATCGGCGGAGGTCCTGGCGTGGACCCTCAGCGTGGCCTTTTGGACTGAGCCGGTCAGCCCACTCAGGTCGAAGCGCAGGTAGCTGACCCTGCGGGGGGAGGCCTGCGCCCGCATGTAGCTCAGCGAGCCGTGCGTTGTCGTCGGGCTGGTCTCGCTTACGTAGCTGTCGGCTGCGGGGGCGAAGGTCAGCACCGCCGCGTGAGCAGCGGGCACTGCAAGCAACGCGACAACGCTCGAGACACCGACCAAGATGGCGACAAGCGGCGCTCTCCAAGTCGCCGCGCCGCGCCGCTTCCGTAATGAGTCAGACATAACCAATCAACACCTACGGGCACCGCGTTCTTTCACGCGGCGTCGCCCTTATGTGGATCCGTCCCTGCAACTGTGGCACGTCCGCGTTCCCTCCCCGGTGCGGCCGAGCACCCAGACCACGCGCATTCCGGGCAAGGCTCCCCGGGGCTGATCGTGGTCGCCCCGCCGCAGCCCGCGGGGCGCTTGCATCCCCCGCTGCAGCGTCCAGCGTCACTTGTTACTTGCTGACGCGCACCCAGTCGATCAGCATCGAGGCTGGCAGGGCTGAGTCGTCGATCACGCCCCCCCAAGTGCCGCCGAGCTGCAAGGTCAGGACCAACTTCTGCGGGTAGGTGTCGAACGGCCACACCCAGTCGGACTTGAGGCTCGACGGAGTGAACGTCTTCGTCACCTGGCCGTCGAACATGAACGTCACCGAGCCCTGGTTCCAGTCGACCGCGTAGACGTGGTAGTCCTCGCACAACCGGGTCGGGTGGGGATGTTCGTTGAGCAGATGCCACTTGCCACCTGAGCGCGTCGGCCCGTGGATCACCTGCTTGACGCCAAACTCATCCGTGGTCCCATTCGCGGTGTCCGGCATGTTCTCGAATACGTCGATCTCGCCGTCGGTCTCCGCGAGGAGACCGGGCTCGGCACCACTCATCCAAAGCGCATCGAACGTTCCGGATCCGCAGGTGATCTTCGCCCGAATCTCGACCTTGGCGAATGTGGTCTTGAACTTCGACCCGTCACGGCCGGTATGGACGCCCCCCGACGTGTAGCCAGGACCCGAGCCGTCATAGCTACATGGAGTGGTCGACTCCCCGCGGCCGGTCAACTTCAGATTGCCGAGCCCGTCGATCGCGATGTTGCTCGGCGAGCTCGTGAAGCACTCGACGCCCCAGTGGGGGGAACTCGAGCCGCTGTAGATATCCCACTTCGCGGGGTCCGGCAGCGTGCCGGCGGGGCCGTTGAAGTCGTCCTCGAAGACCACCGTGCGCCTAGGCGGCGGTGGTGGCGGTGGCTGGGGGCCGCCGTCGCTTGGTGGCGGCGGCGGCGGCTCCGGGCCGCCGTCGGCTGGTGGGGGCGGCGGTGACGAAGGCTGGAGTCCGCCACCGTCGCTCAGTGGCGGTGGCGCGGGTGCGAAGCCGCTGGGGTTGCTCGCTCGCGGCGGTGTGTTCCCATGGCTGGACGGTCGGTAGTAACGCTCGATCAGCCGGTAGCGCCGCCTGGCCTTGGGGCGGGCGAACACCTGCACGAGGACGCGACTTGGACAGCAGCGAGCGTCGCCCGAACTCAAAACTCTCTCGATCAACACGATCTCCCGCCCCCGGTAGGCCGGGGCGCGGTCTCGAAGCTCCGCCTTTGCCCCCGCGCTGCGCGACCCCACCAGCGAGTGGGCACTGCTCCAGTCCCACAGCACGCGCCGGCCGACGCCATTCCATCCGTAGAGGCCGATGTGGAAGAGGTCTGGGCCCTGCACGCCGTTGAACCACAGCTCGCGGCGCCCGTCACGGTCGACGTCGGGCACCCCGAAGCGAGCCGACGTCACCCGCGTCGGCGTGAGCCGGCGCTTGACGACGCGGCCGAGGTGGCGGTCCACCACGCGGACGTACATCCCCGGCAGCGGCGCGCCGCCTCCGACCGGGTTAGGTCGGGTGGTGCCGATCAGCTGGACGCCCTCGCGGCGCGCGTCGCCGTCTAGGTTGGCGTGCACCGTGCGCTTGATCGCCGCCTCGCTCGCCCTCACCGGCAGGGCGAATACGGCCACGCCGGCTACTGTGGTAACGGCGACGACAGTCGCCGCGAGAACGAGCCTTTTCATGCAGTACCTACCTTCTTGGTCGGCGGAAAGCGCCGCCCCTTCCACGATTTGCTGGCGTGCCGTCCTTGGCCGCCACGCTTGGCGCGTCGTCCATAGCCCCCGCGTCGGCCATGACCCTCCCAGAGGGCCTGCAGCACGGCCTCCGACGCACAGGAGTCCGTCGATACGTCGATGACTTGTCGCTCGACGCGGTGGCCGCCCGCGAGCGGCCGGCAGGCGCGGTCCGGCGCCGCTGGGGAATGGCGGGAACCGTCGCGCTCGCTCACTAGGAGCAGCAAGTCCGGCCGTGGCGGCGGCAAGCGGACATCCCCATCGCCCGGCGCTGCGGTCGGGGGGTAGACGAGAATGACGAGCCGGCCGCGCCCTTGGTGGAAGCGGACCACCGCGCTCCTGGCGACCGCGCGCCGAGCGTCCCGCGCGCGCGCTCCGGCCGGCCGTGGGACGCCGATCACACGGGTCGGGTAGTAGAAGTCGCGCGCGGCCACGGTGGCTACGGCTCGAGCGCGGCCATCATCATCTCCGACGAGTGCCGCGGCGAGCCCTCGGCGCCTGAGCAGGGTGTGCAGCGGCGAGGTCCGCCGAGACACGATCGCGAGCCCGCGCCGGAGCGCGAACGCGGCGGGATGGCGCTGGCGCCACGTGCGCACGAGGTCGTCGCTCAGCGCGCTCAGGGCCGCCCATCGCTCGGCGCGCACGCCCATGAGAAGGCGCTCTGCGTCCCAGCCCTCCGCGCAGATGCTCGAGGCGAAGAGGCCAAGCTCGGAATGCGGCCTCGCGGCGGGGCAGAGCGCCCGAAGCCGCTCCCTCTGATGCTCGGGGAAGTCGCCGCGGTTCAGGATGCAATGCAGCAGCAGCGTCCAGAAGGCGTCGTCCGGCGTGAGCAGCGCCAGGGACCCGACCGCTTCGCGGCGCGCGAGGCAGCCGGCGGCAGCCCCTGAGCGCAGCGCGTACGCGGGGCCGTAGCAGAGCTCGGTAACGACGTCGAGGATCACCCACCGCCCGAGCGAGGGGGCGCGTGCGACGAAGAACCGGTGCGAACCCTTGTCCCAGGTGGGCACGGGGAGGAAACCGAGGGGCCGCACCGCATCGGCCAGCGACGCGACGTCCGCCGGGTCGACGAGGAGGTCGACGTCGTGCGGCGGTGCCGCCAGCCTCCCCTCCCCGCGCAGCAGCGCCCAGCGGACGCCGGCCCGCTCGAGCGCAGCGAATACGGCGGCGACCAGCGGGTGCGGGCGCCGCGCCCCGGGCGGGAGGTCCGCACGGCGGCTGCGTGCTGTGCGTAGGGTCACTCCGGCGCCCGATCGGTCAGCACCCGCTTCACGAGGCGGCGTCCAACCGCGGGCGGCGTGCGGGTGCCGAGATTGCGCAGCACCTCGTGCGCGATGCGGTCGGCGATCTGGTCGGGCGGCACCTCGCCGTCGACGCGCATGACCTCGAACTCGCCGGCACGTTCGCGATACATACGAGCCTGGTCGGCGAGCTCGTCGAGATCCCACTTGTCGCGCTTGCGCGCCAGTGCCGTCTCGGGCGCCACGTCGAGCATGAAGGAACAGAGCGGGCGCGGCGAGAGAGCGCGAACGAGCCAGGTCTGCCACCGGACGCTGCCACGCTCGCCGTACCAGGCGGCCAGCCGCACGGCGGTGTCGAGCGAGTACCGATCGAGGAGCAGGACGTCGTGGGTGCGGGAGTGCGTGAGGGCCAGCCGCCAGTGTGTGACGACGTTCGCGACGGCCAGGAGGGTCACCCAGAGATGCCGCGCGACGGCGCTGCGGTGGACGAGCGCGCGCGCCAGGTCCGCCTCCGGCTCGCCGTCGGCGCTCGTTGATCCGCCGGGTGACGATCGCATCGGCCGCAGCCGGCGGGAGGCGTTCTTCAGGGAGTCGCGGATGCCCTCGATCCAGGGATTGAACGCAATCGGGAGCCAGGCGACGGCCGTTCGCAGGCCGTGCTGCTCGAGCCGCGCCTGGACAAGGCGTCCCTGCGAGCTCTTGCCGGCGCCGTCTAGGCCGGAAAGCGTGACGACGCATACGCGCCGGCGAGCTTTCATCCGTGCCATCGGACGTGTGGGCCTACGGCCGACCCGCGTCTCGCCCAACCCCTGAGGGCTTGGATGCGGTCGCGCGAGATTACGGAATGGCTGCGGAGTTGTGCCAGTAGTAGCCGGCTGTCTCATTCGAGGCGAGGACGACGATGCCGCTTGCGCGCGTCACATTCTGCTTCGTCGTGGTCGCGTTGTTGAGGGCGTTCGTCTGGCTGGCGTCCCTGAGGAAGACGGAGCCAAGCCCGGTGGGAAACGAGATGGAGCTGATCGGCGAGGACTTGTGCCGGATCGTGCCACCGGATTCGCTCGAAGTCGCGTACACGTGTAGCGCGAGATTCGACTCGTCGATCAGCAGCATCGGGCGCGTGACGGACCCATCCCCGATCCGCCAGACCGGGTAGTTCGACCAGCCACTGGCCGGATCTCGCACGAACAGCAGCACGATCGGGTCGGCCGGGTTGGGACTGGTCGCGTCGTTCAGCGATGTCTTGGCCACGGCGAAGACGCGACCGCTGCCGTCGCTTTGGAGCGACTTCAAGTTAATGTGGTCATCTGCGATCAGCGGCGACCTGATGGCGGGCGAGGCGACCCACGTGGAGTCGGAGGCGCCGTCGGCATGGATGGCGAAGTAGAACGCCGCGTCGGTCTGGTTGCTCCACGCCACGCCGATCTTGTTTCCGCCGAATTTGACGAGCGCGGAGATGTCATCGCTCCTCAGGTTCGAGGCGCCGCTGGATGGGACGACGTAGGGCGTGATCCAGCTCCGGTCGTCGCCTGCGACGCTGTGGCTCACCATCACCTTGTTGTCCTGAGCCCACGTCGCCCAGACGCTCCCCGTCGAGTCCTTGTCGATCACGAGGGTCTCGCTGCTCGTGTTGTTGATCTGCACGGGGAAGCCCGCGTCGAGCGTGAAGCTCTTCGTCGCCTCGTTGTAGCTGTAGCGGTAGAGCCGGCTGGGGTTGCCGGGCGCCGAGGTAGAGCAGCCGCAGGTGGAGAAGACGTGCGAGGCCACGTACAGGTGGGTCCCGTCCCAGAGTGCGTCCGCGCGCGTGCCGCTTCGGTCGTCGATCGCTACGCCGGTGTCGACCCACCTCTGCGTCGCCGGATCTAGCCTGAAGATGTGGAAGCCTGCCCCGGCGCCGGCCCACATGCTGGCCCACCAAGCGCCGTCCGTCCACCAGAGCTTGCTCTCTGGCTTCGAGCCCGTGGGGCCGGTCCCGGCGCCGGCGGTCGAGGGGCCGCGGTAGCCCACCGATCCGCTTGCGGTGACGGCCGACGTATACGTCGATGACGCGAGCCGGGAGCCGGCCGGGTTCGACGCGGTGACACCCAGGCGGATGGTCGAGCCGAGGTCGGCTGAAACGACCGTATAGGAACGCCCTGTAGCGCCCGGGATCTGTACGCAGCCGGCGCCCGCGCTGTCGCAGCGGTGCCATTGATACGCGTACACGATGGGCTGGGTGCCCGACCACTGCCCGGGATCGCCGGAGAGCGTTCCACCCACTTGGGGAACGCCGGAGATCGTCGGCGGCGAGGTGTTGGCCGGCGCCGCGGCGGCGGCCTCCACGACCGCGGTCGGGTCCGAGCCGGCGGTCGCCGAGCCGACCCCGTTGGAGGCCGTCACCGCCACCCGCAGCGTGCTGCCCACGTCGCTCGACGTGACCGTGTAGGACGCTTCCGTCGCCGCGGCGATGTCGGCGCAGCCGCCGCCACCGGCGTCGCACCGCCGCCACTGGTAGCCGTAGGCGATCGGCTCCGTGCCGCTCCAGGTCCCGGACGTCGCGCTCAGCCTCTCCCCCTCGCGCGCCGTCCCCGAGATCGTCGGCGGCGAGGTGTTGGCCGGCGCCGCGGCGGCCGCCTCCACGACCGCGGTCGGCTCCGAGCCGGCGGTCGCCGAGCCGACCCCGTTGGAGGCCGTCACCGCCACCCGCAGCGTGCTGCCCACGTCAGCCGACGTGACCGTGTAGGACGCTTCCGTCGCCGAGGCGATGTCGGCGCAGCCGCCGCCACCGGCGTCGCACCGCCGCCACTGGTAGCCGTAGGCGATCGGCTCCGTGCCGCTCCAGGTCCCGGACGTCGCGCTCAGCCTCTCCCCCTCCCGCGCCGTCCCCGAGATCGTCGGCGGCGAGGTGTTGGCCGGCGCGGTCGACTCCACCACTGTCGCCGTCTCCGCCGATGTGGCTGAAGCGGATCCCGCCGAGTTCGACGCGGTCACGCGCACGCGCACGGTGGAGCCGGCGTCGGCGGAGGTCAACGCGTACGTGGTCGCGGTCGCGCCCGGGATGTCGCCACAGACGAGGCTGCAGCGCTGCCACTGATAGTCGTAGCTGATCGGCTCTGTCCCGCTCCATGTTCCGGCGCCTGCCTGCAGCGTCTCGCCCACCCGCGCGGTGCCCGAGACCGTGGGCGGCGAGGTGTTGACCGGCGGCTTCGGGACGGGCTGCACCACCCCGGTCGGCGCGGAGGTCGCGGAGCTACTCCCCTCCGCGTTCCGCGCCACGACCCTGACCCGGATCGTCGCGCCTTGGTCGGCAGATGTCAGTGCGTAGCTGGTACCGCTGGCTCCCGCGATCGCCTTGCAGGCATTGCCGCGCGCGTTGCAGCGCTGCCACTCATACGTGTATGTGATCGGCGGCGTGCCGCTCCAGGTCCCAGGATCCGCCGTCAGGACCTGCCCGACCTGCGCCGTCCCGGCGATCTTGGGCAGCGCGGTGTTGACAGGCTTGGCTGCCGCCGCGACTCCGGCATTGCCCGCGAGGGCGAGCAGGAAGAGCACGAAAGTCACGCACGCCAGGGCGAGGGCGCTTCGGCGCACTCGGCGCGACACGGCCGGACGGGACGACTTCGGAAGGGTCACTACGGAAGGCAACGGCTGGGTGCCCCGAAACCTTTCTCGGCGGCCGTATGACGCTCGCGCGGTGACCGGCCCAGAAGACGCCGGACGCGGCGTACGAGATACGCACTGCGGTCAGCACGTTCGGCCGGCACCGCCGCCCGGCCGCACCAGGCTTCCCGGATGACGTACACCCGGAGGCTGACTGAAACCCATGGGACCTAGAGGGCGAACACCCTGCGGAGCAGTGGCACGCGGAGGAGCTCGGGAAACGTCTCGTGCACGCGAAGCATGCGCCGGCTTACGAGGAGCACCAGCACTGCCGCAACACCGGCGAGCGCGAAGCTCACAGCGGCTCTTTCCACGACCGCCTGGGCAGCGAGGAGGGCGAGCGCCGTGACCGCGATCGTGAGGTAGATCGGGGCGTAGTCAAGTCCGAATGCACGGACGCCGGTGAAGCGGCGGAGCGCAGCTTGCTTGAGGACGTTGTGCACGAGGAGCGTAGCCGCCGTGGCGATGGCGGCGCCGAGCGCCCCTAGCCGTGGGATCGCGATGAGGTTGGCCCCGACGTTGACGATCACTGCTGCGGCGTTGAGCGCTATGAGCACACGAGTCTTGCCGACCACCATCAGCGTCGTACCGTTG
>JACVRW010000020.1 GCA_014534235.1 Thermoleophilaceae bacterium | reverse complement strand
GTCGGGTTCCACTTGCCGCGGGAGGGGCTCGACCTGGCCTTCGGCCACGATCCGAAGACGGCTAGCGGCACCGAGCTCGAGCAGGGGTCCACCGCGATCCTGCGGCGCCGGTCGGAGCGGCGAGAGGCGGCCGAACGGGAGTACAGGCAGCCGACGACGGAGCGCCCACTCGACGCGCTCGTCACGGGCGACTCGGAGGCCTCGTTCGTGGGCGAGCAGCTGATCGACCAGGCGCCCGCGGGCCTGCTCGACGTTGAGACCGTAGCGCGCAACGGCACGGGGCTGACCAACCCGGCGTTCTTCAACTGGGAGCTGAACGCCGAGCAGGAGATCGAGGCGCGGGCTCCCGACGCCGTGGTCATGGCGATCGGCGGCAACGACGGCTTCAACGTGGAGGTCGCGGGAGAGCTCTACGGGCCGCACGACGCCGAGTGGGAGACCGAGTACGCTCGCCGGGTCGCGGTAGTGATGCGAGAGCTCAGCGGAAACGGCCAGCGTCCCGTGTACTGGGTGCCGCCGCCGACCGCTCGCGACGACGAGTTCAACGCCATCTACCGCGCCCAGAACCGCGCTGTCGAGCAGGCCGCGAAGGCGGTGCCGGGCGCCCGTTACGTCGACATCTACAACACGATCAACGGCGGCAAGTACAGCGACGAGCTGACGATCGACGGCCGGCGCGTGCTCGCCCGGCAGTCGGACGGCGTTCACTTCACGCGCGAGGGCGCGGTCCTCCCAACACGACTCTTACTACGAGCGATGGCGCGCGACTACCCAGCGCTCGCCCCGCAGGACGGACCGTGAGGCGCGATCCCGGCCGCGTACTCTCACGAGTTCTACGTTGATCCCCAATATCAATATGAAAATATGGGGATCAATGCAGAATCGGTGACGTCGGCCGTCGTCGCCGGCTAATTGAGCGACGGGTCGGCCGGCATCGTCGCCAGAAGACGGTAGCCGCCGCCCTTGCGACGGAGGGCCTCGGACCAGATGTCGTCGTCGCGAAACGGGTCGTCGGGCTCCGCCTGCTGGACGATCCAGGCGCCCTGCTCGAGCTCGCCGTCGAGCTGCCCCGGCGCCCACCCGGCGTACCCGGCATACACTCGCAGGCGGCGCAGCGAGCTGTTCGGCGACTCGGGGTCGAGCGTGCCGACCGGCCCGACGACGGAGGTGCCCGCCTCCTCGGGATCGGCGAAGTCGCCGAGCGCGACCACCGACTCGGGCGCCACCGGCCCGCCGAGGCGCACCAGCCCGTCGGCGCCCGGAAGCTCGGCGAGGGCCGGCACCGCCTCCGCGATCCTGGTCTCCGACTCGCGGTTCAGCACCACGCCCATCGCCCCGTCCGGCGTGTGCTCCAGGACCAGCACCACGGCTCGGCGGAAGTAGTCGAACAGCGACGGCGCGGCGATCAGGAGCTTGCCGCGGAGGCGCTCGCTCACGGCGCCGCCTCCCCCGCGCCCGCGGCCTCGGGCGCGCCCGCCGCCCGCGCCCTCTCCAGGTCGGGGAAGACCTCCACGCGAAGTGCCTTGCCGCCGCGGAAGCGCCATGCCTGCACGACGTGGAGCTCGACCTCGATGCCGCTACTCGCGCCGCGGCCGCTCAACACCATGGGCACCAGCACGCGATCGCGGTCGGGGATGAACTCCTGCGGCTCGAAGACCACGTCGTCGATCCCCTCGAACGAGGCGAAGTAGCGGCGGACGCCGTCGTGGCCGCGGTAAACGTCCGGCTCCGCCGAGGTCTCCGGGCCGACCACCGCCTCGAACTGGGGGTCGATGAACTCGAGCCCGGCGTCGATGCCGCCCCTCCGGAAGGCGGCGAACATCCTCTCGAGGACCTCGACGCTCACGCTTTGGAGGCTAGATGACCGGGCTCGGACCGCGCATGAGCCCGAGTCAACCGGCCGCGGCCTCGTCGAGGAAGCGGCGGGCGACCCCGCGCCCCAGCTCCATTTGCGCGGCGATCTTGCGCCGACTCTCGAGCCGGATCGCCTCCGGGTCGAGCCCGGTGGCGGCGGCATCCTCGTCCGCATCCCAGCCGTCGAGCCAGGCCTGGAGCCCGCTCGGCGTGACCTCGGCATGGAATTGCACGCCCCAGGCGGCCACACCCTCGACACGGAACGCCTGGAGGCAGAGCGGCGTGTGGGCGAGCGCCACGCCACCGGGCGGCAGTGGCGCTTCGTAGCTGTGCCACTCGAACGCCTCGAACGCCGGCGCTAGCGGGCCGATCAGCGGGTCGCGGGCGCCCTCCGCGGTCACCTCGACGCGGTGCCAGCCGATCTCGGGGTGCCGCGCGCGGCGAGGTTGCGCGCCCGCCGCCTCGGCGAGCAGCTGCGCGCCGAGGCAGACGCCGAGGATGGGCGTCCCCCGCCCGAGCAGCTCCCGGAGCAGCTCCTTCTCCCGGCGCAGCCACGGGTGCGCGACTTCCTGGTCGACGTGCATGCCGCCGCCGAAGACCATCACGGCGGCGAGACCATCGAGGGGCGGCGGCGGTCCCGCGGGGGCCACCCACTCGACGATCTCGGCTCCCACGTCGGCGAACACGCCGGCGCGGGCGTCCGGCTGATGGGTGATCGAGAGAATCCGGGTCACTCGGGCGTGACGTACGCCGACGTGAGGCCGCCGTCCACCAGAAAGGCCTGCGCTGTCACGTACGACGACTCGTCGCTCGCCAGGAAGAGCGCCCCGTTTGCGATTTCGCGCGGCTCCGCGAAGCGGCCCATCGGCAGATGCACGAGACGCCGCGCCGCCTTCTCCGGGTCCTTTGCGAACAGCTCCTGGAGCAGCGGCGTGTTCACCGGCCCGGGGCAGAGCGCGTTCACGCGCACCCCCCGGCGGGCGAACTCCACGCCGAGCTCGCGGGACAGCGCGAGGACCGCCCCCTTGGACGCGGTGTACGAGATCTGCGACGTCGCGGCGCCCATGAGCGCGACGAACGAAGCCGTGTTGATCACCGAGCCGCCGCCGGCATCGAGCACGTGTGGGATGCCGTGCTTGCAGCAGAGGAAGACCGCCTTCAGGTTCACCTCCTGGACGCGCTGCCATGCCTCGAGCGAGGTGTCGAGCACCGAGGCGTCGTCGTCGGGCGAGATGCCCGCGTTGTTGAACAGCACGTCGATCCGGCCGAACTCCTCGCGCGCGCGCGTATACATGGCCTCCACCTGCGCGCCGTCGGTCACGTCCGCCTGCAGAGCGAGGTCGCCCTCGCTGTCGGGGCTCAGATCCACGCCCACGACGCCGGCGCCCTCCTCCATGAAACGGCGGGCGGTCTCGGCGCCGATTCCACTGGCGGCACCGCTGATGACGCAGACCTTGCCGTCGAGCCGCCCCATCAGGAGCCGGTCGCGTAGTAGACGCTCTTGACCTCGGTGTAGTGGTCGAGCGCGTGGGGGCCGAGCTCACGGCCGTAGCCTGATTGCTTGAAGCCGCCGAACGGTGTGGCGACCCGGACCGAGGTGTTCGAGTTGACGGACAGCACCCCGCTTTCGATCGCGCGCGCCACGCGCAGCGCCCGGGCGCCGTCGCGGGTCCAGATCGAGCCGGAGAGGCCGTAGATCGTGTCGTTGGCAACCCGTATCGCCTCCGCCTCGTCGCGGAACGGGATCACGGATGCGACCGGACCGAAGATCTCCTCGCGCGCGGCGCGGTCGTCGTTCGACACCGGACACAGCACCGTGGGCGGGAACCAGTAGCCCTTGCCGTCGGGCGCCGACCCCCGGATGGCGACCGGCGCGTCCTCGCCGACGTACGACGCGACCTTCTCGCGCTGGGCGGCCGATATCAGCGGGCCCATCTCGGTCTCCTCCTCGAGCGGGTCCCCGACGCGCAGCGCCTCGACCGCCTCCTCGAGCGCGTCCATGAACCGGTCCACCGCTGAGCGCTCGACGAGGATGCGCGAGCGCGCGCAGCAGTCCTGACCGGCATTGGCGAAGACGGCCATCGGTGCTGAGGCGGCCGCCTGCTCGAGGTCGGCGTCAGCGAAGACCACGTTCGCCGACTTGCCGCCCAGCTCGAGCGTGACCCGCTTGATGGTCGCCGCGGCGCCTTCGGCGATGCCGCGGCCCACCTCCGTCGAGCCGGTGAAGGCAATCTTCGCCACGTCCGGGTGTTCCACGAGGCGCTGCCCGACGACCCGGCCGGCGCCCACGACGACGTTCACGACGCCCTCCGGGATCCCCGCCTCGAGCGCGATGCGCTCGAACTCGAGCGCCGTCAGCGGGGTGAGCTCCGCCGGCTTCAGCACCACCGTGTTGCCCGCGGCGAGGGCCGGCGCCAGCTTCCACGAGGCGATCGTGAGCGGGAAGTTCCACGGCACGATCAGGCCGACGACGCCGAGCGGCTCGCGGAACGTCATCGCGACGCCGCCGGCGACCGGGATGGTGTCGCCCGTCGGCCGCTCCGGGGCACCCGCGTAGTAGCGGAAGCTGTCGACCACCATGCCCATCTCGCCCCGGGCGTCGGAGATCGGCTTGCCGACGTTGCGCGCCTCGAGAGTCGCCAGCCGCTCCCGCGCGCCGTCGATCGCGTCGGCGAGCCGGCGAAGCAGCGCGGCGCGATCGCCGGGCTGCACCGCACGCCAGGCCGGGAACGCCGCCTTCGCCCGGGCGACCGCGGCGTCGGTCTCCTCGACGCCCGCCGGCGCGACCTCGGCGAGCGCCTCCTCGGTCGCCGGTTCGAGGACTTGAGTCACCCGCGCTCGAACATCCGGCGCCGCTCGTAGTCCGTGACCACCTCGTCGAACAGGCGCTGCTCGGTGCGCCCGTAGTTGCAGTAATGCCTCCAGACCGGTTCGCCGAACGTGCGCTTTGCGAAGTCACTCGACTCCCACAGGTCGACCGCCTCGCGCAGCGTCCTTGGGAAGGGCTCCGCCTCCGCCTTCTCGTAGGCGTTCCCGATGAGCTCCGGCCCCGGGTCGGTGCCATTCTCGATGCCGTCGAGCCCCGCGGCGAGCAGCGCCGCGTAGCCAAGGTAGGGATTGATGTCGGCACCGGGGATCCGGCACTCGATCCTGTGCGACTGCCCATGGCCGACTATGCGGAAGCCGCAGGTACGGTTGTCCCGCCCCCAGGAGACGGAGGTCGGCGCCCAGCTCTCGGTCGCGTAGCGCTTGTAGGAGTTGATCGCCGGCGCCACGAAAAGCGCCAGCTCGCGGACATGGGCCCGCTGCCCCCCGAGGTAGTGACGAAATACGTCGGTCTCCTGATCGCCGTCGACGAAGGCGTTCTTCTCGCCCTCGAAGAGACTCGAGTGGATGTGGCAGGAGCTGCCGATGTCCTTCTCTGACGGCTTCGCCATGAACGTGGCGGAGACGCCGTTCAGGAAGGCGATCTCCTTGACCGCGTTCTTGTAGACCGTGTGGCGATCAGCCGAGGTGACTGCGTCGGCATAGCGGATGTTGACTTCGTGCTGCCCGTACCAGGCCTCGCCCTTCGAGAACTCGACGGGGACCCCGGCCGCGTGCACGCCGCGGCGGATCGCGCCCAGGTGCTGCTCGTCCATCGTCGTCGCCAGCACGTGGTAGTCGAGGATGTACGGAATCGTGGGCGTCAGCCCGCGGTAGTCCCTCTCGTGCGCTTCGCGGTAGCTCTCCTTGTAGAGATAGAACTCGAGCTCCGAGGCGAAGTACGGGATATATCCCATCTCGAGGCTGCGCTCGTACTGGGCGATGAGGACCTGCCGCGGCGAGGCGACGACCGGCGAGCCGTCATGGTGGACCACGTCGCTGAGGACGAGGGCGGTGCGGTCTAGCCAGGGGATCCGGCGCAGGGTGGTGAGATCGGGGACGATCGCGAAGTCGCCGTAGCCCTGCTCCCAGTTGGCGATCTCGTAGCCCGGGACGGGGTCCATCTCCATGTCGAGCGCGAGCAGGTAGTTGCAGCCCTCGATCCCGTGCTCGGTTACATGGTCGAGGAAGTGCTCGACGTGGATCCGCTTCCCGAACAGCCGCCCCTGCATGTCGGTGAAGGCCGCGACGACCGTGTCGATCGCACCCGCCTCCGCCTCCTTGCTCAATTCGTCGACCGACAGCATGCCGGTGGTCTTCCCGGGACCGCCGGGCCGGTGAGTTCTATTTTGGTTCGTGAGCACTGTGGTTAATCGCGTGTGACGACGTCCTCTTCGAGTGTGCGTACGGGACCCTGGTAGCGGTCCTTCGCCGAGACCAGGTACCAGATCCCGAAGATGAGCGGAAGAGCGATCGCGAACGGCGTGTAGTTCACGTTCGCCGCGTCGAAGCCGTCGTTCCAGGGCAGGCCGGTCGGCGTGTATGGGAGGTTCAGGCTGTAGACGACCAGGATCACGAAGGCGATCGCAAGGATGTTGACGAGCTTGTAGCGACGCCCCAGGTTCCAGGGCCCCGGCTCGAACCGGTCACCTCTCCGCAGCCGCAGGTAGACCGGGATGATGTACGCCAGGTAGAGGCCCACGGTGCAGATCCCGGTCAGCGCGAAGAATGCGAACGGGATGTCGTTCTTGCCGAACAGCGCCGGGATGGCGATGATCAGCGCGAAGACGGAGACCGCGATCACCGCGTTGAACGGCACCCGATCGCGGTTGACCCGCTGGAACACGGACCACCCGGGGATCGCCCGATCGCGGGAGAACGCATACCACGTGCGCGAGGCGCTCGTGAGTCCAGCCGTGACGCAGAACAGCTGCCCGACCGTGGCGATGATGAAGATCATCTTTGCCGCCCAGGAATCGAGGGCGCTCGTGAAGATCGCGCCCACGAAGCCGGCGGAGTCGTTGACGGCCTGCTCGTCGGTGGCGGCGAACAGGAAGGCGAGCAGCACGAACCAGCCGATCACGGCCGACCAGAAGACCGACCGCCACACTCCCTGGGCCGCGGCCTTCGCCGCGCCGCGGGTCTCCTCGGCGGTGTGAGCCGAGGCGTCGTACCCGGTCTGCGTGTACATGGCGAGCAGGAAGCCCACGGGCAGCACCAGCAGCCAGAAGCCGAGGTTGCTCGTGGACCCGTCGAAGGCCCCGTTGTTGTTGATGCGTTCGCCGAAGACGAAGCCCGCGCTCTGGTGGTCGTCGGGCACGAACACGAGCAGGGCGATAACGACCGCCACCCCCAGGACGTGCCAGCCCACCGAGATGTTGTTGAGCAGCGCCAGGACGCGGTCGGCGAACACGTTCAGGGCGGT
Organism: Thermoleophilaceae bacterium; assembly: GCA_014534235.1. Taxonomy (GTDB): domain Bacteria; phylum Actinomycetota; class Thermoleophilia; order Solirubrobacterales; family Thermoleophilaceae; genus JACVRW01. Next base: position 29,838 of record JACVRW010000020.1, on the reverse strand, counting down.
GACGACGGCGAGGATGATGAAGAAGAGCAGCCACGTCTCGGAGAGGATGTGGACGTCGTCGCCGAAGTTGACCCCGAGCACGTTCACTCCGTAGAAGGCGAGCGTGTTGTAGAGGAAGAAGGCCGCGCCGTAGCCCACCGAGGCGACGATCCCGATCAGGCCGACGATGTTGAACCAGCCCGTCATCCAGCTCCAGCCCTTGCCGCCGAGGTCGTGCGCCCACCAGTAGGGCCCGCCGGCGGTCGGGAACCTCGACGTCAGCTCAGCCATGGAGAAGGCCACCATGAGGACGAAGAAGCACAGCACCGGCCAGCCGATCGAGGCCGCGATCGGACCGCCGTTCTGCCACGCGAACGCGAACGTCGTGAACGTCCCCGCGAGGACCGAGATGATCGTGAACGAGATCGCGAAGTTGGTGAACCCGGACCAGGCGCGCGCCAGCTCCTGGCGGTACCCGAGCTCGTGGAGCCGCTGGACGTCCTCGTCGGCGACCGTCTCCTGACGGACGTCTTCGGCGATCCGCTCCTCGGGGGCCCGCGGTGCTCCTGCTTCCATCGGCGTGCTACCTCCTCGCTTACGCCAGGAAGTCCAGTCCGGAAGAATGGTCTGGCAATCCGACCTATAGGCAATGCGACGATATTCCGCTTGGTGGAGGGATGTCAAGAGCGCACCGCATGGACGCCGAGATCGCCGTCGTAGGGGCCGGTGTGGTCGGCGCGGCGGTCGCGCTCGAGCTCGCCCGGCGCGGCGCGTCGGTGGCGCTTCTCGAGGCCGAGCCCGCGCCGGCTCTCCAGGCGAGCGGCACCAATTCGGGGATCCTCCACACGGGCTTCGACTCGCCCCCCGGTGAGCTCGAGACGGAGCTCATCCTGCGCGCGGCCGAGCTGCGCGACCCCGTGCTCGACGCCCTCGGCGTCCCGGTGCTGCGCTGCGGGGCCCTGATGCGCCCGCTGCAGGACGGCGACGAGGCGGCGATCGAACGCCTGGCGGAGAACGCGCGCCGCAACGGGGTGGAGGCGGAGCTCGGCGACGACGGCTCGCTCGCGGTCCCGGGCGAGGCGGCGACCGACCCGGTCGCGTTCGCCCTGGCGCTGGTCGCGGCCGCCGAGCGCCACGGCGCCGAGCTCCGGACCGGCTTCCCGGTCGTCGCGATCGAGCGAGGTGCTCGGGGAATCACCCTGTCGGCGCCGGACGGCACCTCGGTCCGCGCGCGCGTCGTACTGAACTGCGCCGGCGTCGGCGCCGGGTGGCTGGCCAGGCTCGCCGGCGACGAGTCCTTCGAGGTCTATCCCCGCAAGGGGGAGTTCCTCGTCTTCGAGCCACCCGCCGGCGAGCCGCTTCGGCGGATCCTGCTGCCCGTGCCGAGCGAATCGACGAAGGGGGTGCTCGTCTTTCCCACCGTCGACAGCAAGGTCGTGGCCGGGCCGACCGCGGTCGATCAAGATGACCCCGACGACTGGGCCGTGCGTCCGGAGGCGACGGCGGAGATCGTGCCGAAGGCCGCGGCGATGTACCCGCCGCTCGCCGGCCGGGAGCCGATGTTCTCCTACGCCGGCCTGCGACCCGCCGGTCGCGGCGTTAACTATCTGATCGGCCCATCGGCGGCGTGTCCGGGCCTCGTCAACGTCGCGGCGATCCGCTCCACCGGGCTGACCTCCTCGCTTGCGATCGGCGAGCGGGTCGCGGCTGTTGTGGCCGAGTCCGCGGTCGAGCTCCGGGAGCGCGCCCCGCTCGAGCCCGTATCGCCGGCCCTGGGCGCCGGCCCCTGGTGGAGGCGGACCGCTGACTACCGCGCGCGGGGCGCGGCGGGAGAGCACCGGGGCGCGATCAGCGATGGCGCGGTCGGCCCCGAGCGCGCCGCCACGGCGCACGGCGGCGTGGCGATCCCCGAGGATCCCCGGCCATGACCCTGCTGCTCGGCGTCGATGAGGGCACCTCGGCGGTCAAGGCCGTCCTCTTCGACCTGGATCTGCGGCCGCTCGCGGAAACCCGGCGGGAGAAGGCGCTCGCCCATCCGCGGCCCGGCTGGGTCGAGCAGGACCCAGATGACGTGCTGACGACCGTGGTGGACGCGATCGCCGAGGTCCTCCGCGGGGCCGACGGCGAGGTCGTCTGCGGGCTCGACCACCAGGGCGAGTCCGTCCTCGCCTGGGATGCCGACAGCGGAGCGCCGATCACCCCGATCGTCACCTGGCAGGACAAGCGCTCGCAGGAGGTGCTCGATGGGCTTGAGCGGGACGGGCGGGCGGACGAGGTCCGCCGCCTGAGCGGGATGCCGCTCGATCCGTACTTCTCGGCAGGCAAGCTCGCGTGGCTGCTCGAGCACGAGACCGCGGTCGCCCGCGCCAGGGACGCCGGCACGCTGCGGCTCGGCACCGTTGACTCTTGGCTCTGCGACATGCTGGGGGCCGGCTTCGCCACCGACCCATCCACCGCGTCGCGCACGCAGCTTGCCGTGCCCGGCGAGCCTCAGTGGGACCCGCGCCTGCTCGAGGTCTTCGGAGTGCCGGGCGACGCACTCCCAGCGCTGCAGGACACGGCCGGCGACCTCGGGACCCTGCGGCACCCCGACTGGCCGCGCGAGTTGCCGCTGGCCGCGTGCTGCGTCGACCAGCAGGCGGCCCTGGCCGGGGCCGGCTGCGTGGAGCCCGGCCTGGTCAAGGCCACCTATGGGACCGGCGTGTTCGTCCTCGCGCACGTGGGCGACGAGCGGCCGACAGCCGGCGACGGCGGACTGCTGCCGACGGTGGCCTGGCGGGTCGGCGGCCGCGTGGAGTACGCACTCGACGGCGGTGTCTTCACGGCCGGCGCGCTCCTCGAGTGGTTGAGCCGAGACCTCGGGCTCGCCGAGGACCCGGCCGCGCTCGCCGCGCTGGCCGCGAGCGTGCCGGACTCCGGTGGCGTTCGCGTGCTCCCGGCGCTGGCCGGGCTCGGCGCGCCTTGGTGGCGCCCCGACGCCAAGGCCGTGATCGCCGGGCTGGCCGGTCGCTCGCGGCCCGCGCACGTGGCACGCGCTGCGCTCGAGGCGATCGCATGGCGTGTGGCCGACGTGCTCGCGGCCGTCGCCCAGCAGGTCGAGCTCGAGTCGCTGCGGGTGGACGGCGGCCTCACGCGCAACCGCCTGCTGCTGCAGCTCCAGGCCGATGCGGCCGGCGTGCCGGTCGCGCCCGGCGCGATCGACGCCACCGCCGCTGGCGCCGCCGCGCTGGCCGCGGTCGGCGCCGGGCTTTGGCGCTCCACGCGCGAGATCGGCCAGCGGATCCCCACCGGGGCGCTCGTGCGCCCCGAACGCGATGACGCCTGGCGGCGCGAGGCCCACGCCGAGTGGCGCCGGTTCGTGGAGGGCGCGGCCGCGCTGCGCTGACCCCGGCGTAGCCGCGACGCCCGGTCGACCTACGAGCGCCGGGGCGGCAGGGCCGTCCGCGCCTCCTCGACAAGCGCGGCGACGAACCGGCTCGACTCGTCCCGCTCCGGGTGCCAGAGTACGCCGAGCACAAAGCGGCTCCTCGGGTCCTCCACCGCCTCTGCCAGGCGGTCGGGGATCGACCAGCCGGTGACCTCGAGCCCCTCCCCCAGCTCGTCGACGCCCTGGTGATGGTGCGACTTCACGGCAAACCGCTCGGCGCGGGCCGCGAGCGCCGCCAGGGAGCCCGGCTCGAGCTCCACATCGTGGTCAGCGAACTGCCCGAGCGTATGACGGTGCTCCTCGTGGCCGACCAGGTCGGGCACGTGCTGGACGAGGGTTCCACCGCGCGCGACGTTCAGCAGCTCCATGCCGCGACAGATGCCGAGCAGCGGGAGGTCCCGCTCGAGCGCGCGGTGGGCGAGGGCGAGCTCGAAGCGATCTCGCTCCGGGACGGTGTGACCTACGCGCGGATGGGGGCGGGCGCCATACGCTGCGGGATCGACATCGGCGCCTCCCGCCAGGATGAGCGCGTCCAGGCGATCGATCAGCGCGTCGGGGTCCGCCGCCGCCGCGTCGTCCGGCGGCAGGACGAGCGCGAGCCCGCCGGCCGCCTGCACCGCGTGCACGTAGGACGTAGGCATCATCGCGACGACCTCCTCCCAGGGTCCCCACCTAACGCGCTCGAGCGCGGCGCAGATGCCGATGACCGGCCGCATCACGGTGGTAACGGTAGTGCCATGACGGACGCCCCCTGGCTTGGGCGCCAACACGGCACCAAACCCAGATGTCGTGACGAGCGGGGCCGATTCGACTCGGTCACCGCGCCAGCGCGCCGATCACCTCCTGCCACCACGCGCGGGCCGCGTCGTCGTTCTCGTCGTTGAGGCGCCGGCGCGCGTACCGCTGGAGCTGCGAGGCGGCCCCGACGGCGAGCAGCGCGCCGGTGAGCGCGTAGCGCCCGTCGGCGAGCAGCACGAGCGCGCCGCGCTGGTCGCGCCGGGTCCGTAGGTGCTCCAGCACTTCGACCCCCAGCACGCTCCGGGGAAACCCAGGATCGCCGTCCTCGTCCGTCCAGGCCCGTGCCGTGAAGACCGTGCTGCTCGCGCGCAGCGCCTCGGTCGGCCGGGGCTGAACGGCCAGCGGCCCGGCCCGCCACCTGTGGAGCATCTCCGGAACCTGCTGCGCCACCTCCTGGCGAACCACGACGTGTAGGCGGTCGCCCGCCTCGATGCGCGTCGAGCCGCGCGGCAGGATCGCCTCGCTCCCGCGCACGATGACACTCAGGAGCGCGTCGCGGGGCAGCCCGAGCTCGCGCACAAGCCGGCCGACGATCGCATCGTCGGGCCCCACGGGGTACTCGACGATCTCCGCGCCGAGGCGGCGGATCGTGCCGGTCTCGGCGAGGGGGCGCGGCAGCGCCGGCTCGTTCGTCGTGGCGCCCAGGGCCCGCGCCAAGGGCTCGAAGGTAGTGCCCTGGAGGATCGTCGAGATCACGACCGCAAAGAACACGATGTTGAAGAACTCGAAACTGTCCGGAACCCCATCGATCACGGGGAAGATCGCCAGCACGACCGGCACCGCGCCGCGCAGCCCGGCCCAACCGAGCGTGATGCGGTCGCCCGCGCTGAATGGATCGAGGGCGGTGGCCGCCACCGTCGCCAGCGGCCGCGCGAGGAGCACGAGAACCAGGGCGAGCGCCGTGCCCTCGAGCCAGACGTCGTCGAGCTGGCTCGGGAAGACGAGCAGCCCGAGCGTGAGGAACAGCACGATCTGTGCGACCCAGGCGAGACCCTGATGGAAGACCGTGACCGTGCGCTTCGCCGGGATCGACGCCGACCCGAGCGCCAGGCCCGCCAGGTAGGCGGCGAGGAACCCGGAGCCCTCCAGGGTGTCCGCGGAGCCGAAGGCGAGCGCGGCCGCCGCGAGCGTCGCGACCGGGTAGAGGCCGGCGGTGTCGAGCCGGGCCCGGGTCATGGCGTTGACCGTCAGCCAGCCAACCAAGCCCCCGACGACCGCGCCGATGCCGAGCTGGCTCACGAACAGGAGCAGCATGTCGGCGGGGCCGTAGTCGGGCTGCTCGATCCACTCGATGAAGCCGATAACGAGCAGCACGGCGACCGGGTCGTTCAGCCCGGCCTCCCCCTCGAGCGTGCGCGCCAGCGGCCGGCGGAGGGTCGAGCCCCGCAGCAACGCGAATATCGCGGCACCGTCGGTGGAGGCGACGATCGAGCCGAGCAGCAACCCCTCGACGGTGCCCAGGTCGAACAGCCACGCTGCGGCGAGCCCGACGATCCCTGCGGTGAGGCACGTGCCCACCATGGCGAGGCCGACCGCGGGGCGCAGCACCGGACGGATCTCCTCGAAGCCGGCTGTGAGGCCGCCCTCGAACACGATGAGACCGAGCGCGACCACGCCGATGTTCCGCGCGAGCTCGTAGTCCGAGCGCTCAGGTCCGAAGTCGATCCAGCCCGTCCCGTCGGAGCCGATCAGCATCCCGATGGCGAGGAAGAGGAGCAGCCCCGGCAGTCGGACACGCGCCGCCACGAGCGAGGCGGCGATCGCCGCGGAGAGGAGCGCCCCGGCGACCAGGATCAGCTCGCCGTCTGTCATGGGGCGGGAGCCTGCCATTCCGGCGAGGCCGGCGGAGGCGCGATGTCGGCAGCTCCGCCGGCCGGCGCCGAATGCGCCACGGGCGCGTTATCCGGGCAGGCGTGGCCGGCGCCTATCCCGCGCAGGCCTCGGCCCCGAGGTCGCGAGCCAGTCGGTCCGACTCCGAGCTCTCGAGCTGCTGCAGCCGCGCGCCCGCCTCCGCGGCCGCCTCCTGATCCCGTCGAACGACCGCGTCGCGCAGGGCCTCGAGCGCAGGGATCGCCACCTCCTCGACCTCCCGCTCGAGGGTCTTCACGAACCGGTCTGCGTCGGCGCCCGCGTCGCCGTCCGGGCGCTCGATCTCTTTCACGCGCCGGAGTGCGTCGCGTGACTGCCGGATCACGTCGTCGATCACGGCGGCGATCTCGCCGGGGGTCTCGGCGCTCGTGCTCTGGAGCTGAGTCACCTCTCGCTCGATGTCCACGCAAACCTCGCCGACCCGCTCGGCATACGTATCCTCCGATACGCCGTCGCAGGCGCCGAGGCCGAGCACTGCCACGGCGACGACGAGCGGCCTGGTGAGCAGCGGGCGCACCTAGCGCAGGAGGCCGGCGAGGATGTGCTCGGTCCCCTCCATGTGCTCGCGCATGAGCCGCACCGCGCGACCGCTGTCGCGGCGGCCCAGCAGCGTGATCAACCGCTTGTGCTGGGCGTTGGAGCTCGTGAGCACGATGTCGGGATGAGGGATACGGGCGATGAGGTCACTCATCTTTCCTTGCACCTCGGTCATTGCGGCGACGAGCCTGCCCGAGTGCGCAGCCTCCGCGACGCCGATGTGGAAGCCGACGTCCGCGCGGCGGTACTCCTCGAACGGGCCCGTCGCCCGGTCCATCGCCTCGGTCAGGTTGGCCAGCCGCTCGAGGTCCTCCGGGGTGGAGCGCTCGGCGGCGAGCATCGTCGCACCGGTCTCCACCGCAACGCGGTAGTCGAGCACCGCGCGCGCACGGTCGCCGAGCGGCTCGCCCGCGGAGTCCTGACCCAGCGGCGGCTGCTCTGCCACGAACGTCCCGCCCGCGCGGCCGCGTACGGAGATCAGATGCCCGCTCTGCACGAGCGTTGTCAGGGCCTGCCGAAGAGTAGAGCGCGAGATCCGCAGCGCCTCGGCCAAATCCCGCTCGGGAGGGAGGCGGCTGCCGGGGGCGATGATGCCGAGGCGGATTGCGGTCCCCAGCCGCTCGACCGTCTCCTCGAAGGTGGTGGGCGGCTGGACCGGCTTGAAGACCGCGTCGAACGCCGTGCTCCGCTCCACGGTGCCCGTGGATTCCACAGCCGAAAGGTACACCGGGCGTCCCTTTGCTTGCACGGCGTTCGCGCAAGGTAGGTTGGAACGATGGGCGCCAAGCTCGAGATAGGGCCGGGCACCGGCTACTACTCGCTGCCCGAGGCGCTCCGGCCCGCCGGACGCTCGACGCACAGCGAGGCCGCGTCAGCTCGGCAGGTACCGCTCGCACCGTGCCGGGTCACCGGTGCGATATCCGAGAAGCAGCGCGTCGCGGCGCTCGATGGGGGTTCCGTGGTGCTGGGAGTTGCCGACGTCGAAGTCGCCGACGGCCAGGGCGGCATCCGCCGCCTCCTCCTGGCGAGCGTCCTCGACCCGCCTCTCGACGTAGCGACGAGCTTCCTCCGCGCGTTCGCGCGCCTCGTCAAGCCGGCGCTCGACGTCCTCGCCGCCGCAGGCGACCGGGAACCCGACCAGCGCGACCGCAGCCGCCAGCGCCGCCAAACTCCGAAGCAGCGAGATCAGGCGCCCTCCTCCTGTCGGCGCGCGACCTCGAGGCCCGCTCGCCAGCCGGGCGCGCGCCCGCCTGGCGGGGGCTGGATCGAATCGGTCTCGATCCCGCTGCGGGCGATGACCCACGCGATCACCGAGTTTGAGTTCCACATCTCACCGGTGGCGAGCTCGTCGCGACCCCACACCGGAGTCGGGACCTGAGCGATCGACTCGAGTACGCGCCGCGCCCGATCTTCGTCGTCCGCCAGCCGCCGCGGGCTGTCCACGGCCTCGGCGACGTCGGGGATGTGCCCGCCACGCCAGAGCCGAATCTCGTAGCGGAAGATCAGAAACCGGCCCGCGCAGCGGCTGCCGACGGCGCCTTCGGCGACGACGCCCCGCTCATTTCCGCTCAGGTCGGGGACGGGCGTCTGCGCGACGACGAACGTTTCGTCTGCGACCTCCACCTGGAGCGCGGAGTGGTAGAGGTCACACGCCGGTCGCCGCTGCACCCGCGCCGCCAGCGCCTCGTACACGCGACCGTTCAACCTGACGAAGTCGCCACCGGCGCCGAGCGGCAGCCAGTACAGGTCAACCGCGGCCGTCGCTCGACCTGCCGCAGCATTCCCCAGCGCTCGGTGCCCAGCGCGCGGTCGAGGGAGATTGGGCCGGGACCCGCTTCGGTCAGGGCGAAGATCGCCGCCAGCAGAACGAGGTTGTACTCGTAGCCATCCTCCGTCACCCACGGCCCCTTGCCGCTGTGGACGTGGCGGATCGCCGTGATCCATCACGCTCGACAGCGCCGCTCCGGCTAAGGGCGTCAGCAGGCCGGCGACTAGCAGCGCTCCGCCGCCCGCCTCGGCCGCCCCCGCTGCGGCCGCGCTGGGCCGGCCGGGCCGGACACCGACGTTCTCGAACGACCGCGGACGACTCGCGCACGTCGGTGAGGCGGGCCGCCGACCACAGCTTCGCCAGCTGGCCCGGCCCGCAGAACGGCATGGATCCCTCGTCGTGCTCCGGGGCGGAGACGACTAGAGCGCGCCCACCCCGGCGCACGCCGGCAGCGGCGATCAGCGCGCGACCAAGCTCGCGGCCATAGCGACCGATGTGGCGGTCGTACGTCTCTGCCGGCGCGCGGAACGTCGCAGTGCCGGGAGGGTCGGCCCATATGAGCGAGCTTGCCGCCCGCGCTCGTCGCGTTGAAGGAGCCCGACCAACGTCAGCACGAGGCCACAGCGCCGGTTCCGGCTGCCGTGACCCGACTACCACCATGCCGTAGAGGGCGTTGGCGCGGCCCGTGTCGAGCACCACGCCGGCGGTCGGCTCCACCCTACGCACCAGATAGAGCAGCCCAACGACGACCCCCACCGCGAGCGCCATGATCCCGACCACGACCAGCGGGTTCACGGCGGGGATCGATCTGGACCGCTCGGTCGGCTCACCCGGCTGGCGGCGAACCGCTGCGGTGGGTCGCTCTACGCGGCCTCGAGCGCGAGCTGCGCCTCCGGGGTCGCTTGCGCGAGGTCCCGACGCCGCACCATGAGCAGCGCGACGAGCACGCCGAGTAGCGCCGCGCCGGCGCCGCCGAGGAACGCCGCCTGTAAGCCGTCGGTGAGCGCGAACGGCGCCGCGCTGCCGTCGGCGATTCCCTGTTCCGTCGTCGATGTGGCGACCGCCGACAGCGCGGCGATCCCAAGCGCTCCGCCGATCTGCTGCGAGGTGTTGATCAGGCCGGACGCCAGTCCTGCCTCCGAGCGCTCGACGCCGGCGAGCGCGGCGATCGAGATCGGCACGAACGAGAAGCCCATCCCGATCGCGATCAGCAGGAACCCGGGCAGCAGGTCACCTAGGTAGGAGCCGCCGACGGACACCTGCGTGAAGTATGCGAGCCCGGCGGTGAGGAACGCCATGCCCGCGACGAGCACTGGCTTGACTCCGAGCCGCGTGACGAGCTTCGCGGCCACCGCCGACCAGACGATCGCGGTCCCGGCCACGGCCAGGTACGCCACGCCCGTGCCCAGCGGCGAGTAGCCGAGCACCTGCTGCATGTACAGCGTGAGCATCAGGAACATCGAGAACACGACGGTGCCGAGGACCAGGCCGGCGACGTTCGCGCCAACCAGCGTGCGCAGTCGGAAGATCAAGAATGGCATCAACGGGTCGCGGGTGCGCGACTCCCATGCGACGAAACCAACGAGCAGTACGGCCGACGCGGCGAAGAAGCCGACTGTCTCGAGCGAGCCCCAGCCGTAGTCGTTCGCCTGCGTGAGCGCGTACACGAGCGCCACCAGGCCGGCGGTGACGAGCGCCGATCCGGGGAAGTCGAAGCTCTGCGCCGCGGCGTCGCGGCTCTCCGGCAAGAGCAGCGGCGTGAAGGGCAAACGCCCCGATCCCGACCGGCACGTTGACGTAGTGGTGATGCGGTCTCTTGGTTCAGCATGGGTCCTCTCCCGGTCGGATTACGCAGCCCATTCGGCGGCCTATCTACACCGACGCGGCAGACCTGAGGATCTGGACAGCCTCAGCCGGACTTCAGCGCCTCGAGGCGCCGTTCGAGCTCAACTCGCTCGACCGCGTTCCTGCTGAGCGCGATCGCCCGCTCGTAGGCGGTCGCCGCGCCCGCCGAGTCGCCCGCGCGCCGGAGCAGCTCGGCGTGCACGGCGTACAGCGGCTGGTAGCGCTCAAGGGCGGGATCGCCGAGCAGAGGCTCCAGCAGCTCGAGGCCGGCTTGCGGTCCGGCGGCAAACCCGACGGCCGCCGCCCGGTTCAGCTCGACCACCGGCGACGGGCTGAGCTTGGCGAGCGCGCCGTAGAGATCGGCGATCTGCGCCCAGTCTGTGGCATCGCCATCGTCGGCCTGGATGTGCACGGCGGTGATCGCGGCCTGCAATTGGTATTCGCCCGGCCGCCTCAATCTGACCGCGCTTTCGAGCGTGCGCAGGCCCTCCCTGATCCGGTCCTCGTCCCACAGAGACCGGTCCTGCTCCCCGAGCGGCACGTAGCGTCCCTCCCGGTCCACGCGCGCGGCGCGACGCCCGTCGTGCAAGAGCATCAGCGCAAGCAGTCCCCACACCTCGGCGTCGTCCGGCATGAGCTCGCACAACAGCCGCCCGAGCCGGATCGCCTCGCTGCATAGCTCGGCGCGCACCAGACGATCGCCGTCGCTGGCGGCGTAGCCCTCGTTGAAGATCAGGTACACAACCCGCAGCACGCCGCGCAGGCGGTCGGGCAGCTCCTCATCGGCCGGCACCCTGTACGGGATGTGGGCGTCGGCGATCTTGCGCTTGGCGCGCACGATCCGCTTCCCCATCGTCGGCTCAGAGACAAGGAACGCGCGCGCGATCTCACCCGTCGACAAGCCGCCGAGCGCCCGCAGCGTGAGCGCCACCCGCGCCGGCAGAGCCAGCGCCGGGTGGCAACAGGTGAAGATCAGGCGCAGCCGATCATCGGTGATCGTGCTCTCGTCCTCGCTCACCGACGGGTGCTCCCGCGCGTCCAGGCGGACCAGCTCGGCCACGCGCTCGGCGCGATCCGCGACCGAACGATCGCGGCGCAGCCGATCGATGGCCCGCCGGCGAGCCGCGACGGTGATCCACGCGCCCGGATTGGCGGGCACGCCGTCGCGCCGCCAGGCCACAACGGCCGACGCGAACGCGTCCTGCACGGCGTCCTCGGCAAGCTGGAAATCCCCGACATGTCGGATCAGCGTCGCCAACACGGCCGCGCGCTCGTCGCGAAACGCGCGTGCGGCCGCGGCGGCGGCCGGGTCACCCGCCTCAGACCGCCGCCCGCCGCCGGCGGTCACTCTCGCGCGGCGGCCGGCTCCGCGCGGCGCGATATCTCGCTGCCATTCATGATCGGCCGCACCTCCACCGACCCCCAGCGCGCGATCGGCAACCGAGCGGCGTGCCTCAGCGCCTCATCCAACTCGGCGCACTCCAGCACGTAGTAGCCGCCGAGGATCTCCTTCGTGGTGGCGAACGGCCCGTCGGTGAGCTCCGTCTCGCCATCGCGAACACGGACCGTGGTGGCGCTCGCCGCCGGATGCAGGCGGCCCCTCGCCACGAGCAACCCGGCCTCCCGCAGGCTCTCGTTCAGCTCCAACCAGAAGGGCAGCTCGGCCTCCCTCTCCGCCTGCTCGGCCGGACCGACCTCGGGGGCATACAGCAACAGCATGTACTGAGACATGACCTCTCCTAGATCGAACTCGCCGCACGATACGCGGCCTCTATCAACACGACGCGGGACTCAATGCGATTTGGACAAGGCAGCGTTCGATCCGGGGTCGCCGATTCGGCGGTGGCCCGAGCCGGTGCGCTCGGATGCGATCAGCCCACGCTGCTCGTAGAAGCGCAGCGCTGACGCCGCCACGCCGCTGCGCCGGACGTGTCACACTCCGCCGGCGATGCCGATCTACGAGTTCGTCTGTATGGAATGCGAAACGCGCTTCGAGCAGCTCGTCCGAAACGGCGATGCTCCGGCCTGCACCAACTGCGGTTCCGAGCAGCTGACCAAGCTCTTCTCGACGTTCTCGACCAAGACGGCCTCAGAAGAGCCTTCGGTGGGCCCGGCAGCCGGTGGCGGTTGCTGTGGGGGGAGCTGCGGCTGCCGCTGAGTCGCTAACGCGCGGCGATGCGCACCATCGGCCTGCTCGGTGCGATGAGCTGGGAGGCGATCGCCGAGCTCGAGGCGGACCGGGCGCGCGGCATCGTCTGCACCGATTCCGACGCCCGAGACAAATGTCGGCGGCTTGCCTGGTTGCCATACGGTCACCGATGCTGGCGTGGGAATGGCGGACCCGGCCACCGGGGCCTTCCTGCGCGACCACGATTTCTTCGTGGTCTTCAACTGACCGCGGCGAGCGGCGCAGTGGTTTGCCGCAAAAGCGCGTGCCACATGGCCTGATGGACGGACCGCGGAGGATGTGGCCCCTTCTGCGGCGGCCTCGCTCTGTGTCGGACCCGCCGTGCGTCGCGGCTCTAGATCGACCCATGCGGGTGGTGGGCGAGACCCCGCTTCTCGAGCGCGAGGCCGAGCTGGCGGTTGCGGAGCGAGCTCTGGATGCAGCGCGGAGCGGCGAGGGCAGCATCCTGCTGGTCGAGGGTCCGCCCGGTGTCGGCAAGACGAGCGTGCTCGCGGCGGTGCGGGAACTGGCGGGTGGCTTCCGGGTGCTGCGCGCACGTGGGTCCGAGCTCGAGCGCGAGTTCCTGTTCGGTGTGGTGCGCCAGCTGTTCGAGCCGGTGCTCGCCGGCTCCAGTGACGCCGAACGGGATCAGCTGCTGGTCGGGGCGGCCGCGCTGGCCGAGAGCGTGCTCGGCTCGCCCGGAACGAGGAACGGGGCCGGTGGCGACATGTTTGCCGCCCTGCACGGGCTGTACTGGTTCGCGGTCAACCTCTCCGAGGCCCGGCCGCTACTGCTGCTCGTGGACGACGCGCATTGGGCGGATCCGCCCTCGCTGCGCTGGTTGGCGTATCTCGGGCAGCGGCTCGAGGGGCTCCCTGTGGCGCTCGCCGTCGCGGCGCGGCCCGGTGAGCCGGGCGCCGAGCAGGCGAGTGCGCTCGAGGCAGTGTCCGGTCCGCTGGTGGAGGCCGTTCGACTCGCTCCGCTGACGCCGGAAGCGACGGCGCACCTGGTGGAGCAGACGCTGGAAGAGGTGCCGGAGGAGCCGTTCGTGGCTGCCTGCCAGCGCGTCAGCGGCGGCAACCCGTTCTTGCTGGGGGAGCTGCTCGACGAGCTGAGCCGCGAGGGCGTCGCACCGAGCGCCGCGAGCGGGGAGATCATTGAGCGCCTGACTCCGGCGCGCGTCTCGCGGGTGGCTGTGCAGCGGCTGCGCCGGCTGCCGCCGCGCTGCACGGCGCTCGCCCGCGCGGTGGCCATACTCGGGGACGGGGTGGAGTTGCGCACCGCGGCCGAGCTCACGGGTCTTGGCGGGGAGGACGCGGCGGCCGCCGCCGACGAGCTCGCGGCGGCGTCGCTGTTCGAGGGGAGTCGGCCGCTGCGGTATCTGCATCCGCTGCTGAGGGCGGGCGTGCTGGATGAGCTGGCGGCCGGCGAGCGCGCCGCCCTGCATGCGTGCGCCGCGCAGTGCTCCGCGCCGCGGGCGCCGCACCGGAGCGGCTCGCGGTGCATCTGCTGCACGTCGAGCCGGGCGACGTCCCGGACGCCGCGGGAACACTGCGTGAGGCTGCCCGCTCCGCGGCTGCGCGCGGCGCCCCCGAGCTGGCGGCCGCCTACCTGCGCCGGGCACTGCGCGAGGGCACGCCTGCGGAGCTCACGCAGGCGTTGCGCGTGGAACTCGGCCTGGCGGAGTTCCACAGCGGCGAGGTGGTCGCCGCGATCGACGAGCTGAGCGCCGCCATGGCGGCCACGGACAACCCGCAGGCGCGCGTCGATGTAGCCAGTCGGCTCATCGCGCCGTTCGCCTTCGCGGGGCGCCCGGAGGAAACGGTCGCGGCGCTGACGGAGATGATCGCGGGCCTGCCCGAGGACGCGGTCGAGCTCGGGCTGCAGCTGCAGGCGAGTCGCTTCGGCGTCGCGCACAGCAGCCTTCGAGCGTGACGGGCGATGCGCCAGGCGGAGCGGCGCTTTGAGGCACGCCCCGGCCCGCCCCGGAGCCCCGGCGAACGCCTGGCGTCCGCGGAGCGCGCCCTCGAGACGGTCTATGCCGGAGATGCGAGTAGGGCCCGCGAGCTGGCGGGCGCAGCGTTGCGCGGGGCCGACCTCCGCGAAGGTGGAGAGATGAGCCCACGGCGCTCTTCCTGGCACCGGCCGCCCTGCTGCTCTCGGACGCCCTGGAGGAGGCGACCTCCGAGTATACGGCCGTGATCGAGTGGGCGCGGCGACGCGGCTCGGCCGCCATCTTCTCCGCGGCCTCGCATCTACGCGCCGTGGCCTGGTTCCGACGCGGTGCGCTCGATGAGGCGGAGGCCGACGCGGCGAACGCCCGCCGCCACGTCACGCTCCAGGAGGTCCCCTACGGGACGCTGGCGCTTGCGATGACACTCGTGGAGCGCGGGCAAGCGCAGGCGGCGGACAGCCTGTGGCGCGAGCAGTCGCTCGACGATGGCGGAACCGAGAGCATCGGCGCGATCGTCCAGCGCCACGCCCGCGCCCGGGTGCGGGCGGCGCTCGGCCGGCGGGACGAGGCCCTGGCCGACCTCCGCCACTGCGGCCGGCTCGAGCACGACTGGGGTCTGCGCTCGTCGTGCTATGCGAACTGGCGCGCGGACGCGGCGCGCCTGCTCGCCGCCGCGGGCCGCAGCGAGGAGGCCCGCGCGCTGGCCGCCGAGGAGCTCGAGCGCGCCCGCAGCTTCGGCTCCGAGCGGGCACTGGAGCGGCGCTGTCCGTGGCCGGCGTGGCGGAGGGCGGCGCCGCGGGCATCGGGCTCCTCGAGGAGGCCACGGACGTGCTGGCCGCGTCTCCCGCACGGCTCGAGTACGCAAGCGCGCTCGCCGATCTGGGATCCGCGCTGCGTCGGGCGGGCAGGCGCGCTCCCGCCCGAGACCGGCTGGCGGCGGCCGTGGAGCTGGCCCGCGAGCACGGCGCCCACGTGCTCGCCCACCGGGCAAACGACGAGCTGATCGCGGCCGGCGCGAGGCCGCGGCGCGACCCCGTCGAGAGCCGCAGCAACCTGACCGCGAGCGAGCTGCGCGTGGCCGGCATGGCGGCCGAGGGGATCTCGAACAAGGAGATCGCAGGCCCTGTTCGTGACCGAGAAGACGGTCGAAGTGCACCTCAGCAACAGCTACCGCAAGCTCGACATCCGCTCGCGGTCCCAGCTCGCCCGCGCCCTACCGGCACGGCCGGCCCTACCGGAAGCCACGCGCTGAGCGCTCGCGTACGCCTGGCGGTTCTGAGCGGGCCGGCGGGCCCGCCGCCTTGATCACCGCCACCTGCTCCGCGGCGAAAGGCTCGCTCAAGACCGACTCTACGTTCGACCGGCCGTCGACGTCAAACGCAATAGACCAGCCGGCGGAGCAGCGGGAGGGCCGGACTCGCAGTCTTGCCGTCTGGAACAGCGAGTAAGAAGCCTCCGTGCCGGTCGAACGCGGAGGCGGGGCTGTCGCTCGGGCGCTTCTCGAGTGGCTGTACGGACCCCACCGGTACGGGCGGGTGCTCGTCGTCGTGGCGGTCTCGATTGTCTTCGCGCTGGCGGTGCCGGAGGGAAGGTCGAGCCGCGCGGTGCTGGCGCTGCTCCAGGGGCTGACGCTGGTCCTCGCGATGCTCACCTCGGACCTGCCGACGGCCATGCTGCGCCCGCTGATGGCGCTCGCCTCGGCGGCCGCGCTGGCGTCGGCCGTCGCCGCCTTGCTCGGCGGCGACACCGGCATCGGCATCGCCCGCATCTTGAGCGGCCTCCTCGTGGTTGCGGCGCCGGCGGCGATCGGGCAGGGCGTCTTCCGTCGCATCCGCCATGAGCGGCGCGTGACTATCCACTTGCTCCTCGGCGTCCTGGCCATCTATCTGCTGATCGGCGTCATGTTCGCCTTTGCGGATGGCGCGGTGGACCGCCTCGGCGCGCGCGACTTCCTCCGCGGACAGCCGGACGCGTCCCTGGCGGATTTCCTCTACTTCAGCTTCGCCACGCTCACCACTACCGGATACGGCGACCTGGTGCCCGGGAACAACCTGGCGCGCAGCTTCGCGACCGTCGAGGCGCTGACGGGTCAGATCTATCTCGTCACGGTCGTCGCCGTGCTCGTGGGCAACCTGGCGCCGCGACGCGAGTAGTCGCGGCCTGCGCGCGCATCTCATAGCCGCGGGCGGTAACAGGCGGCGCCTTCGCGACCCGGCAGGGTAGTGTGCCGCTGGACGGCCGCCGCCCCGTGCCGGGGTTCCGGGTGGGCCGGGATGGCCATGCACAAGGACGCGTCGCAGACGCTGGAGCCTCCGCCCAGTCCGGCCGCACTCGACGCTGCCGACCTCCGGGTCGGCGGCTACGTCTCGGTCGTGATGTTCGCCGCCGGGGCGACGCTGCTCCCGGCCATCGCGCTGCCGATCGGGGACGTGGTCGAGCCGGTCGTCGTGGTGGTGATCGGCGCGGTGTCACTCGCGTGTGCGGCTGTGTTCACAGCACTGACGACGGCCGGGCGAATCTCACGGGACACCCTCTACGTCGGCGACTACCTCTGGGTCGGCATCACCGCGGCGCTCGTCGCGGCGAGCGGAGGCCGGTCGAGCCCGTTTTTCCTCCTCTACCCGCTGCCGGTGCTGCACGCTGCGGCGTTCCAGTCCTCTCGCCGCATGACGGCCGTCACGGCGGTCGCGACTCTCGCGTTCCTGACCCCCTTTGTGTACGACAGCGGCGACACGGCTCTGTTCCTCGCGGTCGCGGTCATAGCGGTGCCGCCCACTTTCATCGTGGCGTGGAGCCTCAACGCGGCGCTTACGGCGCTGCGCCGGCAGCGGCGCGAGCTGGCCGCCTTAGCCGAGACCGTGAGCAAGCTCCAGCGCATCACCGATGTGACGCTCGGCTACCTATCCCTCGACGAGTTGCTCCCCGGGGTCCTAGCCAGGATCGTCGACGTCGTCCACTCGGACGCGGCTGCCGTTCTGATGGCCGCCGACGACCACGTGCTGCGGGCCTCGTGCACCGTCGGGTTGAGCGGCCTGGAGCTCGGAGCGCCCGTCGAAGCCGGGGCCGGACTTCCCGGCCGCGTGGCACGGACGCGGCGGGCCATCACGACCGCCGCGGCGGCGGAGGACGACCCGATCAGCCGGGCGTTCGCCGAGCAGGGCGCCGGCTCGCTGGTCGGCGTGCCGCTCACGGTCGATGACCGGATGCTCGGCGTCCTGGTCGTGGGGGCCGGGGACGGGCGGGAGCTTGGACCGGTCGACACCGATCTGTTCCGGCTTGCGGCCGACAGGCTTGCTCTCGCGATCCAGCGTGCCCAGCTGTACGAGCGGGAGCACCTCATCGCGCAGACGTTCCAGCGAAGCCTCCTGCCCGAACGCCTTCCGGACGTACCGGGGCTCAGCGTGGCGGCGCGATACCTGCCGGCACGCGAGGAGGCAAAGGTGGGAGGCGACTGGTACGACGTCCTCGAGCTGCCCCGAGACTCGGTGGGCTTGGTTATGGGCGACGTCGTCGGCCATGGGATCCGCGCGGCCTCCACCATGGCCCAGATCCGTAGCGCGATACGTGCCTACGCCCTCGATCGCGAGTCGCCGGGCGAGGCGCTGACGAAGCTCAACACGGTGGTACGGGGGCTCGGTCAGCGTGAGAGCGCCACCGTCGTGTACGTCATCCTCGACCTCCTGCAGAGCACTTTCCGCTTCGCCAGCGCCGGTCATCCTCCGCCGCTGGTGATAGATCCCGCGGGCAGTCCGCGCTTCTTGGAGGAGGGTCGATCCGTGCCGCTAGGCGCGGATGCCGGAAACCGTTACCGGGAAGCGGTCGCACGGCTCGAGCCAGGCTCGACGATCGTCCTCTACACCGATGGGCTGGTCGAGCGACGAGGCAGCTCGCTCACCCAGGGACTCGAGCGCCTTGCGTCGGCGGCGGCCGGGGAAGCCGCCGACCCCGAGTCGCTATGCGACCGCCTGCTCGGCGCCCTGGCCGGGGACGCGCCGCCGTCCGACGACGTGGCGCTCCTCGCCGCTCACGTCGTTGCCGTTCCGGACGAGCGGCTCGAGCTCGAGCTTCCTTGCCGGTCCACCACCCTTGCGCCGCTGCGCCGGATGCTGCGGCACTGGCTCGGCGGCGCTCGAGCGTCCCCGGGCGAGCTGCAGGACATCCTCGTCGCCGTGTCGGAGGCGGCGACGAATGCGATCGAGCACGCGTACGGGCCCGTAGAGGCCAGCTACCGCGTCGAGGGCCGGCGCTCGAGGGATAGGGTCATAGTCACTGTGACGGACTCGGGAAGTTGGCGCGAGCGCCGGGGCGCGGAGCGCGGTCGAGGGACGCACCTGATGCGCGAGCTGATGGACGGGTTCGACCTCTACCCCTCCGAGGCGGGAACCGTGGTCCGGCTCGAGCGCGGCCTTGGCTCGAGAGGCCAGGAGTGACCACGTGGGCCGACATCCACACGACGAGTGACGAGTCCGGCGTCGTCATCGCGCGGATCGCCGGTGAGATGGACGCTTCGAACACGCCTCACGTCGAGGACCGGCTCACCGCGGCCGTGCCGAACTCGGCCCCGGGCATGGTGCTCGATCTGTCCGATCTGAGCTTCGTCGACAGCTCAGGGGTCGACCTCTTCTTCCGGCTCGGCGAGCGGCTCGAGGACCGCCGGCAGCGGCTCGCCGTCGCGCTGCCGGAGGGCGCCCCCATCAAGCGCGTCTTCGAGATCGTGCGGTTCAGCGAGAAGCTGCCGCTCGCCGGCTCAGTCGAAGAGGCGGAAACGCTGCTGCGGTCTGCGCCCCGCTAGCCCCGACGAGCATCCGATCTCGGGTGTCGGAAGCGCTGCTTCAGCCCCAATAGCTCGGAGACCGTCACCAGTCGGTATCCCTTCCGCCGCAGTGCCCGGAGCACCCGGGGGAGCGCCGCGCGCGTGGCCGGTTCCTGGCCCGGGCTATCGTGCATCAGGACGATCGAGCCGCCGCGGGCAAGTCCGGTGACGCGCGAGAAGACGGTCGCGGCGTCGGCTCCCACTGAGTCATGTGAGTCCACGTCCCAGTAGATCGTGAGCATGCCGAGGCGCCGGGCGTCGCCTATGAGGCGCGAGTTCCAGGCGCCGAAGGGCGGCCTGAACAGGCAGGGCTCGAAGCCGGTTAGGCGGCGGGTCAACCTGTTCGTCCGCGCCAGCTCGCGGAAGGAGGGCAGGTGCGGGTGGCTGTAGGAGTGGTTGGCCAGCTCGTGTCCGGCCCTAAGCATCCGCCGCAGGATGTAGGCACGGCCACGGATCTGATCGCCCCGGAGGAAGAACGTGGCGCGGGCACCGAAGCGCCGCAGGTTGCGCAGTACCCCGGGCGTGTACTTGCTCGGGCCGCCGTCGAACGTGAGGGAGAGCCTTCGCCGGCCACGGGGGCCGTGCTCTCGAAAGAGCGGAGGGCGCGGCACGCAGCCGATTGAACGTCCCCGCGGAGCGGGCCGGGCCGGCGCCGAGGCCGCGTGCGCATCGACCCGGGGCGCGGGCGAGTCCGCCGGTGGCGGACCCGGTGCGTTGCCCGCGCCCCGAACATCGACCGCCGTTACGGCGCCGAGGAGCGCGGCTGCGCCCGTCCCGCATACCGTCGCGAAGCGAACGGCGTGGCGAGCACTCCAGCGTGTCACGAGGCGTCAGCCAGACTACCGCGGGGCTCGGCCCGTCACGGGCGCAGCGACGGCGGTCGAGACGGAGAGGGTGGGATTCGAACCCACGAGGCAGTTGACCCGCCCACACGATTTCCAGTCGTGCACCTTAAGCCGCTCGGTCACCTCTCCGAGCCGCTCCTAGCGTAGATGACGGCGACCCGTCAGAGGCCGAGCTTGCGGACCCCGTCCTCTCGCCAGCCGAGGTGGTGGGCCAGCTCGTGGCGCAGCGTGCGCTCCACCTGGGCGCGCAGGAGGTCCGGGTCGTACCCGAAGTCACGCTCGAGCGTGTCCTGGTAGAGGACGATCCGGTCCGGATAGTCATCACGGGCCACTGTGTCGCCGAAGTAGTGTCCGTACGCACGATTCTCTGCCCCGTAGTGGGAGACGACAACCGGCGTCGTGTCGAGCAGGCGCTGGAACTCGTCCGGCAGGCGGTCAATGGCCTCGGCGACCAGGAGGTCGAACTCCGTCGCCGCGGCCCGCAGGTCCGGATCGCGGGCGAGCTCCTCGCTCCGGCGTACGAGGCGCTCGAACTCCTGCTCGCTCATGCCATCCCGCCCGGTCAGGGCGACCGTTGCCCAGGCGGTGACCAGCAGCAGCATGAGCCCGCCGCCCACGACGACCGCCATCCCTTCCGCCCCCGAGAGGGACGGCGGGTTGAGCAGGAGCAGCAGGACGCCGACGAGAAACGCGGCGGCAACGGCGGCCTTCACGGGCCCTCGCAACGCGTCCTTCATGCTCACGAGAGTACGCGCTGCGCACGGCCGCTGGGCCCCGGTCCGAGCCCTGCCGCCGGCCGTTACTCCGGCTCGTCCGCGCCGGCCGCGTCGGGGTTGCCGGTCGCCGTCCCCTCTTCCCCCGGCACGCCGGGGCTCCGCTCGGCCTCCTCGCGAGGCGCGCCGCCCGCGTCGTCCGGCACCTGCTCAGCCGGCGCCTCCTCGGGACGCTGGTGGGATTCCTTGCGCGGCGTCTCGGTCATGGTCCCGGCTGCTCGGTCAGCTCGTCCTCGTCGGTCTCGACGCCCGGAATGGAGTCCTCCTCCTGCCCCGGGCCCGGCTGCGCGCCCGGCACGCGGCGATCCCGCTCCTTGGCCTCCCAGTCCCGGCGGGCGTCGTCGATGTGCTCGCCGATCCGCTCAGACTCGTTCTCCATGCGGTCCGCCTCGTGCTCCAATTGCTGCGCCCGCTCCTCGTGCTCCATTCCCCGCCTCCTACCCGTGCGGCGCCTCCGTGAAAACAGCCGTCAGGCGCGCCGCCGCTGTCTCGCGCGAACGGCGAGGCTCAACTCGAAGCGCGACGGCGGGTCGTCGAGTGCAGCCCCGAACGCGTCGCGGAGCTGGGCGAGGCGGTACCGCACCGTCTGCGGGTGGACGTGAAGGGCCCTCGCCACATCGGGGACGTGGCCCTGGTGATCGAGCCATCCCCGCAGCGTCTCGAGCAGGCGCGCCCGCGCCTTCGCCGTGCGGTCGTCGAGCGGCGCCAGCGCTCGCCGCGCGAGCTCGTCCAGCAGCTGCTCGTCGCGGTGCACGATGAGCTGGGGCAGCTGCTGCTCGGCCTCCAGCGGCCGGCCGTCGGGCACCATCCCGGCCTGCGCCAAGCGGATCGTGGCGATCGCGCGCTCGGCGCTGCGCCATGCCTCCTGCGACGGGACCACCGGACCGATCGCCGCGCGTCGGTGGCCGATCGCTCGGGCGACTTCGGCGCGGCGACCGGGCGCGTCCGCGTCGGGTACGAAGGCGCAGTGGGTGTCGCCCTCGAACGTCGCGGTCACGGAGCCGAGCGGTAGCCGGGTGGCGACGCGCCCATCGGGATCCTCCTGCCAGACGACCGCCGCCAGGCGCGACGGAACGCTCCAGCCGGCGTCGCGGGCCGCGGTCTCGACCGCCGCGCGCTCCGCCGGTGGGAACTGGGCCAGCAGGTACACGAGCGCGCGCCGCCGGCTGGCGGCCTGCCCGGCCACGATGGACTGCTCGAAGGCGAAGCCCTCCGCGGAGCGCGCGGAGAGCTCGTCGATGTAGGCGAAGATCGCCTCCGCCAGCACCGACAGCGTCTCCGCGCCGAAGCCGGCCTCGCGCGCCGCGCTGACGGTCGCGCGCCACGCGACCCGTGCTCCGACCCGGTAGGCGGCCAAGAGTGCCTCGAGCGACCGGCCCGCGCGCGCCTCGCCACGCCCGAGGTCGAAGTACAGGTCGCTGCCGCCCGAGGCCGCGGGCTGCCTGCCCTCGACCTTGTCGAGGAACTGCGACAGAGCGTGCGCCACCGCGGTGCGAATGCCTTCGCCGAACGCTCCCTCGAGCGGTCCCGCGTAGGCGGGCACGGCCGTCCGGATCGCGTGGATCACCTCGTCGACGGTCGGCTCGAGGTTCGAGCGCAGCGCCGCTGCGGTCCCGGACGGCACCCGATCCCACGGCACCTCCGGGACTTGTGATCCAGATGAGTGATTTCCGCTCGTCGATGTGGCCACTAGGCGCAGACTCCTTCGGAAGTGCTTACGAAGCTTAGGGTCATGACCACGACGGCCGAGCCAGCGGTGTTCTCACTGGAGCTCTCCGACGACCAGCGCGCCGTGCGGGATTGGGTGCACGGGTTCGCCGAGCGGGTGGTGCGCCCCGCGGCGGCGGAGTGGGACGAGCGGGAGGAGACCCCCTGGCCCGTGATCCAGGAGGCGGCACGGATCGGGCTCTACGGCTTCGAGGCCCTGGCGCAGTTCTGGACGGATCCCACCGGGCTGTCGCTCGCCCTGGCCAGCGAGGAGCTCTTCTGGGGCGACGCCGGGATCGGCATGTCGATTATGGGCAGCTCGCTGCCGGTGGCCGCGATCTACTCGGCCGGAACCCCCGAGCAGCTGGGCGAGTGGGTGCCACAGTGCTACGGGACCGCGGACGAGCCGGCGGTGGGCGCCTTCTGCGTGTCCGAGCCGAACGCGGGCTCCGACGTCTCGTCCCTGCGAACCCGGGCCCGCTACGACCCGGCCAAGGACGAGTGGGTCCTGACCGGGCAGAAGGCGTGGGCCACGAACGGCGGCATAGCCGCGGTGCACGTGGTGGTCGCGTCCGTGGAGCCGGAGCTCGGGGCTCGCGGCCAGGCGGCGTTCGTCATCCCACCCGGCACGCGCGGCCTCGAGATGGGGTCGAAGCTGAAGAAGCACGGGTTACGGGCCTCGCACACGGCCGACGTCTTCCTCGACGATTGTCGCGTACCGGGCACCTGCCTCCTCGGGGGCAAGGACAAGCTCGACGAGCGCATCGCCCGGGCCCGGGAGGGAGCGCGTGGCAATGGCCAGGCGGCGATGCGAACGTTCGAGCTCTCGCGCCCCACGGTCGGCGCCCAGGCGCTCGGAATCGCCCGGGCCGCATACGAGTACGCGCTCGACTACGCGGGGCAGCGCGAGCAGTTCGGCCGGCCGATCATCGAGAACCAGGCGATCGCATTCGCGCTGGCCGACATGAAGCTCGAGATCGACGCCGCCCGGCTGCTCATCTGGCGGGCCTCGTGGATGGGTCGCCAGGGCAAGCCGTTCGACGCCGCCGAGGGGTCGATGTCCAAGCTGAAGGCCGGCGAGGTGGCGGTCTGGGTGACCGAGCGGGCGATGCAGATACTCGGCGGGAACGGCTACACGCGCGAGTACCCGGTCGAGCGGATGCACCGCGATGCGAAGATCTACACGATCTTCGAAGGGACCTCCGAGATCCAGCGGCTCGTCATTGCCCGCGCGATCTCGGGGATGCAGATCCGCTGATGCACGCCATGCAGGGGCCCCCACCGACCGTCGCCGCGCGCGAGTACCCCGTCAGGCCGAAACTGCGCGGCGTCGTCCACCAATGGTCGTTCTTCGTCGCGCTCGTGGCGGGGATCGTGCTCGTGGTCCTTGCCCCGGCCGGCCGGGCCACCCTGGCGTGCGCGGTCTACGCCGCGGCGCTGTGCGCCCTCTTCGGTACGAGCGCGCTCTACCACCGTGTCACCTGGCGGCCGGCCGTCAGGCAGTGGATGCGCCGGCTCGACCACTCGATGATCTTCGTGCTGATCGCGGCGACCTACACGCCCTTCGCCACGCTGGTCCTGTCGGAGCCGCTCGCCGAGGTCGTGCTGCTGGGTGTCTGGGGCGGCGCGCTGGCCGGCATCGTGTTCACGCTCGTGTGGATTCAGGCGCCGAAGTGGCTCACCGCGGCGGCCTATGTAGCCCTCGGGTGGTTCTCGCTGATCGCGCTACCGCAGCTCGTCGAGCGGACCGGCGTCGGCGCGCTCGCCCTGCTGGCAGCTGGCGGCGTCGCCTACACCGCGGGGGCGGTGATCTACGCCCGCCGCCGTCCCAACCCTCGCCCCGGCGTATTCGGGTATCACGAGCTCTTCCACGTGCTCGTGGTCTTGGCCGCGGCCGCCCACTTCATCGCCGTCGCCGCCTACGCGGCACCGCGGGGCTGAGCCGGGCGGCAGCGCACCTGATACACGGAGGTAAAGCCGTTACGGAAGCCGTTGCGGGCCGCGCGCAGGTAGAGGCGCCACACCCGGACCCGCTCGGGGCCGACAAGCCGAACGGCCTCGTCCAGGCGGTCCTCGAGCCGGGTGAGCCAGTACGTGAGCGTCGTCGCGTAGTCCTCGGCGAAGCCCTCGACATGGTCGGTGACGAGGCCGGCCCGCTCCAGGGCTAGCAGCACCCGCGAGAGATGGAGCGGCGCCGCGTCCGGGAACACGTAGCGCTCGGAGAATGGTCCCGCCTCGGGATCGCCGTGGCGGAGGCGGGCGATCCCGTGGTTGAGGGCGCGCCCGCCAGGGCGCAGGAGGCGCGCGACCTGCCGAGCGTAGACGTCGATCTGGCTCGCCCCGACGTGTTCGACCATCCCGATGCTTACGACAGCGTCGAACGGCGGCTCGTCGAGGACACGGTAGTCGGCCACCCTGATCTCCACCCGGTCGTCGAGGCCGAGCTCGGCCACCCGGCGACGCGCCAGGTCGGCCTGCGGCCGGGAGAGGGTAATGCCGAGCACGCGCGCCCCATGTCTCGTCGCGGCGTGGATCGCGAAGCTGCCCCATCCGCAGCCGATGTCGAGTACTCGATCTCCCGACTCGAGCGTGAGCTTCCGGCAGACCAGCTCGAGCTTCGCCTCCTGGGCCTCCTCCAGCGTGGTGGCGCCGCGCGAGAACAGCGCGCAGCTGTACGTCATCGACTGGTCGAGGAACAGCGCGAAGAACTCGCCGGGAAGGTCGTAGTGGTGGCGCACAGCGCGCGCGTCCCGGACCCGGCTGTGACGGCGACCGCGCGGCCGCAGCTCGGCCGTGGGCACCGGCGGCGGGCGCCGCAGGCCGAAGGCACGCGCTGCGGCCACGGCCAGGCGGGCGCGAGCGGCGCGGTCGAGCGGCGGCGGCTTCCAGCGCCCGAGCAGCTCGATCGCCGCATCGAGGTCATCGACCTCGAGCTCGCCCGAGACGTAGGCCCGGCCGAGGCCGAGCTGCCCCGGTGCTCGCAGCGCGTAGGCCAGCGCGTCCGGAGAGCGGACGCGGAACGTCGGACCGTCCCCGCTCGTGGACGCGAGGCCGGTGCCATCCCAGAACTCCACCGAGAAGGGACGCACCGGCAGAGCCGTCTCGAGCTCCCTGCGAAGCGGGGCCGTCCGAGCCGGCACGGGACTTATGCGGTCTCGGCGACCGCCTTGCGGGCCTGGCGCGCCGACTCGATCCGCACGACGCCCCAGACCAGCCCGACTGCCTCCAGCGCGCGGATGACGAGCGCCGACGGATCGAGCTCCCAGCGGCGCAGGCCGTGGAACGCCGAAGTCGGGAAGGCATGGTGGTTGTTGTGCCACGACTCGCCGAAGGAGGGCAGCGCGAGCCAGAGCAGGTTGCGCGAGTGATCCGGCGTCGCAAAGCGGCGCCGACCGAAGAAGTGGCAGAGCGAGTTGATGCTGTAGGTCACGTGGTGGACGACCAGCATGCGCACGCCGCCGCCCCACAGCAGGCCGGTCAGGGCGGCGAACAGTGTTCCGCCGATAGCCCAACCGAGGCCGAACGCCGCGGCGAGCCCGCCGAGCGCCCACAGGAGAAAGGTCCTGTCGACGAAGCTCACTATCGGGTCCTTCACGAGGTCGGGCGCGTAGCGCAGGCGGGCTCCGCGCTGGCTGTGGACGAAGAGCCAGCCGAGATGCGCGTGCGCAAGCCCCGCGAGCGCCCCTCTCCACCCGCCCTCGTGTCCGACGTGCGGGCTGTGCGGATCACCCTCGCGGTCCGAGAAGCGATGGTGCTTGCGGTGGTCGGCCACCCAGGAGATGACCGGACCCTCGATCGCGGCTGAGCCCAGAATTGCGAGCACCGCCCGCAACGGACGGCTCGTCCTGAAGCTGCGGTGGGTGAGGTAGCGGTGGAACCCCACGGTGATGCCCAGCCCGGTCGCGACGTACATGACGGCGAACACGGCGACGTCGCTCCAATGCAGCAAATCGGCCCAGGCCTGCCAGCCGACCGCGAGCATTGCGACAATTGGGACGACCGTCACCACGGCGGTGATGATCCGGTCCCGGGTCTCATGCAGGACCGGCTCCACCTCTACAGCCGGCGACTTCTCACGCTCGATCACGGCCCCCTCCGAGCCTTTGGTCACGGCCCATCCTCGTACGGGCCCGGGATTCGTCGCCGGCGCGTGACAGCACGCGCCAGCCCGGCGACTTAGGCGCGGGCAGCCTACTGATCGCCGCCGCAGAAAGGCAACTCGCGTATCGCGCGCCCCTTGCCTCGAGAAGCTCGCGAGCAGCTACCCGCGGCGCATGAGGCGCCCGACCGCGGACATCAGCTCGTCCTTCAGCTCCTCGGGCGCCTGGTCCGCTGCGCCGCCGATGATGCAGTGCCCGGCGTGGTCGTCGAGGAGGCCGAGCGCGACCTTGTCCAGAGCGGCCTGGACGGCCGAGATCTGGGTCACGATGTCGATGCAGTAGCGGTCCTCCTCGACCATCCGCTCAACGCCGCGGACCTGGCCCTCGATGCGGCGCAGTCGGTTCAGCAGCTGCTCCCTGCTCGCGCTGTATCCGTCTTGCGAGTTGGCTGAGCGCTGGCCATCTTCGTCCCCTTCGGAGCCCTTGACCGTCCGAGCGTACCAGTACCCCCGGCCGTATGCGCCAAGGACATATCGATACGCTCCTCGTCATGTGTCGCAACATCCGTACGCTCCACAACTTCGATCCGCCCGCGACGCAGGAGGAGATTCGCGCGGCGGCACTCCAGTACGTCCGCAAGGTCAGCGGCTCGTCGAAGCCCTCACGGGCGAATGCCGAGGCCTTCGACCGCGCCGTCGACGAGGTCGCGGATGCCACGGCTCGCCTGCTCGACGCGCTCGTGACCTCGGCGCCACCCAGGGACCGCGAGGCGGAAGCGGCCAAGCGGCGCGCCCGGTCGGCGGAGCGCTTCGCCGCCTGAGGCCGCCCCGCCGGCCGGTCTCAGTCCGGGAGCAGCGGCACCGACGGGCCGTCGTCGCGGCCGAGGAGCGCGGCGCGGGTGATCGCTCCGGATCCGAAGCGGTCGCGCACGACGTCGAGCGTGGCGTCGAGCGCGCCGTAGCGCTCGAACGGCAGCGCGAGCTGAACGGCGGCCGCGTCCTCGAGGTTCGTCAATGTCAGCCCCACGAGCGTGACGCCCCGGCGCTCGATCACCGGCATGGCCGCCGTAAGCAGCCCCCTGGCCAGCGCGAGGATGGTCCGGGTCCGTGCGGTCGCCTCCGCCAGTGTGTGGGAGCGGGTCGCGCGCGAGAAGTCGTCGAATCGCAAGCGCAGCAGGACCGTGCGGCAGGCCCGCCGCGCAGCCCGCAGCCGGCGGGCGAGGCGGTCGACGAGCGCCACCACGACGGCGTCGAGCGCCTCCCAGGATCTCGGCATGCGGCCCAGCGCACGCTGCGCCCCGATCGATCGCCGGCGGCGGCCCACCTGAACCCGGCGGGGGTCCCGGTTGTGGGCCAGCGCATGGAGGTGCCGGCCCGCTGCACTGCCGACGATCTCGCTCAGCGCCCGCTCGGGCAGGCAAGCCACGTCGCCGACCGTCGCGATCCCGTGCGCCCGAAGCTTTGCTGCGGTGGCCGGACCGACGCCCCATAGCCGCTCGACGGGGAGCGGATGGAGGAACTCCAGCTCGCGGTCGGGTGGGATCACGAGCAGGCCGTCGGGCTTGGCCTCGCCGCTTGCCACCTTCGCGAGGTGCTTGGTCCTGGCGACCCCGACGGTGATCGGCAGGCCGATGCGCTTGCGGACCTCCCGCCGCAGGCGGACAGCGATCTCCCGGGGTGAACCGGCGATCCGCCCCAGCCCGCGAACGTCGAGGAACGCCTCGTCCACCGAGAGCGCCTCGACCATGGGCGTCGTCTCGTCGAAGAGCCGGAACACCGCCCTGCTCGCCTCCTCATAGGCCGACATCCGCGGCGCCACCACGATCGCCTGGGGACACAGCCGCCGCGCGCGGGCGCCGCCCATCCCCGCACGAACGCCGTACGCCCGCGCCTCGTAGCTGGCCGCGAGGACCACCCACGTACCGACGAGGACCGGCCGGCCGCGCAGCCGCGGATCGTCTCGCTGCTCGACTGACGCGTAGAAGGCGTCGAGGTCCGCGTGGAGAATGGTCGCATGCGCCGGCATACGAACGCATGTTCCCCGTCGTCTCGGATGGAGGGCGCGTGAGGTGCGGCCCCCCTCCCGGCTCCGTGCCCACGTACGTGGTGGTTTCCCGGGCGGTCTCGGCGCGTCGCGCGCCGGCGGCTACGCTGCATGCGTGGACGTCATTGCCCTGCTCGCCGAGACGAAGATCCGCGCCGCCATGGCGGAGGGCAAGTTCGACAACCTGCCCGGGAAGGGTCGGCCGTTGCCGGAGGATGGCCTCGCGCGGGTGAAGCCGGAGCTTCGCCTGGGTTACAGGCTGCTGCGAAACGCCGGCTGCCTGCCACCGGAGCTCGAGGCGCGCAAGGAGGCCGCGCGGCTCGGCAGCCTCATCGCCCAGACCGGCGATCCCGCCGAGCGGGCGCGCCTCTCCCAGCTGCGCGCTGACGCCGAGCTGCGCTACCGGTTGCTCATGGAGCGCCGGTGAGCGCTCCGCCGGACGTCGCCGTCCGCCTGGGAGAGGTCGCCGACGCCGAGACGATCGCCCAGCTCCTTCATGACTTCAACACCGAGTACGGGGACTTCACGCCAGGCCCGCGCGCCCTGACTGAGCGGATCCGGGAGCTCCTCGAAGCCGGCGAGATCACCGTCGTCCTTGGAGGAGAACCGCCGGAGGGCCTTGCGCTGCTCCGATTTCGACCGTCGCTGTGGAGGGAGTCCCTCGACTGTTATCTCGAGGAGCTGTACGTGGTGCCCGAGCGCCGCGGGCGGGGGCTCGGCCGGGCGCTCATGGAGGCGGCGATCGAGCTCGCTCGCGACAGGGGCGCCGCCGACATGCACCTCGGAACGAGCGAGGACGACGTCGCCGCCCGCGGGCTCTACGAGAGCCTCGGCTTCAGTAATCGGGAAGGCAAGGCGGACGGGCCCATCCAGTACTTCTACGAGCGAGAGCTTTGAGCTCGGCCCGCTGGTCCAGCCTGGTCAACGGAGGACTTCGATCGTGAAGCCGCCAGCGCCCTCGAAGTACTTCGGACGCGCTCGGCTCTCGTCGACCCCGCCACGGGTGGAGCCCCGCCAAACGGAAGCCGCGCCGCTGGTGGAAGCGCATCGCATCGAGGCTGTCGTTGGTCTGATCAACCGCAGCCCCATGCAGCGCGCGCGCCGCGATTTCCCTCACCGCCAGATAAAGACAGCCCCTACTCGTCGCGAATATGCTGGCGCCGGCCGCCGATCCCGGGACACCCCGAGGTAGCAATGCTCCGCACGCGCTTCT
>JACVRW010000056.1 GCA_014534235.1 Thermoleophilaceae bacterium | reverse complement strand
GCGTTGATCCGCCCCGAGTTCGGGCAGGTGTGCCACTCGTTGATGGTTGTGTCGTACTGGACGCCCGGGTCGGCGCAGCGCCAGGCGGCCTCGGCGATCTGGTTCAGTACGTCGCGCGCGTTGACGCGCTCGATCATCGAGTCGTCCGTGCGCGCGATGAGCTCCCACTCCTCGCCGCGCTGCGCGCGCTCCATGAACTCGTCGGTCACGCGCACCGAGTTGTTTGCGTTCTGGTACTGGATCGACGCGAAGGCGTCGGAGTCAAGACGCATGTCGAAGCCGGCGTCGCGCAGCGCGGCCGCCTTCTCCTCCTCGCGCGCCTTGCACCAGATGAAGTCGAGGATGTCGGGGTGGTCGACGTCGAGCACCACCATCTTTGCCGCCCTGCGGGTGCCACCTCCAGACTTGATCGAACCGGCCCACGCATCGGCGCCACGCATGAACGACACCGGGCCGCTCGCCACCCCGCCCTTGCTGAGCGGCTCCATGGAGCCGCGAATCTTCGAGAGATTGATCCCAGAGCCAGAGCCGCCCCTGAAGATCATCCCCTCCTTCGTGTTCCACGCGAGGATCGACTCCATGTCGTCCTCGACGGAGAGGATGAAACACGCCGACATCTGATTCTTCGGGCTGCCCTTCGGGTGCCAGCCGCAGTTGAACCACACCGGCGAGTTGAACGCCGCCATCTGGTGGAGCAGGATGTACGTGAGCTCGTCCTCAAAGGCCTGGGCTTCGTCCTCCGTCGCGAAGTAGCCGCCATCGCGGCCCCACGCCGCGATCGTCCCCGCGACGCGGCCGATCATCTGCTTGACGGAGCGCTCGCGCTCCGGCGAGTCGGGGCGTCCGCGGAAGTACTTCTGCGCCACGATGTTGGTGGCGTTCTGCGACCAGCTCTTCGGGAACTCGACGCCCCGCTGCTCGAACGCCGGGCTCGCCGGATCGCCGATGATCGCGTCGCGCATCTCCCACTCGACGCAGTCGAAGGGGTGCTTGCCCGGCTCCGTGAAGCGCCGCGGCACACTGACCCCGGCACCGCTCGCGGTCACACTCGGGGCGGCGACGCTACGGCTCTCGGACATGACCTCTCCTCTTCATCGGACGGATTTCGCGGGAACGACCGATGGTGCTCTCGAGGTCGGACGGAACCGACCCGTCGATGGCGAGCTGGTCCTCGCCGGGGAGGGGATCGTCCTTGAAGCGCCTCACGACCGCCTCGAGCTCGTCGAGGTCAGCGAGGTTCCGGTAGACGGATGCGAACTGGATCGCGCTGACCGGATCCACGCGCGCGAGGCCCCGCTCGGCGAGGTCGCCGATGCGCTCGGCCCGCGCCTCGCCGCCCTCGCGGCGCACCTCCGCCGCGATCCAGGCGGCCACCCGCTCGAGCTGCTCGTCGGTCACCGGCCGCCCGCCGGCCGCCCGGGCGAGCCCGCGCAGCAGCTTCTGGCGGTCGAAGCGCTCGCGCGTCCCGTCGCGCTTGACCACCGTCACGCGCGGCTCCTCGGCCCGCTCGTACGTCGTAAAGCGCTGTCCGCACGAGCCACACGCGCGCCGCCGGCGTACGGCTTCGTCGGCCGGACGGGTGTCGATGACCTGGGTCGAGTCTGCGGAGCAGTAGGGGCAGCGCACATGCTGGATTCTACTGCTTCTAGTGCTTGGATCCTCCGCAAATCACAATATCTTGTGCCGAACTGCAATGTCAGGCGCCCGCGAGGACGCGCGCCCTCAGGGAATAACCGCCGTCGCGACGAGCTCCACCCGCGCGTCGTCGTCGAACAGCGCGGTGACGCCGAACAGTCCCATGGCGGGATAGCGGCGCCCGAAGTGGCGCCTCCAGACCTCGCCGAGCTCGCCCGTTGTCGCCCTGTACTCGGCCACGTCGGTCACGAACACCAGCATCTGGACGATGTGCTCCGGCGCGCCGCCGGCTGCGCGCAGCGCGGCCAGCACGTTGCCGGCGGCGACGTCGAACTGCTGGACGAGCGTCTCGCCGCGGATCGTGCCGTCGGGGCCGAGCGCCGTCTGCCCGCCGAGGTGGACGGTCCGCCCGCCCGCCGTGCCGACGACCGCGTGCGCGTAACCGACCGGCGCGGCGAGCTCGGGCGCGGTGACGATCTCGTTGCTCATCGCCCGCTCCATGCCGGCCTCCGGCCCTCGCTCCAGGCGGCGTAGAACTCGCGGTGGTCGTGGCTCTTCACGAGCAGCGCCTGGGTTGTGGCCTCCATCTCGATCGCGCCGCCCAGGTCCATGTCGAGCTCGCGCGTAAGGAGGACCTTGGTCGCCGAGTACGCAAGCGCCGGGCCGTCCGCCAGGCGCCGGGCAAGCGCGCCCGCTGCGGCGGGCAGCTCCTCGTCGTCGACGACCTGCGTCGCGAGCCCGATCTCCTCGGCCCGCTTCGACGAGACCCTCTCGCCCAGGACGAGCAGCTCGGTGGCGCGGCCCAGTCCGACGATCCGCGGCAGGAGGTACGCCGACCCCATGTCGGCGCCGGCCAGGCCCACCTGCGTGAAGACGAACGCGAACGACGCCGAGCGCGCCAGGATCCGAAAGTCGCTGGCCAGCGCGATCACCGCGCCCGCACCCGCGGCGACACCGTTCACCGCCGCGATCACCAGCAGCGGGCACTCCCGCAGGGCCTTCACGACCGCGCCGGTCATCCGGGTGAACTCGAGCAGCTCCGCGGCCTCCATCCGCTGAAGCTGGCCGATGATCTCCTCCACGTCGCCGCCGGAGCAGAAGCCACGGCCCGTGCCGGTGATGACCAGCACGCGCGCGTCGCCGCGGTGGGGCAACTCGGCGAGTAGGTCGCGCAGGTCGGCATAGGTGTCGAACGTCAACGCGTTGAGCCGGTCCGGGCGGCTGAACGTCAGCGTCGCCACGCCGTCCTCGACGGCGAAGCCGAAGTGCCGCCAGGTCCGCGTGAAGCCCGGCGACGCCCTGAACGGTGTCATGCCTGGATCCCTCCTCCGTCGAGGATCAGCGTCTGCCCGTTGATCGCGCCCGCCTCCGGGGCGGCGAGGAAGTGCACCGCGAAGGCGACCTCCTCCGGCTCGAGGAGCCGACCGAGCGGCGAGGCGCCGGTGAGCGCCGCCTGCCCCTCGGCCTCGCTGCGACCCGTCGTCCGGGCGATGCGCCGCAGCGACTCGCGGGTCATGTCAGTGCGCACGAACGTCGGGCAGACGGCGTTGGCCGTCACGCCGGTGCCCGCGGTCTCGGCGGCCACCGCGCGCATGAGTCCGACCGCGGCGTGCTTCGAGGCGGTGTACGCCGATGTGTACTTGGCGCCGGCAACGCCGGCCGTCGACGCAACGGTGACGATCCGGCCCTGGTCGCGCTCGAGCATGCCGGCGAGGACGGCGCGCGTGCACAGGAACGCGCCTGTGGCGTTGACGTCGAGCTGCGCCCGCCACTCGGCGAGCATGGTGCGCTTGAGCGGCGCGCTGCTCGCGACGCCAGCGCTGTTCACGAGCACGTCGACCGGCCCCACGCCGTCGAACAGCGCGGTGACGGCGGCCTCGTCGGTGACGTCGCACTCGGCACGCCCGACCGCGACCACGTCGTCGCCGGCCGCCTCGAACCGCGTGGCGACCGCCGCGCCGATGCCGCGCGTCCCGCCGGTCACGAGGACGCGGCGGCTCACCGCGCCACACGTCCGCAGGCACCGGCGCGCTCGGAGGCGCGGATCTCGACGCGGCGGCTCACCGGGCGACGCGCCCCGCCGCGCCGGCGCGCGCGCGGGCGCCGAGCTCGCGGAGCGCCCGCCGGTCGATCTTGCCCGAGCCGGTCCTCGGCAGCTCCGAGACGAAGCGCACGTCGCGCGGGTACTTGTGTGGCGACAGCACTCCCTTCACGTGCGCCTGCAGCGCCGCGGCGTCGGCCGTCGCGCCGTCGCGCAGCACCACGTACGCGCGCGGCTTGACCAGGCCGTCCTCGTCGTAGGCGACGATGGC
Organism: Thermoleophilaceae bacterium; assembly: GCA_014534235.1. Taxonomy (GTDB): domain Bacteria; phylum Actinomycetota; class Thermoleophilia; order Solirubrobacterales; family Thermoleophilaceae; genus JACVRW01. The sequence goes on along the minus strand of JACVRW010000056.1, from coordinate 13,824 downwards.
GCACTCGGCCACGTCGCGATGCGCGGCGAGGCACTGCTCGATCTCCTGGGGGGCGACCCAGATCCCGCCGACCTTGAGCAGGTCGTCGGCGCGGCCGCGGTAGCGGAAGTAGCCGTCCGGGTCGCGCGCGAACAGGTCGCCGCTCATCACGACGTCGCCCGCGTAGGTCTCGACGGACTTCTGGCGGGCGTTCCAGTACATCAGCGCGGTCGTGTCGCCCTCGATCCATAGCCGGCCGGTCTCGCCGTCCGGCAGCGCCCGCCCGCCCTCGTCCACGATGCGCGCGGCATAGCCGGGCACGACTTGCCCGAGCGTGCCCGGGCGGACCGACCCCGGCCCGTTCGAGATGTAGATGTGGTATGCCTCGGAGGAGCCGATCCCGTCGAGCACCTCGACTCCGAACGCCTCGAGCCAGCGGCGGTGCAGCTCCTCGGGGAGGGCCTCGCCGGCCGAGGTGCACAGGCGGAGGCAGGACAAGTCGGGCGGCGGGGCGGCCGCCTCCAGCATCGCGCGCATCATCGTCGGCACGTTCACGAGGATCGTCGGCCGGTGACGCTCCACCAGCGAGAAGATGAGCTTCGGTGTGGCGCGCTCGGGGAAGACGATCCCGGCGCCGCCGACGCCGAACGGGTACAGCGCCGCCAGGTCGCGTGCGTAGCCGAAGAAGAGCTTCGGCACCGGCAGCACGACGTCGTCCTCACGAATCCGGAGCACGCCCTCCGCGTAGTGCTTGAAGCTCCGCAGCGGCGTCTCCATGCGGTGGACGCACGCCTTCGGCATGCCCGTCGAGCCGGTCGTGAACTTCCAGATCGCTAGGTCGTCCCGCGTGGTGGGCGCCGGGTCGAGCGCGGCCGGCGCCTCGGCGACGAGCGCGTCGAAGCCGGCCTCCCCCTCGCGTAGCTCCTCGGCGGGCACGCCGACGGCGAGCAGCACGCGCGGCCACGGCCGGTCACCCAGAGCCGCGCGCGCCTCGCGCATGGGCTCGAGCGTCGCCGCGTCGAGCACAACCACGCCGGCTCGCGTGTAGTCCAGGTAGTAGGCGAAGTCCTTGGGCTTGAGGAACGAGTAGACCTCCGCCGTGACCGCGCCGATTTTCTGCGCCGCGTACCAGCTCGCCACGAACTCGACGCCGTCGGAGAGGGCGAGCAGCACGCGCTCCTCCTGGCGCACGCCCAGGTGCCGCAGCACGTGCCCGGTGCGGTTGACGAGCGCGGCCAGCTCCGCGTACGTCACGCGCCGCTCACCGCATAGGAGCGCCACGCGGTCGCTCCGCCCCTCGTCCAGATGGCGGTCGACGAACCAGCTCGTGAGGTTGAAAGGCTCCGTCTAAACCTCCTCCCGGACGAGCTCGACGAGCATGTCGGCCAGGGTCTCGAACGTCGCGCGGCCCTCCTCGGGACTGGCCTCGGCCGGCGCCCCGCAGTACGCCCGGTCCATGCCCATCGCAACGAAGTCCGTGCGGCCGGCGGCGATCGCCGCGGGCATGTCGACCTCGAGCGCGGGCAGCGCGGTCATCGCCTCACGGTCTACCAGCCCGGGCGCGTCGGCGAGCACGAGCGAGGTCTCGTAGCGCCCCGCGTGACAGGACCCGCGGCGGAACTCGTCGGGGAGCCGGCGGGCGTTGCGGCCGCGCAGCAGGTCAAGGTAGAGCGCGTCGGCCTCGGCAGCCGCGGCGCGCAGGGTCGCCACCTGCTCCGGCTCGAAGTGGTTGTTCACGATCACGAGCCGGCGAAAGCCCTGGTCGGCGACGGAGACGGCGACGTCAAGGACGAGTCCGCGCAGAATCTGCTCGGAGATCCCCACCGCGCCCGCGAACGCGGCCCCGTAGCGGGTGACGCCGAACGGCAGCGGCGGCAGCACTACCGCCGGCGGGTCCGCCAGCCGCGCGGCCGCGCGCTCGCAGGTTCCGACCGAGATGAGCGTGTCCGTGCCGAGGGGGGCGTGGGGGCCGTGCGGCTCCACCGCTCCGAGCGGCCACAGGGCGACCGGCCGGCGCTCGCGCAGCGCCTCGAGCTGGGGGGAGGTGACGTCGGCGAGGCGCGTCATGAGAGCGCGACCGGCCGGCGCTCGTGCAGCGCCTCGAGGCGAGCGGAGCTGCGGTCGTCGAGCCGCGTCACGAGAGCGACTCCTGGCGCCACCCGGCCAGATCCACCGAGCGCCTCATGCAACCGCCATCGCCGCCGCCACCTCCTCGCCGGCCGCCGCTACCAGCTCGCGCTCCAGATCGGTGTCCGGCACGTCGAGAAGGCACAGGTCCGCACGGCCGGCGCCGAGCAGGGTGTTCGCCTCGTCGGGCGTCGTGATGTAGCCGCCGACGAGCGTCGGCACACGCGCCTCTGCGCGCACTCGGTCGGCGAGTGGTGTGAGGAACCCACGGCGATAGTCGGCCTGGGCTGCCTCGGGCACCGTCTGGCCTGCCACCACGTGGATCAGCCCGCATCCGTGCTCCGCAAGGTCCCCCGCGATTGCGATCCCCTCGCCCAGCTGGAGGCCGCGCCTCGTGCCATCCATGACGTTGAGGCGCACCGCGAGCGGGCGGTCCTCGGGCCAGCCCTGCCGCACGGCGTCGAGCACCTCGAGCGGAAAGCGCAGGCGCCCGACCAGCTCGCCCCCGTACTCGTCCTCACGCCGGTTTGAAGCCGGAGAGAGGAAGGACGCGAGCAGGTAGCCGTGCCCCATGTCGACCTCGAGCATGTCGAAGCCCGCGCCGGCCGCGCGCCGTGCGGCCGCGGCGAATGCCTGGCCCACGCGTGCCATGTCGCCGGCATCCATCGCCCGCGGCACCGGCATGCGTGGGGCGTACGCAATCGGCGACGGCGCGACGAGCGGCCAGCCGCCGTCGCGTAGCGGCACGTCAGCGCCGTGCGTGGGCGGGCGCGTGGAGCCGCGCCTCCCGGCGTGGGTCAGCGACACGGCCGCGGCCGCCCGAGCGGCGTGCACGTCGTCGACCAGCGCGGCCCAAGCGGCGGCGGACGCGTCGTCGTCGAGCGTCGGGGTGTCCGGCGAGATGCGGGCGTCGAGCGTCACGGCGACCGGCCCGGCGACCACGAGCCCGGCGCCGCTGCGTGCCAGCGCCGGCAGGCGGTCGGGCTCGGCGGAGGCGCGGACCACGCGGTTGCGCAGCTCGACCGCGCCGGCCTTCCACGGCGCGAACAGCGGGGGCGGCGCGACCGCGCCCGGCTCCAGCAGGCCGCCGCCGGGGAACCACGCGTCGAGCACGCGAACGAACTGCGGATCGCGCTGCGCGAGGTTCGCGTGCGTCACGCGGCCGCTGCGAGTGAGGAGGTTGAACGCGAAGGGCATCGGGTCCATGTGCGCGTAGCGCTCCACGCGCGTGAAGTACGCAGCGCTCTCGCCGGCGGCCTGCTGGAAGCGCTCGATCACCGGCTGGCGCTCGAGCTCGTAGTCGAGGAGCGCCCGCTCGATGTCGCGCGGGTGGCGAACGAGCGCCTGCGAGAGCGCGATCGCGTCCTCCATCGCTAGCTTCGTGCCGGAGCCGATCGAGAAGTGCGCGGTGTGCGCGGCGTCGCCGAGCAGGACAATGCCCGGGCGGTGCCAGGTGTCGTTACGGACGAGCGGGAAGCTGGTCCACAGCGAGCGGTTGCTGAGGAGGTGGTGGCCCCGGAGCTCGTCCGCGAACAGCGCCTCGCAGGCGGCGAGGGACTCGCCCTCGTTCATGGCGTCGAAGCCGAGGCCCCGCCATGTCGTCTCCGGGCACTCCACGATCCAGGTACTCGTGCGCTCATCGAACGGGTACGCGTGGACCTGGACGATCCCCGCGTCGGTCCGCTTGAAGATGAACGTGAACGCGTCGAGCACGAGGTCCGTGCCGAACCAGACGTACTTGCAGCCCTGCGGCGCGACCTGCTCCCCGAACTCGGCGGCGTACGTCCGGCGCACGAGGCTGTTGACGCCGTCGGCGCCCACGAGAAGGTCGGCCTCCGCCGCCAGCCCGTTCACGTCGCTCACCTCGGTCTCGAACCGGAGGCCGACGCCAAGGCCGAGCGCTCGCCGCTGCATGATCTGCAGCAGGCGCCGTCTCCCGATGGCCGAGAACGCGTGTCCCCGCGAGCGCAGCAGCCGGCCCCGGTAGCGGATGTCGACCGTCGGCCACCGCGCGAACGTGTCGGTGATCTCGACGTGTGTCTCGGGGTCGGCGTCGCGCAGCTCGCCCAGCGTGCCCTCCGAGAACACGACCCCCCAGCCGAACGTCGCGTCGGGTAAGTTGCGCTCGACGACCTCGACGTCGTGCGAGGGGTCCGCCTTCTTAAGGAGCACCGCCAGGTACAGGCCCGCCGGCCCGGCTCCTACGATCCGGACCCTCACGAGACCACCTCCGCCAGCCGGTCGAGCTGCTCGAGGTCGGCAACCGTGGGAAAGAGGATCAGCTCGTCGCAGCCGGCCTCGGCGTAGCCCCGCACGAAGTCCCTGATCGCGCGCGCCGAGGTGAGGTTGCCGGCGGCGATCTTCTCGGCGAACGGTCCGGTGAACGCGTAGTAGTCGCGCAGGTACGTCGCGCCCGCCTCCTCGTCGCCGAGGGCGAAGTAGCCCTGCCCCCACAACACCGGCCGCCCCGGCCTCCCGAGGTCGCTCCACGCGGCCCGCGCGCTGTCCGCCGCGCGGGCGAAAGCCCGCGGCGGCCCGCCATTGTGGGCATAGCCATCCGCGTAGCGCGCCATGCGGGCGAAGGCGGGGCCGGTCATGCCCCCGACGAGCAGCCGCAGGTTGGGCCGCACGCCGAGGTCGTCGCCGTCGCGCAGGGTCGCGAGCTGCTCCGACAGCCGTGCGCCGCGGCCCCTGTGCTCGACGCCGGCGGTCTCGTAGTCGTCGAGCCGCGCGCCGACTGCGAGCCCCAGGGTCAGCCGCCGGCCCGACAGCGCGTCCACCGACACCGCCTGCTTCACGAGCAGCGCGGTGTTCCGGAGCGGGCCGATCGCGATCATCGTGGCGAGCCCGGCGCGCTTCGTAACTCCGGCCGCCGCGGCGAGCGCCGCAAACGGCTCGATCGAGTCGTAGGCGAGACGGTCGAGCACCGCGAGCGTCGAGAACGGCCCCGCGTCCGCGCGCCGCGCCCAGTCCACCAGCACCGGCCCGTCCACGCCGGGGATCGTGTTCGGGAGCCCGATGCCGACCCTCATCGCCCGCGACACTCTACGCTTGACTTCGGTAAGCAGTCAAGTATTGTCAGGCCGCATGGGCTTCGACGCCCGGCCGCAGGACCTCGTGATGACTCTCTTGGGCGCCTACCTGGTGCCCCACGATCGGCCGGTGTGGTCCGGAGGGCTCGTGGCGCTGCTCAGCGAGTTCGGCTTCTCGAACGGCGCCGCCCGCGCTGCGCTCGCGCGGATGGTGCGCCGGGGCAGGCTCGACCGGCTCAGGCAGGGCCGGCTCGTCTCCTACCGTCCCACTCCGGGAACTGTCGCGCTGCTCGAAGAGGGCGACCGGCGGATCTTTTCGCTCGGTCGGGAGCCGCACAGGGCGTACTCGTGGACCGTGCTGTGGCACGCGATCCCCGAGGAGCGCCGGCTCGAACGAGGCCGTCTCGCCCGGCGGCTGCGGTTCCTAGGCTTCGGATCCGTGGGCGACGGCATGTGGATCTCGCCGCACGACCGCGAGCGTGAGGTCGTCGGGCTGGTCCGCGAGCTCCGCGTGGCGGAGGACGCGGGCGTGATGCTGGGGCGTCCCGCCGCCGCGCTCGACTTCCGCGCGCTCGTATCGCGGGCCTGGGACCTCGACGCGCTCGACGGGCGCTACCGAGCTTTCCACCGCGAGTTCGCGCCCTACCAAAAATCCAGCGGGGTCGACGACCGCGAGTCGTTCCTGCTGCGCACGCGTCTCGTGCACGCCTTTCGCCGCTTCCCCGCGCTCGATCCTGAGCTTCCGGACGACCTGGTGCGCGCCCCGCGCCACCGCGCCGAGGCGGTCGCGCTCTTCCACCGGCTCTACGACGCGCTCGCCCCGGCGGCACAGCGCCACTTCGAGGCGGCCACCACCCCGCCATGAGTGATCACCAGGCCTCGCTCACCTACTCGTCCTACCTCGCGCTCGACGAGGTGCTGGCCGCTCAGCGGCCGCGTTCCGACGAGCACGACGAGCTGCTCTTCATCGTCATCCACCAGGTCTACGAGCTGTGGTTCAAGCAGCTGCTGCACGAGGGGTCGCAGCTGCAGCGCCGCCTGGAGGCCGGTGACACGCCGCACGTGCTCCACACGCTCAAGCGCATCCTCACGATCCTCAAGACGATCGTCGCTCAGATCGACGTGCTCGAGACGATGACGCCGCGGCAGTTCCTCGCGTTCAGGAATCGCCTCGACGCGGCCAGCGGGTTCCAGTCGGCGCAGTTCCGGGAGCTCGAGGCGCTGCTCGGGCGCCGCGACCGGACCATGCTGAGCCCCTACGCGCCGCACTCGGCCGAGCGGGCGCGGATCGCCGCGGCGATGGGCCGCCGGTCGCTGTTCGACTCCTTCCTGCGCTATCTCGCCACGCAGGGCTACGCGGTGCCGACTGCGGCGCTCGAGCGCGATGTGACGCAAGCGCCGGAGGAGTCGCGGGACGTGCAGCGGGCGCTGCTCGCGGCCTACCGCGACGATGGCGAGCCGGCGCAGGTCTGCGAGCGGATGGTCGACCTCGACGAGGGCGCCATGGAGTGGCGCTACCGGCACGTCCAGATGGTGCGCCGCACGATCGGCGATCGGCGCGGGACGGGCGGCTCCGCGGGCGCCAGGTACCTCGCCACCACGCTGCTTCGCCCCATGTTCCCGGATCTGTGGGCCGTGCGGTCGGAGCTGTGACCGCGGTCGAGGCGCGCCCGGAGGCGGCGGCGAACCCGCTGGCGGCGCACTACACGCGCTTCCGCGTCGCCGAGCGGCTGCTGCTGACCGGCCACTCCCACCAGGCCTGGCCCGACGTCGCACTGGAGGGCCAGATCGCCGCCTTCGAGGACGCCGCGCTGCACGTCGACGAAAAGTGGGAGCGCGCGTTCGCCCACGCCGAGCTGGTGCGCGACGGCTTCCGCAGGCTGCTCGGCGACCCGCACGGCGAGCTGGTGCTGGGCGCCTCGACGCACGACCTCGTGCTGCGCTTCCTCTCCGCCCTCGACCTGCGTGCCCGGCCACGCCTCGTCACGACGGACGCCGAGTTCCATACGCTGCGCCGCCAGCTCGCCCGGCTGGCCGAGGAGGGCCTGGAGGTGGTGCGCCTGACGGCGCGGCCGGTGGACACGCTCGCCGAGCGGCTCTTCGCCGCGGCCGACGACCGGACGGCCGCGGTGCTCGTGTCCGCGGTGCTGTTCGAGGACGCGCGCATCGTGCCGGGCCTCGATGCGCTGGCGGAGGCTTGTGCCGTGCGCGGGACCGAGCTGCTCGTCGACGCGTACCACGCGCTCGGGGCGACCCCCTTCGCCACCCCTCGCACGGCGTGGGTGGTCGGCGGTGGCTACAAGTACCTACAGCTCGGAGAGGGCAACTGCTTCCTTCGCGTGCCCGAGCACGCGCACGCCCTGCGCCCGGTGATCACCGGCTGGTTCGCGGAGTTCGGCGAGCTCGCCGACCCGCCGCGGCCGGGCCAGGTGGCCTACTCGCGCGGCGCTGCGGCGTTCGCAGGATCGACGTACGATCCCACGAGCCACTACCGCGCGGCGCGCGTGTTCCGCTTCTTCGCCGAGCAGGGGCTGACGCGGGAGGTCCTGCGCGCCTCGTACCGCAGCCAGGTGGACCTGCTGGCCGCGGCCTTTGACGCGCTCTCCGTGCCGGACGACCTGGTGACCCGCGACCTCGACACGCCGCTGGATCGCTTCGGTGCCTTCCTCGCGCTGCGCTCTCCGCACGCCCCGGAGCTGCAGCAGGCACTCGCGCGGCGCGGCGTGCTGGCCGACAGCCGCGGCCCCTGGCTGCGGCTCGGTCCGGCGCCATACCTGTCGGACGCGCAGCTTCAGGAGGCGGTCGGTGTGCTCGGGTCGGTCGTTCAAGAGGGCTGAGGTCCCGCGGCTACGAAGTCGTACTTGGAGGCGATCCGCGCGAGTAGCTCCGGGTCAGTCGGCCCGCTGGAGCCCGCGGCGACCGCTGCCGCCTCCTTCAGGTACTGCTCGAGCCCTCCGGGAGCCATCACGTTCAGGAGCCGCACCGGTTCGCCGCGCGGGTTCGAGAACGTGTGGTCGTTTCCGGGCGGTACCACCGCGTAGCTGCCCGCCGGCGCCTCGACCTTCCTGCCGTCGAGGTGCAGCGTGAGGATCCCCTTGAGCACGTAGAAGCTGTCGACCATCGCCCTGTGGCGGTGGAGGACTGGCCCCCGGAACCCGGGGCCGAGAGCGACCTCCATGACGGCCAGCGAGCCGAGGGCGTCGTGTCCACCGACCTTGATCGACGCCTCCGTCGGTCCGAGCGTCAGTGGCTCCCCCTCGCCGGGAGGGCGCACGATCACCTCGTTCGCCGGGCGCCCGCCGTCGGGGGGCGGATCCACCTGGTCGTATGGAATCCGGTAGCCGCTGCGCAGGTACGTGTCGAAGCCCATCCCCGGTGCGTGGAAGTTCAGGAAGCGCGCGTCGTCGGGTCCCGGGTTGTAGAACGTGTGCACGACGTCCGGCGGGACGACGGCGAAGCTCCTGGCGCCCGCCTCCATCTCGTCGCCCCGGGGCCCGAGCACGAAGGCGAGACGGCCCTCCAGGATCCAGAAGGCGTCGACATGGTGGCGATGGATGTGGGCGTCCGGGCCGCGCATGCCCGGCTCGTACAGCGATTCGGTGACGACTATCTCCGGCCGACCTACCTTGATCCGTAGGTTGTCCCTGATCGCCTCCCCCTCGCCGGGGGTGAAGAGCAGCGGCTTGTCCATCGCGGCACCGTAGCGTGGCGTCCGGCCCACCGGGAGACAACCGCCGCGGCGGATACGGTGCGACCCACGACCGCCCTCGCAACAACGACACTCGCAATGCGCCGACTCGTCGGGGTGGCGGGGCTCGGCTACGTCGCCGGCGTCTCGATCGAGAACATGGAGGTCCTCGAATCGCCGACTCTCGCCAGCCCCGTCGCCGACGTTCGAGCGCTGTACGAGGACGAGGCGCTGGCGACGGTCACCACCGTCGCCGGGGCGGTGGCGCTGATCTTCTACTTGGTGTTCGCGGTCGCGCTCGTCCGGCTGGTGCAAGGGCGCGGCCGACGGCGCGATCCGTGGAGCGTCGTGGCGCTCGTGGGCGGGATCGGCGGGCCGCTGCTTGCGGCCGCCGGGCTCGTCGCCAGCGCTGTCTTGATCCTGGACGGCGGCCTCTCGGATGACGAGGTCGGCGACCTCTTCGACTTCTACCTGCGGGTGCGAATCGTCTCCGGTCTCTTCGTGGCGATGTTCCTCGGCGGTGTCGGGCTGGCCGCGCTTCGCTCGCGGGTGCTCCCCGCCTGGCTCGGCTGGTACGCGTGCGCCCTGGCGATTCCGATGGTCGTCGTCCCCTTCGCCGCCCTCGGCGAGGACCGCTCGCTTGCGATCGCCGTCGGCATCGCCTTCGCGCTCCAGACGCTGTGGATCTTCCTCACCAGCCTCTGGCTCACGCTCGCCGACGACGTCAGACCGGTGACCTTCGTCCGGCGCTCGGCCTTCCTGCTGCTCGTGCTCGCCGCCGGCCTGATCGGAATCGCCCTGGTGGCGGTGCCCGGGGCGACGGGCGAGTTCTTCTCCTGGGACCTCGGCCCGGAGCCGCTCGCGGCGTTCGCCGGCGGCGTCTACGTCGGGTCCGCGGTCGCGTACGCGGCCGCGCTCCCCCGAGGGGAGCGTGAGGTTCGGGGCCTCGTCCTGGGTGCTGTCGTTCTCTCTGTCTCGGTCTTCGTGATCACGCTCGTGCATCTCGACCAGTTCGACTTCGATCGGCTTCAAGCATGGGCCTGGGTCGTGCTGTTCGGAGGGTTCTCCGTGGCCACCGCCGGGATCTTTGTGGTGGGCCCGACGGAGTCGCCGAATCAGCCCGCCGAGCCGCTCGTCCCGGCGGCGCGGCTCCTGCTCGCGGTTGTCGGGATCGTGCTCGGAGCGCTCGCGGTCGCGCTGTGGCGCGATCCGGTGAGGCTCGCGGGCGCGAGCCCGTTCGAGCTGCCGCCGCTCGGCGGTCGCTTCGCCGGCTCGTGGGTCGCGCTGGTCGCGGTGCTCGCCGGCTGGGCCGCCGTGCGCAACCGCGCGGACGAGGCCAGGCTGTCCGCGCTCGCCCTACTCGCGCTGTCGGCGGGCGCGCTCGTCGCGGCGCTCAGGACTCTCCCCGACCTTGACCCGGCCACCGGTTACATCGTCGTACTCGTGCTCCTGGTGGCGACCGGAGGGGTGGCGCTCGGCCTCACTCCCAGCCGCCGTGGCCTGGAGCGGTGAACGGGTCGCCCTCGTACCGGGGCGGGGGGTGCTCGATCTGCGCCGCGTACCGCTCGGGGTCGTCGCGTGGCTCGTAGCCGAGCCGTCGTGCGGCCCCGCTGAGATCCCACTACGAGCGGCTGTTGGCTGACACTCCGTAGACGGTGAGGAAGTCGACGTCCCGCGCGCTCAGGCACGCTCGGAACAGTCGCACGGTGTCGGCTGGGCTGAGCCAGCTGGGCAGCTGGCGGGGGTCGAGCGGACGCTCCGAGAACCAGCCGATGCGCACGCAGATCGCCTCGATCCCGAAGCGGTCGGAGTGCATCCGCGCGAGCGCCTCACCGAACACATTCGTCACGCCGTACAGCCCGTCCGGCCGCGGGCTCGTGGCCTCGCAGCCGCTGCTGGACGGGTAGAACCGGTCACATGGCTCGAGCTGGCCGAGCAGCTCGTGGAAGGCGGCCTCGTCCGTCACCCCTCAGAGGTGGACGACGGCTTCCATGCCCTCCAAGGCTCGATCGACGGCCTCCCGGGCGGTCAGGTCGGCTGGCGCGAACGTCTCATGCGGGAGGGGCGCGGGTTCAGCGCACGCACGTCGCTGAGCCGGAGCTCGCGGAGTCCGCCCCTTAAGGCGTTAGTTGCGCACGTCGATGGCGGCTGGGAGCAGCACTCCCGACGCCAGCTCACGCGTGTATGGGACGCCCCGGAGGTTGCCGGTCACACCTTCGATGCCCTGCTCTGCGTCACGGAGTACGTGCTGAGCACGGGCGACCCTTACGATCGGCTCGCCGGGTCCGCCAAGCGGCTGCGCGCACAGGCGCAGCAGGCGGGCGCGCTCCGCGGGGAGGCCTTCGCAGCCACAGTGCTGCGGGAGACCGAGCTGTTCGCCGGCAACCTGGAGGCCGCGCGCCTGCACCTGCTGGACGCCGTGCGGCTGAGCCGCGAGGTCGGCGCGGTCGGCGGTGAGTCCCCGGCGCGCATGCGCCTGGGCGAGGCATTGCTGAGTCTCGGCGACCGACCCGGGGCGCGCGCGCAGCCCGAGGAGGCACTAGAGCTCGCACACGTCTCTCCCATCCCCCAGCACCTGGTCTACCTTGTCTATGGCGCGCTGCTCCGGCTCCCGGACGAGGTCGCCGAGGCGCTGGCCCTGATCGCGCGCGCCGAGACGGTGTTCGATCCCCGCTGGGTCTGTTCGTTCTGCCCCACCGGCTATCACGTGGCGGCAGGCGCGGTCTGCGCGCGGGCGGGCGAGCTCGCGCGCGCGGGAGTCCTCGAGCGTGCCGAACGCGGCGCCGGCGGCTGGCCGGGCGGTCCATGGACGGCCGCGGTGGCGGAGGCGCGCGCCGAGCTGCTTCGCGCCGAGGGCGAACTGGACGCCGCGGAGACGGCTCTTCGTCGCGCCGCAGAGGGCTACTCCGCAGCGGGGCAGCTCCTCAACGAGCGACGGGCGCGCAAAGCGCTCGAAGGGCTTCTTAGAGCAGACGTCAGCGCCTAGGAAGGTTTAGGGAAGGCCCGTCGGCGACCCTGCCGGCATGCACGCTAACGCCGCTCGTACGACCCCCGCAGGCGAGCGACCGGTACGCGCCCGCAGCGTCTCGCTGCTCGCGCTCAAGCCGGTACGTGCATCCGCCCCTCCTACCTCCCGGATTTCGGTAGTGGCGCCGATGTCGCGCGAGCCTTCATGAGGAGGCTTCCACCAACTGACCGCAATCACAAAGCCGATCTCTACCGAAGCGGGAGGTCACCGCTTGTCCCGGTCTGGAGAGCAGTTCAACCAACACCACAACGACCAAGGAGGTCTGGCAGTGACCGTAGTCGCAGACACGATCCGCAACGGCGTGGACACCGAGAAGATGTTCGCCACACTGGATCTGATCGAGGCGCAGCCGGAGCTGGCCAGGTTCCAGTTCCGGGCCGCCAACCGCTGGATCGAGGGCGCCCACAACCGCTCGACGATCAAGGGCTTCTACGCCGCGGGCGGCGAGGACACCAGCCACGGTGAGGCGTTCGAGCTCGACCGCGGGCGAGCCGGCGATCCTGCTCGGCACCGACACGGGGCCGAATCCGGCCGAGTATCTGCTGCACGCGCTGGCGGCCTGCCTGACCACGTCGATCGTCTACGTGGCGGCGGCGCGCAACGTGGAGCTCACCTCCGTCGAGTCGACCCTCACGGGCGATATGGATGTCCGCGGCGCGCTGGGCGTGGACGACGAGCCCCGCAACGGATTCGAGCGCATCGGCGTGGCTTTTCGAGTGACGGGCAATGCGCCGGAGGAGAAGCTCCGCGAGGTCGTGGAGCGGGCCCGTAAGCGCTCGGCCGTCTACGACATGGTCACGAACGGCGTCCCCGTCGCCATCGAGGTCGCGACCGACTGAGGCTCGTGCGAGGCCCGTGGCCGGGGCACCGCTGCCGGCCACGGGCCCAGCCAGCCCCGAGAGGAGCGATCAAGATGGCCCATGCACCCTTCGGAATGCCTGCAGTGTTCAGGCCTGACACCAGGCGCGACCCGGCCCGCGGGCGTCCGCCCCGCTGCCGAGCGATGCAAGCGCCCGCGAGCGCACCGCGCGCCGGCGCGCGCTACGTCCCCGGCTGTGGCGCCGCTCGCGCGAGCTCAGAGAGGCGCGTGCGTGATGCCGATCGAGCTGGCAGCACGGACGGAGCCCGGCGCCCGACTGGTCGCGATTGCCGAGCGGCTCTCAGAGCAGCTGGCCGCCCGTGCGGCGGAGCACGACCGCGAGGCGAGCTACCCCTTTGAGGCGATCGATGCGCTCAAGGCCGCCGGCTACTTCGCGGCGCCCGTGCCTGTCGAGCTCGGCGGGCTCGGAGTCTCCTCGGCGCACGACCTGGTGGTGGCGTCGAGCCGGCTGGCGCGCGGGGACGCCTCGGTCGCAATCGGCGTGAACATGCACCTGGTCGCGGTGCAGAACATGGAGCGCCGTCGCCAGGTTGCGTTCGCCGCCGGACAGGCGCGCCGCGCGCAGGGCTTTGCCTCGTCGCTCGAGCGGATCGCGCGTGACGAGATCGTGCTGGCGGCCGCGATCAGCGAACGCGGCCAGGATCTGACCCGGCCGGGCACGCGCGCCGCCCGCACCGACTGCGGCTGGCGGATCGACGCCGCAAGCTGTTCTGCACAATGTCGCCGGCGGCCACCTACCTCTACGTGGCGGTCACCTATGCCGACGGCGAGGGTGTCGAGCGCTACGCCTACGCGATGGTGCCCACCGACGCCGCCGGCGTGGTGATTCACGACGACTGGGACGCGCTCGGGATGCTAGCCTCGGGCAGCACTCAGTCTCGCTCGAGGGCGTCGCTACCGGAATCCGGGGCACGCGGCGGCTTCAGGGCCGGCGATCCCCTGCCCTACATGGAGCGCAACCTGGTGGCGGGCCTATTCCACGCCGCTGCCTCGCTCGGCATCGCCGAGTCTGCCGACGCGGTAGCCCGCCGCGGCCTCACAGGGCGCGTCAATGGCGGCGCCCGGCCGCGCGCCCAAGTGGCCGACAACG
>JACVRW010000181.1 GCA_014534235.1 Thermoleophilaceae bacterium | reverse complement strand
GGTGCCCGCCTGGTAGTTCGCGGATGCCTCCTCGCCGTTGATCGTCCGCCAGGGGAACATCGCCCCTCGTTGCCCCAGCTCGCGGGCGCGTCGCCGTGCGCGTGAGAGCATGCTGTGGCGAAAGCGCAGCAGGTTGCGCGCGATGCGCGGCTGTGTATACGCCAGGAACGGAAGAACGTAGATCTCGCTGTCCCAGAAGTAGTGGCCTTCGTAGCCCTGCCCGGTCAGCCCCTTGGCCGGGACTCCCGACCCCTCGGCGCGCCACGTCGCCTGCGCGACCTGGAACAGGTTCCAGCGGACCGCCTGCTGCGTGCGCGACGATCCCGGGCCGGCGTCCAGGCGGACGTCGGCGCGGTCCCAGAACCGAGCCAGGTTCGCACGCTGCGATGTCCGCAGGGCGTCGAACCCGTCTCGCACCACCCGCGTCAGTGTCCGCTCGCACCGGTCGACCAGCTCCTTCGGCGATGCGGAGCGCGAAGACTGATACGCGACGAACTTGACGATGCGGATCGGCACGGCGGGCTGCGCATCCACCGTCAGCGCGAACTCGGCCCGGTCGCCCTCGACGGAGACCGCCGTGTCGCACGATGCCGACGTCTCGATGACGTGGTCTACCGCCATGCCCAGCGTCATACCGCTGTTCGTGGTCCGGTAGCCCAGCAGCACGCGGGCGCCGTCGGCGCAAGCCATCTCGGCGTTGAGCACGCGATGCGCCAGCTTGGTCGGCAGCCGCGGATCGGTGGACCGCGGCGAGCCGTGGACGCCGCCGTGCTCCCCGTCTTGGCGGTTTAGCACCTCCGAGACGATCACCACCGGCGCGGGGTAATCCTCGACCGTGACCTCGTAGGCGATCGCCGCCACGTGGCGGTGTTCGAGCGACACCAGCCGGCATGAGCGGACGATGACGTGCTTGCCCGCCGCCATCGACCAGCTCAGCTCGCGCGACAGCGTGCCGTCCCGCATATCCAGTACCCGCTCGTACCGTCGCAGCCGGGCGGTGGGGACGAAGAGCGGCTCATCGTCGACGTAAAGCCGGACGACGGTCGCGTCCGGCGCGATGACGATCGTCTGCCCGGTGCGCGCGAGACCATAGGCATCCTCGGCGTGGACGATCGGCCAGGTCTCATGGAAGCCGTTCACGAACGTCCCCGGTGCCCATGACGGCCGCCCCTCGTCGAAGCTGCCGCGGATGCCGATGTACCCGTTGGACAAGGAGAAGGCCGTCTCCGCCCGCGGGAAGTAGCGATCCGAGTGCCGCGTCTCCCGCACCCTCCACTCGTCGGTCGGATACAGGTGTTCGGGGGGGACTTGCAGCCTCCGCTTGAGCATGGATCGACCATACCCCCGAGCCTTGAGTCCCAGTGAGGCGACGAGGTCGCCTGCGGGACCGGCCTGACCTGCTCATCGAGCGCCGGTCGGTGACGCCGCGCGCATCGGCTGCGTCGCTGTTCTCTCTCGCCAGGGCGTTTCCTTACCCCGCCGACCGTCTGGCTCGCGCTCGGCACGGTAGTCGCGAGCGCCGCCCTGCTCACGACGAGCGCAACGGCGACGAGCGCCGGGCGACAGCCAGTCTGCGCGCCGTCCGCGTTCCGGGCCGCGCCTCCCCTCGCGGAGGGCGACGATTCGGCGCTCAGCCGCGGCGCGCGCAGGTCACTGCGGGTTTCCACGGACCCAGGGAGTGGGATCTCCGAGCCCGTTCCCCGTAGCTGCGGCCGATGCCGGCGGGCGAGCGCAGATCGATGATCAGGGAGACACCAGGCACCAAAGGAGGTCTCCCATGAGCAAGCTCTACATCTACGCCGGAATCGCAGCGAGCTGCGTGATGATCTGCATCGGGATCGGCGCGATCGTGGTCGGCTTCGACGGCCGCTCGACGGTTCGCGACGAACTCGCCCGGGAGCGCATTGTCGGTACGCCCGACATGAAGGACGTCGCGAACGAGAAGGTCGACACGGGCCAGGAGGCGCGTGACTTCGCGGCGGGAATGCGAGTGCACACGCTCGAGGCGACCAAGGGCCAGACCTACGCCGAGATGCCGCGCTTCCTCGACCGGAACGGGAAGCCGACACACGACGAGAAGGCCGCGGCGATCGATCCAAAGTCCGGCGAGCCGGTGACCAACCCGGCGCGCGAGATCTGGGTGACCGAGACCGCGCTTGCGACGGCCCTCAACACCTCCTACTTTGCCGAGAACGTGGCGACCTTCGCGGTGGTGATGGGCTTCGCCCTGCTGCTCGCGGGGATCGGCTTCCTCGTCCTGACGCTGCGGCTCCCCTGGCGCCGCCAAAAGGAGGAGGCGGCCGCTAAGGCGCGCGCGGGCCAGCCCGCTCTGGCCAGCTAGGCGGCACTCCAGCCGCGGTGTCGAGCCCCCGTCCCGGTTCGCCGGGGCGGGGGCTTCCGCGTCGACGGCAGTAGCCGGCTGGCTGATCGAGACCCCGTCGCGGGTCGGCGCCTCGACCAGTTGCCTGCGGGTTTCAGGCAGCCGGTGCGGGTAGCGCGGCGATGTCGGCGTCGTCAGCAATTCCCCCATTTCGAGTTCTTCAGGGGCCGACACGACCCCCCGGCGGGCGATGACTGCCATAGGTCTCCCCGTCCCTGTCCGGTGCCTTTGCCGTTACTCATGAGAGACCAACGAGGGACGTACGCGCGGTGGCGGCGCATCGCGATTTCTGCGAGGTCGCGATCCGCGAGGATGGCGTGACGCGCTCGGCCGGGCGGATCGGGACGTCGCCCGAGCAGCTTGAGCTGTTCGGGCAGAGCTTGGCGGCGACCGATCGGGTCGCGCTCGAGGCGACCGGCAACGCCTGGGCGATCGCGCAGCTGTTGATTCCGTATGTGGGCGGGGTGGTGCTGGCGCACCCCGAGAGGCTGCGGGCGATCGCCGAGGCGAAGGCGAAGACGGACGGGGTCGACGCGCGCGTGCTGGCCGAGCTGTTGGCGGCCGACTGCTTGCCGCGGGTGTGGATCGGCGACGAGCCGACCGGACGCTGCGGCAGGCTGGTGTCGCGCCGCCGCGGGCTGGTCAAGCGCCGCACGCAGGTCAAGAACGAGATCCAGGCCGTGCTGCACCGAAACCTCAAGCCGCGGCCGCCGGTCACCGATTTGTTCGCCAAGCGGGGGCGCGCCTGGCTCTCCGAGCAGGCGCTTCCGCTCGACGAGCGGCTGACGATCGACGGGTCGCTGCGCCGGCTCGACTTCCTCGGCGGTGAGCTCGAGGCGGTCGAGCGGGCGAGATCGCCGAGCTGGTCGTCGAGGACGAGGACGTGAGGCGGCTGATGACGATCCCCGGCGTCGATGTGGTCACGGCTTCGACCCTGCGGGCGGTGATCGGCGACGTCGGCCGCTTTCGCTCGCCGCGGCAGCTGGTCGGCTACTTGGGCCTGCACCCGAATGTGAGCCAGTCGGGGGCGGGGCCGGCCCGCCACGGGCGCACCTCGAAGGAGGGCCCGGCGGCCGCCCGCCACGTGCTCGTCGAGGCGGCCCGGTCGGCCGCCCGCGGCGCGGGTCCGCTGCGAGCGTTCGCCCTGCGCGTCGCCGCCCGGCGCGGGCGCAACGTCGCCACCGTCGCCGTCGCCCGCAAGCTGGCCGTGCTCGCCTGGCACCTGCTCACCCGCGGCGAGGACTGCGCCTTCGCGCGTCGTCCCTCGATCGTCGCGCGCAAGCGCCGGCGGCTCGAGCTCGCCGCCGGGGCGCCGCGGCGCAAGCCCGGGCCGAACGGGAACCCCGTCTGGGCGGACGGCGCCCAGCACCGCGCC
>JACVRW010000104.1 GCA_014534235.1 Thermoleophilaceae bacterium | reverse complement strand
GGAACCCCCGCTGCGTCATCTCGAACGTGGACAGGCTCTCCAGGAAGAAGTCGGTCCCGGCCCGGGCGATCGGGACGAGCTCGTCCGCCGGCGCGCCCGCGAGGCTGTCCGCGAGGACGTCGTGGTGGATGCGGGCCAGCTCGAGGAGGCTCAGCTCGCCGGTCACGGCCTGGCGCCCGAGCTCGTATGCGGACTCCAGGCCGGTCTCACCGCCGCCGGCGAGGTAGCTCCGGAACGCGCGACGGTATGTCGATCGGAAGGCGTCCAGGCTCGCGGTCATCCGGCGTACCTCGCGACGAGCACGAGGGCGTCGTCGCCTCCGGTGCAGTACTCGGCCAGTATCCGGTCGGCGAGGGTCACCGGGGCTGCGGCCGGGTCGAGGTCACCGATGTAGCCGCCGCCGACCCCGTCGGTGGCGAGGATCAGCGTGTCGCCCCGGGCCACCTCCATGGTCGAGGGCCGCAGCTTCGGCAGCTGGTAGCCGACCACGCCGCCCAGCAGGAGGATCGAGTCGGCGCGCCGGAGAGCCCCCTCCCTGGCCGCCCGAACCAGGGTACCCTCGACGTTGCCCACGCCGAGCCAGGTGAGCTTCCCGCCCGGCTCGAACGCCGCCACGCTCATCACTACGCCGCGCGACCGGGCCAACCGGCCATGGGCGCGCAGGAACAGCTCCGGCAGCTCCGCGCCGGGGTCCTCCTCGAGCGCCGCACGCGCGGTGCGGGCGGCGTTCGCCGCTTCGCCGCCGTGGCCCAGCCCGTCGATCGCCGCCACGAGCACGCCCCCCGGATGGGGCGCGACCACGTGGAGGTCGCCGGACTCGAGCTCCCCGGCTAGCGTGGCGTCGGCCACCGCGCACTCGACCAGGTCCTCAGCCACCGCCAAGCGCCCACTTCTTCATCGTCACGGTCACCCCCTTGCCGGGACGCGAGCGGATGTCGAACTCGTCCATCAGACGGCGCGCGCCCGGCAGCCCGAGCCCGAAGCTGCCCCGCGTGGAGTAACCGTCCTGCATGGCCCGCTCGATGTCGGCGATGCCGGGGCCCTTGTCGCGGGCGACGACCACGATGCCCTCGCGGCCGCGCTCATGCACCGGCCTGATCTGCACCTGTCCCTCCCCGGCGAAGACGCGGATGTTGCGCGCGACCTCGGAGATCGCGGTGGCGATCAGCGTCAGGTCGGTGCTCGAGAACCCAAGTCCCGCCGATAGCCGGCGGCCCTCCTGTCGAGCGGTGACGATGTCGTCGTCCGACGCGATGCGGACGCGCACCTCGTCACTCGCGACCGTCACGGGGCTCCTTCGTTAGCCCGTCGAGGAACCTCAGGCCCTCCTCTAGGTCGAGCGCCGTGTGCACGCCCTCGAGGTTCAGCCCGAGCTGCACCATCGCGAAGGCCACCTCCGGCTGGATGCCGACCATCACGGTCCGCGCGCCGCGCAGGTTGGCCATGTGCGCGATCCCCCGCAGCGAGCGTGCGGCGAAGGAGTCCATCACATCCAGCGCGGTGACGTCGACGATGATGCCCTTCGAGCGCAGGCTGCCCGCTCGGTCGAGGAGGTCGTCGCGCAGCCGGAGTACGTCCGAGTCGCTGAGCGCCGCCTGGATCGAGGCGATCAGGTAGTCCCCCTGCTTGAGAATCGGTACTGCCAACGCCCGGCCCCGCGTCAGCGGATCTCCGCCGCCTCCTCCTCGCCCTTCGTCACCTCATAGCCGAGCAGACGCTCCGCCTGCTCGATACCGCCCTGGAGATCGCCCACCGCGGTCATCTTGCTGAGGTCGACGCCGATCGTCACGAGCGTCTGCGCGATCTCGGAGGAGAGCCCCGTGATGATCACGCTCGCGCCCATCAGGCGCGAGGCCTCGACCGTCTGGACCAGGTGGTTAGCAACCGTCGAGTCCACCGTGGGTACCCCGGTGATGTCCATGACCACCACCTTGGCGCGGTTCGAGCGGATGCCATGCAGCAGCTGCTCTGTCACCTGGCGGGCGCGCTGCGAGTCGAGCACCCCGATGATCGGCAGGATCAGGAGCCGCTCGCGGACCTGGAGCACAGGGGTCGACAGCTCGCGAATCGCCTCCTGCTGCTGGCGGATGATCCGCTCGCGCTCCTGCACGAAGCTGACGCCGACCGTGTTCGCGATGCGGTTGGCCGCCGGCTCGTAGGCGTCGAGCACGCGGTTCAGGAGGTCGAAGTCGCCCTGGTACTTCTCGAACAGCGAGCGCGCCAGGACGTCGCGGAGCAGCAGGACGATCCCGAGCACCTCGTCGGTCTCGACTCCGCGCGGGATGATTCGCTCGGACAGGTCACGGGCGTAGTCCTGGAGGGCCTCGACGCTGCCCGTTTCGAGCACCTCTACGTAGTTGTCGTATACCGAGGTCGCCTCGGAGAACACCTCCTCCGGGCTCATCGCGGTGAGGAGCTGGGCGTCGGTGATGCGGCGCGCCCACTCCTCGCGGAGCTGGCTGCGGTTCTGGCGCAGGTGCCCCACGAGCTCGCGCAGGAGCATCGCGCTGCCGTCGCCGGCCGCAGCCTCCACGGCGCGGGACCTGCGCCCGGTGGCCGGCGCCCTCGCCGCCGCCCTTGCGGCGCTGCTTGGCTTCGGCGCTGCGTCGGTTCTGCGTGCCATCGGTTTCCTCCGTCCTACTGTCGGCAGTCCGGACCCTACAGTCAGCGGCGACGCGGGACCAGTGCGGTCACGGCACGGGCGCCGGCGCCACGACCGCCTCCGCGTAGACCCGCGCGACCTGGCGGGCGACGTCGGCCCAGTCGAAGCCGAGGACGTGCTCGGAGGCCTCGGCGACGAGGCGGTCCCGCAGTTCGGCGTCGCTCAGCAGCCGCTCCGCCATCTGGCCGAGCGACAGCGGGTCGCGGCAGCGGAAACGCAGGCCGACGTCCTCGTTTGGGACGACCTCCCGCAGCCCGCCGGTGTCGGCCACCAAGCACGGGCAGCCCGAGGCCATGGCCTCGAGCGCCACCAGGCCGAAGGGCTCGTAGATGGACGGCACCACCGTGAGGTCGGCGATGCGGTAGAGCGAGTGGAGGACGTCGTCGCCGATCCATCCGAGGAAGGTCCCGTAGGCGTCCAGGCCGAGGTCGCGGGCCTGCGCGCGGAGCTCGTACTCGGCGGTCCCGGAGCCCGCCACGATGAAGCGCACGCCCCGGAGCCGGTCGATCAGCGCGGGTAGCGCCTCGAGCGCGATCTGGAAGCCCTTCTCGTACACGAGCCTCCCCACGAGCAGCACGAGCCTCTCGTCGGGGGCGGCGAAGCGGGCGCGGAGCGAGTCGAGGTCGTCCACGGGCACGAGCTCGGACGGGTCGATCCCGTTCGGAATCACCGCGATCCGGCGCTCCTCGAGGCCGAAGACGTCGGCCACGTGCTCGCGCATGTAGGCGGAGCAGGTGATCACCCGGTCCGCGCGGCCTGCCATCCAGCGCTCCACCCCGTGGATGTACGACTGGGGGTGTTTGTCGACCCAGCCCTGGTGGCGGCCGTACTCGGTGGCGTGGATCGTGACGACGAGCGGCGCGCGGAAGCGCTTCGCGAGATGGTCGCCCGCGGACGCGACGAGCCAGTCGTGCCCGTGGACGACGTCGAAGTCGTAGTGGTCGCCCACCTCGACCCCCGCGGCCAGCATGTCCGCATTCATGTGCTCGATCCAGGCGACGAACTCGCCGAGGTCGCTGGGGCGCTCCGGCTCGCGGACGCGGTGGATGAGCACGCCGCCGGCGTCCTCCTCCGAGGGATCGTCCTCCCGGCCGCGGGCGAGCACGTGGACGTCGAGGCCCTCGACCGCGAGGCGCTCGGCCAGCTTGCGGACGTGGCGCGCGAGCCCGCCCTCGATGAGCGGCGGGTACTCCCACGACAGGATCAGCACGCGCGGGGCCGGGGTCACGGCGCGGTCAGCGCGGCGAGGTCGAGGTCCGGAGCGAGGTTGCGCACGGCGGGCCCGACTGACGGGCGGGCGGGAGGCACGGCCGGTGAGTCTGTCAGAGCCGCGAGCGCCGCGTCATGGCTCGCCAGGTGATCCCCGACCCGTCGGAGCGGGTAGTCACCCGCGAGCTCGCGGGCGACCATGAAGCTCCAGTCGCTCGCCTGGAGCGCCAGCAGTTCGCGGGCGGCGCGCTCGAGCGCCGCCCGCGGCTCGCCGTGGCCGGCGGCGGCGGCAACGGTTCGATGCTCGGCGCGACGCGCCGCGAAGACGAGCTCGGCCACGGCCGGCGCATCCCACGTGGAGAGGTCCTTCCGCGCGCCCCACGTCGAGGGGGCGAGCGGACGCACGACCGGATTGAGGCGCTCGAGCGCCTCCGCCACCGTCACGAGCTCGACGCCCTGGCGCTCGGCCTCGTCCAGCACCCCCCGAAGCCACGCCGGCCCCTCGTACCACCAGTGACCGAGCAGCTCGGTGTCGAGCGCGCAGCACAGGAGGCCGCCGTCGCGGAGGCGCTCGGCGGCCCTTGCCACGAAGTCGCGGGCGTGCTCGGCGGCGAGCCTCAGGGCGGCGCGCCGATCGTAGGGCCGGCCGGCATTGTCCCACGGCTTCAGGTCGTGGAACGTGCGACGGTGGTAGTCGCGGTAGGCGCCGTCTCCCGGGTAGCCGTCGACGTCGTTCCACACGAGCTCGACGGCCTGCCAGTCGATCGGCACCGCCACCGGGCCGGCCTCCGTGGCCACAGGCTCCAAGTGCTCGGGTGCTCCCCGCCCGTGGATGTTCGTCTGGTCCACGCAGAAGGCGCGGACGCCATGGTCGGCGAGCTCGCGCTCGAGGCCCGGCTCGTAGGCGCATTCCGGCAGCCAAAGGCCGCCGTCGAACCCGTCGAAGCGTCGCAGGTGCGAGGCGATCCCCGTGGCGAGCTGCAGCCGGCGCCCGGCGTCCGTCGCGAGCAGCGGCAGGACCGCGTGCGTGGCGGCCGAGGTCCACAGCTCCACGCGTTCGAGCGATCGGAATGCGGCGAGCAGGTCGCGGCCGCGCCGCTGGAAGGCCTCCCCGGCCCGGACGTAGTCGCCCGCCGACCGGCGCACCGCGGCCGCCAGCTCCGGCTCGCCGGCGCGCTCGAGGCCGGCGGCATCCTCGTCGTGGATCGGATCGCGGACCTCGCGGAGGAAGCGCAGGTAGCGCTCCCCCGCGTCGTCCTTCATCGCCTCGAGCTGGTCGCACAGCACCGGCGTGAGGCCGACGGTCACCGGGGCGCCGTCGAGCACCTCCAGAAGCGGGAGGTACACGGATGCTGCCGCCTCCCACAGCCACTCCTCCCCGAAGGGCCAGGTGCCGAAGCCCTCCACATAGGGCATGTGCGAATGCAGCAGGAGGGCGAGCGTCGCGCGGCGGGCGCTCATACCGGCTGGGGCCTCGACCGGCGGCCGGGCGGCTCCGAAGCCCTCACCGGAGCACGGCGACGAAGTCGAGCGCGCGCTCGAGCGGCCCGGGGCGGAGCGTGAAGTCGGCGGTGCCGATCGCCGGCGTGAAGCGGTCGTAGAAGGCCCCGGTCACTCGGAGCGCGCCGTGCACGCGGTCCCAGCCGGCGCGCAGGGCCAGGTCGTGCAGGCGCAGCAGGCGGGCGTGGAAGAGGCCGAGCAGCTCGACCCGGTCGGACACGCTCGCGCAGAGCTCCGCGAACTCCTCGGCCCGGTACTCGCGGAGGTGCCAGGGGTTGTCCGACTTCGTCGCCCCCGGCGGGGCAAGCGTCAGCAGGTTCGGCGTCGACACGTATACCGTGTCGCCCATCTCCTTGAGGCGCCTGAGCACGCCCTCCGGGTCGGGGACGTGCTCGATCGTCTGCAGGAAGACGACCGTGTCGCACGGCTCCCAGTGGCGCTCGATCAGGTCGCGCACGAAGCACACACCGGGACGGCTGTACTTGAGCCGCGCGTGCTCGTGGGCCTCGGGGTTTGCGTCGACGCCGGTGACCCGGCGCGCGCGCCGCGCCAGCACGTCGACGCCGTACCCCTCGCCGCAGGCCATGTCGACCACGTGGAGTCCGGCGCAGCGCTCGGCTATCCACTCGTAGACCGCCAGGTGCCGGCGGAACCAGTAGTTCTCGGCGGGCACGTCCGGCAGCGTGCGCTCGCCGGTGAGTTCGAGCGGCGGGACGCCGGGCGGCTGGTCCTGCTGGACGATCTGCTGCACGGGCCGGCGGAGTGTAGGTACTACCCTCCGCGAGCCATGAAGACGGCGGACGCCATCCGCTGGAGCAACGCTCGGTACCACGATCTCGCCGCGGCCCGCTACGACGCGAAGTGGGGGATCACCTACGACGGCGTCGGCCAGACGCAGGTCACACGTAAGCTGCGCAAGGCGCTCGGGCGCGCGCCCGGACGCTACGGGCGGGCCCTCGAGGTCGGCGCCGGAACCGGCTACTTCGGCATCAACCTCGTGCTCGCCGGCGTGGTCGGCGAGCTGGTCGCCACCGACATCTCGTCCGGGATGCTTCGGACGCTGTCCCGCTCGGCCGCCGACCTCGGGCTCGAGGTCGAGACCGTCCGCTGCGAGGCGTCCGCGCTGCCGTTCGCCGACGGATCGTTCGACCTCGTCTTCGGCCACGCCGTCCTTCACCACCTGCCGGACCTCGACGTCAGCTTCCGGGAGTTTCGCCGGGTGCTGCGGCCGGGCGGGGAGATCGCGTTCTGCGGCGAGCCCTCGCGCCTTGGCGATGGTCTCGCGGCGCTGCCGAAGCGCGGCGCGCTGGCCTTCGCGCCGCTGTGGCGGGCGCTGATCGGCGCCCGGTCGCGCCCGACCTGGAACGGCGCCGGCCCGACGGAGGAGGAGGTGCTCGAGCGGGTGGTGGACGTACACGCGTTCACGCCGGGGGCGCTCTACGCGCCGGCGCACGCGGCGGGCTTCGAACGGGTGCGCGTGCGCGGCGAGGACCTCATGGCCGGGCTGTTTGGCTGGGCGAACCGCACGTTCGAGTCGACCGCCGAGCCGGACGCCGTCCCGTGGGCGTGGCGCGTCTACGCCCACCGCGGCTACCTGGCGCTCCAGGCGCTCGACCGAACGCTGCTCGAACCCCGGCTACCGGCGGGTCTCTTCTACAACCTCCTGGTGTCGGGACGGGCGCCCGGGTAGCGCGGCCGAGCCCCGCTCGGCCGCTGTTCCGCCCAAGCATCCTGCAGGCCTTGCGTCACGCCGCCCCGAGCGCGACCGCGGGCGCCGCCGCAAGCAGCACCAGCAAGCAGTCGACGGGCGCGGCGGCTAGGGCCGCCGCCGGCGCCCGCGGCGGCGATGGGCGGAAGGCCCCCGCCTCGCGGACAACCCAGGTCAGCACGGCGTCGAGCACCGGCAGTGGCCGCATGCGGACCTTGCCGAGCTCCGCCGCCAGGCTGCGAGCCGCCGCGGCGAGGCGACCTTCAGAGGCGATGCCGTCGAGGACGGCGGCCGCCTCCGGCGCCGCGGGCAGGCGCCTCAGCCGTCCAAGCGCCCGTCGCGAGACCTGCCGCAACCCCTCCGCGCCGGCGGCGGCACGCAGCCACGTCGCGACGAGGACGAGCAGCGCCGCCCGCGCGGCGCGGCGCAGCGCCGTGTCGAGCCCGAGCCCGCCGCCGAGCGTGAAGATGAAGGCGCCGGCGGCGAGTATCGCCGCGAACAGGAGACCGGTCGGAACGGGAGAGCGGTCGCCGCGCGACAGCGCCCACGCCACGCCGAGCCACACGGATACGGCACCGAGCAGCAGCCACTCGGTGCTCGCAAGCAGGAGCGCGAACGCCACGGCTGCGGCGAGCGTTACGGCCCGGGGATCGAAGCGCCCCGGACGAGCGTCGGCCCTGGGCGCGGCGGCCGCGTCGGCGCGCGCCGCAGCGGTCCCGTCGGTCGGCGCGGCCGGCGACGCGCCCGCGGCGGCCTCGCCGCCCGGCGCCTCGGCAAACGCCGCGGGCTGACGCGACGAGTCGCGCGCGGTGCCGTCCCAATCGCGCAGCCCGCGGCGGTACACGAGCACCTGGACGACGCTCGCGAAGACGGCCCAGACGAGCAGACCCGCGGCGGTCAGCGCGAGCGCATCGGTGGTCGCGATGTCGAGGCCCAGGCGCCGGCCGAGCGACTCGTACGTGCCCGCATACGCGTCGAGCCCGCCGGCGACGATCCAGATGAAGAACGCGGTGGTCGCCGTGTTGTGGAGCAGGCGGATCGCTCCGCAGGCCAGTACCTGGAGCGCGACACCCACCCGGCGGGCCACGAGCCGGCCGAGGAGCGGCGCGGTCGCGGCCTGGGTCAGCGGGATCCCGAACCGGGCCGGGCCGATGATCGCAACCGTCTCGAGCATCGCGGCCGCGCTGGCGCCGAAGCCGAGCCGCGCGCCACGGCGCTCCGAGAGGCGAGCGAGCGCCACTCCGCCGGCGAGGGCGATCCAGAAGCCGCCGGTCGGCGCGGCCCTGGCCGCCAGGAACGAGACGACCGCCACGTGTGCTGGTCCGGCTGGAACGGGCGGGGCCTCGGTCGCCATCGCCAGTAGCCTAGGAACATGCCGGAGACGATCGAGCGATTCCCGCTGTTCCCGCTCGGTCTCGTGCTTCTGCCCCAGGAGCACGTACCGCTTCACATCTTCGAGGAGCGCTACAAGATCATGATCGGCGAGTGCCTCGACGAGGACCGCGAGTTTGGGATCCTCTGGCTCTCGGACGACGGCCTCAAGGAGGTCGGCTGCTCGGCCCGAATCGAGCGCGTCCTCGAGCGCTTCGACGACGGACGGCTCAACATCCTGGTGGAGGGCGCTCAGCCGTTCAGGCTTCTGCGGCGGATCGAGGACCTCCCCTATCCCGCCGGCGACGTGGAGCTGCTCGGCGACGCCGACGCCGGTGACGCCGACGCCGCCGACCGTGCCCGCCAGCGCTACGCCGAGCTCGTCGAGCAGGTGACGGAGGCCCGGCCACAGCCGGACGAGCTCTCCCGCCTCGACGCCTACGGCATGGCCGCCACGCTCGACGTTGCGCTCGAGGCGAAGCAAGAGCTGCTCGAGCTGCGCTCCGAGCGCGGCCGGCTCGAACGGCTTGACTCGCTCTTCGCCGAGGCGCTCGAGCGCATCCGCCTCGCGGAGCGGGCCGCCGAGCGCGCGAGCGGCAACGGCAGCCTGCGCCGGTAGCCGCCCAGCCCATGGACGGCCTGGTGCGCGAGCGGGCATAGGCTCACTTGCATGGGAGCCGAGGCAAGGCGCACCGCGGCCGGCGCAGCCGTCGCCGTAGCCGCGCTCGGGGTCGTCTTCGGGGACATCGGGACGAGCCCGATCTACACGGTCCAGACGGCGTTCGCTCCCGACAACCCGCGCCCGCTCCAGGCGTCGCTCGATGACGCGTACGGCCTCGTGTCGCTGATCTTCTGGGCGGTGACGCTCATCGTCACCGTCAAGTACGTGCTGCTCGTGATGAGCGCCGACGACGACGGGGAAGGCGGCACGATGGCGCTGATCTCCCAGATCCGGAAGATCGGCGAGCGCGTCCCGGCGCGCCGCAAGTTCCTGCTCGCCGGCCTTGGCGTCTTCGGTGCCGGACTATTCCTCGGCGACAGCATGGTCACCCCCGCGATCTCCGTGCTCTCGGCCGTCGAGGGGCTGGAGACGATCGAGCCGTCACTGGACATGCTCGTCGTCCCGATCACCGTGACCGTCCTCGTCTTGCTCTTCGTGCTGCAGCGGCTCGGCAGCGGCGCCGTCGGCCGGCTGTTCGGCCCGGTCATGCTCGTCTGGTTCCTGACCATTGCGGCGCTCGGAATCCGCGGAATCGCGATGCATCCCGCCGTGCTCGAGGCGCTCTCTCCGACCTATGCGTCCGACTTGCTCTTCCACAGCGGGGCTACCGGGTTCCTCGCCCTGACCGCGGTCGTGCTGGCGTTCACCGGCGTCGAGGCGCTCTACGCCGACATGGGCCACTTCGGACGGCCGGCCATAACGCGGGCCTGGCTGCTGCTCGTCTTTCCGGCCTGCATCCTCAGCTATCTCGGCCAAGCGGCGCTGATCGTCGACGACCCGGGCGCGATCGCCGCCCCGTTCTTCCGGCTCGTGCCCCACGTGGGTCTGATCCCCCTGGTGATCCTCGCGACCGCGGCGACGGTGATCGCATCCCAGGCGGTGATCTCCGGGGCGTTCTCGCTGGCGCATCAGGCGTCCCAACTGGGCTACCTCCCGCGTCTGCGGGTGGTCCATACCTCCGAGCGCGAATACGGCCAGGTATACGTGCCCGTCATCAACTGGCTGCTGCTGGCGGGGGTGCTCGCTCTCGTCGTCACGTTCCAGAGCTCGGCGAACCTCGCGTTCGCCTACGGGACCGCGGTGACCGGCACGCTCATCACGACCACGATCCTCTTCTTCTTCATCGTCCGGCATCGCTGGCACCGGCCCCTCTGGCTCGTCGCGGGTGGGGCCGCCTTGTTCCTGGTCGCGGAGCTGGCTTTCTTTGCGTCCAACCTGACCAAGATTGCGCACGGGGCCTGGTTCCCCCTGCTGATCGGCTTGATCCTGTTCACCGTGATGGCCACCTGGTTCCGCGGCCGCGAGCTCGTCACGGCCGAGCGCAAGCGCTCGGCGGGCCCACTGCAGGCCCTGGTCGACGACCTCCGGTCCCATGATCCACCTGTGGCGAGGACGTCCGGCACGGGCGTCTTCATGGCCCGGGCGAAGGACACCGCGCCCCTGGCGATGCGCGTCTGCGTCGATCACCTGCACTCGCTGCCGCAGCACGCGATCATCCTCTGGATCGAGGACCAGCCGACCCCGCGGATCAGGCCGGCGGACCGGCTTCGGATAGACCAGCTCGGCTACGAGGACGACGGCATCGTCTTCGTGCATGCCAAGCATGGCTACGCCGAGCACTACAACGTACCGGCCCTGCTCAGGCAGATCGCGAAGGTCGGCGTCGAGGGCCGGCTCGATACGCGCCACGCCTCCTTCTATCTCTCCAGGGTCGAGCTCAGGGCCGGCGATCGAGCCGGAATGCGCCGCTGGCGCAAGCGGCTCTTTCTCGCCACCGCGCT